>DENY01000019.1:5863-6495 GCA_002359825.1 Bacteroidales bacterium UBA2632
TTGTTTAAATATGAAGGTGCAAAAGGGTTGCTTAAAAAACTGAATATCCCTCGTTGGAAAATTCCGGGAATGATTCTTAATGTTTCTACCAAACTACGAAATAGTAAGGATATCAAGCTGTTTCCAGGTATTATCGATCTTCTCATCAGTCTAAAAAAAGAATATAAAATTGGTGTTCTTTCAAGCAACTCCAAAGAGATTATCATGGACACATTGAAAAAATATAATATAGAAATCTTGTTTGAGTTTGTATATTCTGATAGCTCGGTATTTGGAAAAAACTTAGTTCTAAAAAAAATGTGCAACAAATACAACATTCATCCACTTGATGTGATGTATGTTGGAGACGAGGATAGAGATATCATTGCTTCAAAAAAAGTCAACATAAAAACCATTGCAGTTACATGGGGCTTTAATTCAAAGGAAAAGCTGAGTAGAGAAAAACCTGATTATCTGGTTGACTCTCCCTTTCAAATTCTTGAAATAATGTCGCACCATTAAAATCATACGTTAGAATTTTATTAATACTGTGGTAAGTTATCAGTTCCCGGATTAAGGATTTCTAGTATTAGTCATATTTCATCCATTATTGAGATAATATCCACTTCCACTACTCATTTTTCCAGCACGGG
>DENY01000019.1:6507-7001 GCA_002359825.1 Bacteroidales bacterium UBA2632
CGGTTGAAATCTTTTATTCAATTAAATCACTAAACTCAGTCCGACAAACAAGGCCTTATCTATCAAAAACATTTTAGGTATCAACTCAAAAATAGTTTATGCCTTATAAAGGTTCGTTTATATTCCAGAAAATATATTTTTGCTATGAAAAAGGCTCCTTTTTTATTCGTATTTTTATTTTGAGCTGGAAAAAGGAGTCTTTTTAAAATAAAAACTTTTTTTTGAGTCAAATAAAGAAGTCTTTTTTTTGATGTTATACAGATATATGATAGTAATAAGTCTTCTTTTGTTACATATAACGATCAATTAGAGAAATAAACAAGCATGATGATGAAGTAAAGAGTGTAAAAATGTAAATTAAATTAACATACAAAGGTGTAAAGTGTTAGTATAGATAAACTTTATACGTATTGATATGCCATATAATTTTGTATGGAAGACTTTAAGATGTCTTTTTAAAATAAAAAATTTATTTTGCATTAAAAAAAAGAGTT
>DENY01000019.1:7096-8952 GCA_002359825.1 Bacteroidales bacterium UBA2632
ATATTCATTCAATTTTAATTGTAATTTCTTGAGTGTGGTTGTATAAGTCAAGCACAGAAACACAAGATCGAAACTATCATCTATGGATAATGTTGTGACACATTAGCTATTATATGGATAGTAAACAACATAATCTTCATAATGATACATAGAAATTATTTTCATCCCTTTCACAAAAAAACTTTCAGTTTCAGCATAAACTTCTTTGTGGTAATTTCATGCATCTATTACTATTCACACTACTATCCGATATGTAATAAGTAGTATCAATATTCTCTTTGTTGTTTGTCTTTAATGGCTTGGGCAATTTTCATATATTATTGTTGGTGTTCATGAAAAAAGTGAGAATGATGTAATATATAAGTTTAATTGTGTAATAAAACTGTGTGTATAAAGGTCTAGCTTTACATTCAGATTATATATAACAATTAAACAACAAGAAAATGAAAAAACAATTGGGTTTGCTAATTCTAGCTATTTGTGTGCTATCTGGATTTCTTTTTACAGCTTGTGAAAAGGAAAGAACAGAAACTAATATGATAATAAGAAATTGGTCTTTGGTGTCTAAAACTGTGGCGGGAGTTGATATTGCCACTGAATGTGACAAGAGTTCAAAATGGGACTTTAAATCTGACGGATCGTATGTTATAAAAAGTGGTTGTGATACTAAAGCAGGAACTTGGATGTTAGCCGACGATGGGAAAACTTTGACATTAGATAAGATTACTGCTTATAAGGTGATTGAAAACAGTATTATTAAACTTGTAATAGAAATGCAAGTAGGTGACTTAGGATTGGTACGATGGTCATTTAAATAATCAATCATTAAACAACCATACAGCTTCTAAAGTGATAAAGTTGTATGGTTGTATATAAAAAATAAGGCTATGAAATCAAGAACAAAAATATTACTTACTGGTGCTTCAGGTACCGTTGGACAAGCCGTATTGAAACAGCTATGCATCATGAAAAATAAATATGAAGTTACTGTTTTTGATATTAAGTCAAACAAAACAATAAAAAAGTTCAAGCCTTTCAAAAATGAGATTAAGATTGTTTATGGAGATATTCGGAACGAGAATGATATAGTTAGAGTATCATATGATAAGGATGTAGTAATACATCTTGCCGCCATAATACCACCTTTGGCTGATGAAAACCGGACGTTATCCTATGAGGTTAATGTTAAAGGAACAGAAAGGTTAATCAGAGTTTTAGAACAGCATTCTCCGAATGCTTTTTTCTTATACAGTTCATCTATTTCAGTTTATGGAGACAGGATAAATGATCCATTGATAACAATCGAAGACAATTTATATCCAAGTATAGGTGATGAATATGCTAAAACTAAAATATTCGCAGAGAATATCATTCAAAGTTCTAAACTTGATTGGACTATTTTCAGATTGTCTGCTGTAATGGGTGGACACAAAATTTATAAATTGATGTTTCATCAACCTCTAAATACCTCATTGGAGATAGCCACTCCAGAAGATACAGCTAGAGCTTTTGTTAATGCAATTGATAAACAGACACAACTCTCAAAAAAGATATTCAATTTAGGTGGAGGAAAAGATTGCAGAATAATCTATGATGATTTTTTATCCCGTTCATTTAAAATTTATGGTTTAGGAAAACTTGATTTTCCAACAAATACATTTGCTGAGAAAAATTTCCATTGTGGATATTATGAGGATGGGGATGTGCTAGAAGATATTTTGAAATTCAGAGAAGACACGTTGTTAGATTACTTTGAAAATCAGAAAAAAAATGTATCTCCCATTAAAAAGTTATTTATTTCAATCTTCAAAAAGCCTATAAAAAAATATTTACAAAGTCAATCCGAACCTTTATCA
>DENY01000106.1:0-1133 GCA_002359825.1 Bacteroidales bacterium UBA2632
GGAACATTGACATTGACGTTAGACTTACTCCGTTTTGTCATAATCCAGGTGTTTCCATCAAATGAAATTCTGATATGAGCTTTTGATAATTCTTTTACATCAATATATGCCAATCCGGTAAAGCATGAGAAAACAAAAATATCTCTTACCTGTTCCAAACGCTTGATTAAAAACTTCTTTTTAATAAGCTGATTTAGCTCCTGCTCGNNNNCCTCTGTCTACCTTTTCAAATTTAATTTTATAATTTGCAAATGGGTTATGTATAATCAAGTCACTCTTTATAGCAACATTGATGATTTTCTTTACAAATCCCATAAACTTCGACATAGTATTATGACTCACCTTCGCATGACTCACCATATAAATCTCAACATCATGGATAAACATATAATTAATTGATTTCAAGGCTNNCATGAATAAAAATATAATTTATTGATTTCAAAGCAATGTCTGAAACATTATACTTCTTTTTAATGAAGTTAGCCAAATGTTTTCTTGTAACTGAGTATTTTTGAAATGTAGCTTTGGTTGTAGATATTCCTATCAAAGACTCCATATCCTGATTGTGTTTGTCAAAAAGATTGAGAATAGTCTCCCCACTTTCGTCAAGACCCAAAAACTCACCTTTAATTTTCTCTGGAGTTACAATGTCAAAACGTTGAAAATCATGGTAAATCCTATGTAACGATGCTTTAATATCATCCAATCTTGCATTCAAGTTTCGGCTTTCAGCGTTACTACCCGAAACTTTGTTTGCTTTCACATTCCATCTGGAATCCTGAACATACACTTTCGTATTGAAACGTGATTCAACACCATCGATGGTAATTCTGCACAAAATCGGGCAAGTTCCATCTTTTCTTTTTTTGTCCCTTCTAATAAAAAAGAGAACGCTAAATGTACTTTTCATAACTCAATTTTTTAATTATAAATGTATGATAATCTTTTAAAATTGAGTTAAATACAGACCAGTCAAAAGTGGACATGAAACTGCCAATGTTGGACAATTCGTACCCCCTAATGGCTTTTTTTGTTTGGGGGTACGAATTGGGAAATATAAACTGACTTTATTTGTCTATTTCCTGTCTTTTTTGTCAGCCATATACATACAAAAAACCGCTCAAATCTCTCAA
>DENY01000106.1:1394-1843 GCA_002359825.1 Bacteroidales bacterium UBA2632
AAGCGGCAAGAGCGTAATTATTGTTGCCAGTTAAAATGTTGACGATTGAGATTATAGTGCTACCCGACAACGCACTGCATGCTTACAAACCACTTCTACCCGCTGTCAAAACCGGTCAGCCCCGTTTTGTTTGCTTAATGTNNTGTAGAGACATAGTTATCTATGCAACTACAAAGATAGATAGATTTTTTGACAAAAGGTTTAACCGAGGCGTTATTATTTGAAATGAATGTGTCACGGCTTCTTGCTGAATTGTCACAATGACAAGCTCACGAGTGAGCATTGGCCTCAATCACTGTCGCTATTTTATCTACTACAATGTGTGGTGCAATCCAATTCATACACGCATGATCGCCTCGCCAACAGGGTACATTGCCAAAGACTGAGCAGGGGCGACAGTCCAAGTCATTTATCTGCACAGCATTATTGGGCGATTGATTGTAGCCATA
>DENY01000106.1:1848-10050 GCA_002359825.1 Bacteroidales bacterium UBA2632
GATGCCAAATGCATGTTGGCCGAGTCCATGGTGACCATAACCGAAAGGTGTGAAATCAACAACAGTTCATCTTGCAACGTCAATTGACCCACCACCGAGGTTACGTTAGAATAAGTTGTCTCCCACTCTTTCATTTTTTCTTTTTCCTGGGCTCCCCCTCCAAAAAGATAGATGTGGGTGTTTTCTTTTGCAACTAAGCTCTTCAACACTTCCTCCATTTTCTCGATGGGATACATTTTCTCTGCGTGCATGGCAAAGGGTGCTATACCCATGTTGGTTTTGGAAGTGTCGAAGGCTAAGTGATTGAGTTGATTCACATCGCGTGTTTGGTTTTCGAAATAGGACTTGAAACTCATCTCTGAATCTAAACCGAGTTTCGAAAACACATCTCTGTAACGATCAATAGAATGTTTCAGAGGAACCAGCGGAGCTTTGTGCTTGACAATTGCTTTTTTCTTTGCTCTCTCTTTATTGATATAATGCACAGGCTTGCCCCGCATAAAAAAGTAGCTGCGCAAAATCTTACTGCGCAATACATCGTGCAGATCGGCTACGGCATCTATTTTGTAATCCTTGCTAATTTGATGAGCCAATCGCGTCAATCTACCCACGCCTTTGTATTGTTTCAAATCTACTCCAATAACCTGTATATTGGGCAACTGATTTACGAATAGACTCTCAAACGATTTTGAGGTCAGGATGTGAAACGTGAGATGGGGATAGGCTTTTGCCACTGAATAAATGGCGGGTAGTGTCATGGCTACATCGCCAAAGGCCGAAAACCTAATAACAAGGATATTTGACAACATGGGTCTTTTCTCTTTTCTACTTTTTGGCGTAAAGAACTGGATTTAAGGCAGGGTCGTTGTACATTTTCATCTGTTTGTACACTTTCATTACTTTGCTGCCCGATTTCAACTCGACCATCAGCTCATCTATAGCACGAGAGAGATCGGTGCGCTGCTCCAACAATACATCTAGTTTTTGTTGACAACTCTTGATGTGGTCTGCATCTGCATCACTTCTGGTGGCCTCTTCGTGCATGTGATAAATTTTAATTATCAGAATAGACAGTCTATCCAGTGCCCATGCAGGACTTTCGGTGTTGATAGTGGCGGTGGGAGATGGAGCAACATCTTTGTATAAATATAGAAAATAGCTATCTATCTTTTCTACTAAATCGGTGCGCACTTGGTTTGATTTGTCGATGGTGCGTTTGATCTTTAATGCCGCTACTGGATCGATATTAGGATCGCGAATAATGTCTTCTAAATGCCACTGAACAACATCTATCCAGTTTTTCTCATACAAGAAGTTTTCAATCGTTCCCTCTTGGTAGGGGTTGTTGATTGTTGCATTCACATCATTGGTCAAATGATAATCGGCTGTGGCTGTGTCAAAGATACTAATAGCCTTTTCACTAAATGATTTCATAATAATAATAATAATAATAATATTTTCGTTCTATATATCTAACAAAGATAGGTAAGACTTTTGAATTTAGGAAATGAACTCAAAGTAGGGATTTACACATAAAAAAACGGACACCTTTATTTATAATAAAGTTATCCGTTTAATTTTATTGCACTTTTTTTATATCAAAAAAAAGAACTTTTTATTTATTCAATACTGGTTTGTAATATCCAAGATCTTCGATACGGAATTTAGTCACAAAATTGTAGTTTTTGATTACTTCGTTCTGACCGTAATGAATATAAACTTCAGCTGAACGTCTGTATAGTTCAGGGTTCTCGTTTGCACTTTGCAGTAGAAGATATCCCATCACAATGTGACCCGCAGATTCAACCAATCGGCGTGCATTGAAGTCGAGATACTCATTATCTTTTGGCTCAGTAACAATCTCCACCAATTTCTCATACATCTTAGTCATTTTGATAAGCGGACGGCGCAAAGCCTCCAGTTCTGGAGTAATGGGCATCACTTCGTACTCTTTGATACGCTTCAAATAGGTGCCCGTGGTTACGTGACGAATAGCAGCAACTACTTGCAATTGAGTGGTTCCTTCATATATATTGGTGATGCGCGCATCGCGATAGAGTCTTTCGCAGGCATAGTCTTTCATAAAACCCGATCCGCCATGTATTTGAATAGCATCGTAGGTGGTTTCATTGGCAAATTCTGTGGTCATTCCTTTTCCCAGTGGTGTGTATGCATCGGCCAAACGAGAGTAATATTTCATTTCGTCACGTTCTTCGGGGGTGAGCTTACGTTCTTTAGAAATATCATCCAACACTTTATACATATCCACAAAACGGGCTGTTTCGTACAACATGGCTCTTGAAGCATCGGTTTTGGCACGAATATTGGCTATCATTTCGTACACAGCAGGAAATTCGATAATGGCTTTTCCAAACTGACGACGAGAGATGGCATAATCATACGCTTCTTGATAGGCAGCTTCGCAAAGACCAACAGCTTGAGCCATAATACCCAAGCGTGCGCCATTCATGAGCGACATCACATATTTGATCAATCCCATTCGGCGAGATCCCACCAATTCTGCTTTGGCATTCTTGAAAACTAATTCGCAGGTGGGAGATCCTTTTATACCCATTTTATTTTCGATACGACGCACATTTACACCGCCACTTCGTTTGTCATACACAAACATAGATAGTCCGCGACCATCTGTAGAGTCTGCTTCCGAACGCGCCAATACTAAATGTATATCTGAGTCACCATTTGTAATAAAACGTTTCACACCGTTTAGATACCAAGTCTTTTCTTCTTCGTTGAAAGTTGCCTTCAGCATCACGGCTTGCAGGTCTGAGCCTGCATCAGGTTCTGTAAGGTCCATTGACATGGTGGCTCCTTTTGTAACTTCGGGCAAAAAACGATCTTTTTGATCTTCATCTGCAAACTGATACAATGTTTCGGCACAGTCTTGTAGTCCCCACAAGTTTTGGAAACCTGCATCGGCACGGCTCACAATGTCAGCTGCCATTATATAGGGTACAATGGGAAAATTCAATCCTCCATATTGGCGAGGAAGTGCCATCCCCATCAATCCAGCGTTGCGCGTTGCATCGAGGTTTTCTTGTGTGCCGCTTGCATACGTTACACGTCCGTTGCTAACGCTGGGTCCTTCTTTGTCCACCCCTTCGGCATTGGGTGCAATGACATCGCCACAGATATCACCTACAATCTCAAGCACTTTGTCGTAGCTGTCCATTGCATCTTCAAAATCCTGTGGGGCATAGTCATATTTATCTTTATCTTGGTAGTTACGTTCTCTCAACTCAACTATCCGCTTCATAAGAGGATGATTCAGATGATGTTTCAGTTGAGGAGTGTCTGTATAAAAGTTGGCCATATTTTTAGTTGTTTGTTTAGTGTGATTTATCGATACTTTGTTAAGTGCTGTAGAATAGATGTTTTTTATTCTTTTTGCCAATGAAAACTGATGGTTTCAATTCAAAGTATCGGTGGTTTTAAATCTTACTTCGTGTTTTGTTTATAATATTTGATCATCTTGGGGATGACTTTTTCTATATCTCCTGTTATTATATAATCGGCAATGGAATTGATAGGAGCAGACTTATCATTGTTGATAGCCACAATAATGGCACTCTCTTGCATACCTGCTATGTGCTGTATTTGTCCAGATATTCCACAAGCGATATATAGTTTGGGACGAACGGTTATACCCGTTTGACCAATTTGGCGGTCGTGCTCGGCATAGCCAGCGTCAACTGCGGCACGAGATGCACCTACTTCTCCTCCAATAACAGAAGCGAGTTCGTACAACAAGTCGAAGTTTTCTTTAGACCCCACTCCATAGCCACCCGAAATGATGATGGGCGCACCTTTGATGTTTACTTTAGATTTTTCGATGTGTCGCTCTATAACTGTTACCGCAAAATCTTCTTCTGAAACGAAATCGTTTACATCATACTCTACAACTTCACCCTCTTGAGCAGTTCCTGCAAATTCTTTTTTCATCACACCTTCGCGTACTGTTGCCATTTGTGGACGCTGATCGGGATTGATAATCCAGGCAATAATGTTACCACCAAATGCGGGTCTGATTTGGTAAAGCAGATTTTCGTACACTTTATTTTGCTTTCTATCTTCATGACCTCCAATTTCAAGTGATGTACAATCGGCTGTCAATCCGCTTCCTAAAGCAGAAGAGACGCGTGGTCCTAAATCGCGACCAATGATGGTGGCACCCATCAAGCAAATTTGGGGTTGTTCTTTTTTGAATAGATTCACCAAAATGGATGTATGTGGCAATGTGGTATAGGGAGACAAACGGTCGTCTTCGAATACATGAAGCACGTCCACTCCATAAGGGAAAACGAGCTCGGATACAGTCTTCAAGTCAGATCCAAGCGCCATAGCTTCAAGCTTGCAATTGAGTTCTTTAGCCAAACTATTACCCTTTGTAAGTAGTTCCAGACTGACATCTGCTACTTTTCCGTCTTCTATTTCTAAATATACAAATACGTTATTCATAATTAATTGTTTCTATCTTTTATGGGGTAATATATGTTCTATCCTATGGTGTGATTTTCGACTAATTCCTTCATCAATTCGTTCATATCTTCGTCGCTATCACTCAGTTTTTTGTTTTCTTTAGCTTGAAAGCTAACATTTTCTATTCGCTTCACTTTGGTGGGCGAGCCCGACAAACCACACATTGCCACATTGGCATCTACATCAGCTACCCCCCACTCCACAAGGTTTAGATAAGGTCTCTCACTATATATATCTATGTAATCGATATTCTCAGCTTGTCTTTCTGTGATGGTTTTTGCATGTTTATACTTTTGCAATAACTTGGCATTTCTTGGACGACAAGATTGTGCTGAACTATTCACTGTGATGAGTAATGGAAAAGGTGCTTCAACCGTTTCAACACCATTTTCGAGGCGTCGTTTAATTCTAATTTTATCGTTTTCTATCGACACTATATTTTCTGCATAAGTCACTTGGGGTATTCCAAGTTTTTCGGCCACTTGAGGTCCCACTTGTGCAGTATCTCCATCTATTGCTTGGCGACCAGAAATAATGATATCAAAATCTCCGATTTTTCTTACCGCCATGGACAATGCGTAAGAAGTAGCCAATGTGTCGGCTCCGGCAAAAGCTCTGTCTGTCAACAACACTCCATCATCGGCTCCACGAAACAATCCTTCACGAATAACTTCGGCTGCTCGGCCAGGTCCCATGGTTAGTATGGTTATTTTTGAATCTGGATATTTGTCTTTTATCTGTAATGCTTGCTCTAAAGCATTCAAATCTTCAGGATTGAAAATAGCTGGCAATGCTGCTCTATTTACAGTTCCGTCAGCTTTCATAGCATCTTTCCCAACGTTGCGCGTATCGGGAACCTGCTTAGCAAATACAATAATATTAAAACTCATTTTTGTTTGAAGCATAGGTTATTTATTTAAAATATCTTTATAAACTCAACAAAAATACGCAAACTATTTTTGTTTGCAAACATTTTAATTATGTTTGTTGTTTAAAGAATATGCCAAGCGATTTAAATCATTCACTATTATAAATAAGAAGAAGAAACACCTTTAACATTTTGATTGAAAAACCGTAAATTATACGGCATAAAACAGATACTAATGATTTTAGTAATAATTCTCAAAAACGAATTTTAACTCATATGAGAAATCTCAAGTTTTTTATATACATACTAATTGGAACATTCTTTTTGGCCGGATGCGCTGGCATGAAAACCTTGACTATTCAAACGCAAGAGCCCGCTCAGGTAACATTGCCCAAGCAGGTGAGCAAACTATTGATTGTGAACAATATAGCAAGTCAACCAAGCGATATTGGTCACACAAAGAAAAGAATGGGGCGCAAATCAACTGAACAAGTATCTGTTCCAACCGATAGTCTGTCTATTATCTTTACAGAAGCTCTAACACAATTCTTGAACGAAGAGGACTTTTATGACAAGGTGGTGCTATACGAGAAATCTCTGAGAAACGACGCTGAATATTGGAGAGAAGAGGCTATCTCTCTTGAGAAAATGCAAGAGTTAAAACAGGCGAATGATGTTGATGCTGTAGTTTCACTTGACAAACTACTGGTTACGAGTGATTGGGAAGATCTTTTTGTTCAAGAAGGATATCCCTATTCTAAACTAAGTGGTAAGATTAGCACTACATTGCGTGTCTATATGCCTACTCTTGACGGTGAAATTCCAACGGTTAAATATATAGATAGTTTATACTGGGAAGGCTTTGATATATCGGATGGCAGAGCTTTTGCCGAATTTGTAGTACCTCATGCCGAACATGCTCTCAAAGACTTGGCGATATATGCTGCTGACAAAATGACGCATGTATTAACCCCTCATTGGATTACGCAAGAACGATGGTATTACACCATGTCATCGGCTACTATGAAAGAAGCTGCAGTATTTGCGGAACAGGCTAAGTGGGCAGAAGCTAATGAAAAATGGATGAGCTTCTACAATTCTTCTAAAAACAAAAATGACAAGGCTAAAACAGCCAATAACATTGCGTTGGGTTACGAAATGCTCGACGACATACAGAAAGCCCATGATTGGATTATAATAGCACAACAATTATTCGAGAGNNCTAGCACAACAATTATTCGAAGAGTCCACACCCGCTGGTTCATTGGATAGAAAACGCGCTGCGATTTACAAAATCGAATTGGAGCGACGATTGGACAATTCAAATAAACTAAATATGCAGATTGATTGATGGTCTAAACAACATCAGTTGAATGGTTCAAAATATAATGACAGCTAACGATTGAAAGTTGTCTGTAGAGCAAAAAAAGAAGATAATAGGCACAAAAACACTGTTTACATATAATANNTTTCTGAAATAAAATCAAATATAAGCACGTTGTTTTTGAAAAATAGTGTATCTTTGTGGCTGAATCTTCACTCAAAGTGAAAGCAGGCTTTGTTTTCATTGTTAATATTCAAATTCAAACTTTTTTTTTCACGAAGAACAATTTATGCGATTATAAATCTATAATTAGTTTTTGCAAGAAAAGACCAACTACTTCGTTACTCCCTCATTTGAAAATAGTTATTTATAAAAGAAAAATTATTGTTCTCAAAATTCGAAAGACTTGTGTACTATCTTTTTTTAATCAAGAACTCAAAATAGTAGGAATTTTCTTACAGTCACTAATTATCGCATATCTATATAAATTCCATTATAAAATAAAACTTACTTGATCCTTGTATCAATTCACTAACTATCATAGAAAATGATTTATAACATCATCGAGCTTAATGAAAAGCTCACTACAGAACTACGCATTTTAGCGAAAGAAATGGGTATTCGAAGACCGGATGCCTACAAAAAAGAAGACTTAATTTACAAAATTCTTGACGAGCAAGCTATTGCAGAGACACAGAAGAAGAAACCCAGTGCCCCTGACAAGCAAAAAGACAATGATCGAAATGATCGAGCAAAAGCTCAATTAAAGAAAAAAGATGATGTGCAGAAGGACAAACAAAAAAATGCTCCTTCTAAACAAAATCAAAACAAAAAAGCTACTACACCTAAAGTAGAGAACAAACAAAAAAATGAGCCTAATCCTCAGCAAGTAGCTAAAAAACCCGAGGCTACAAAACCAGCAGCTCAACCAACTCCGCCCCAAAAAGAAAAACAAGAGCAAAAAGTTATTCATAAACCAGAGAAAACTGCAGAAGCTCCAAATCAACAAAAACCACAACAAGTGGAGAAGGAAGCTCAAGCGAAACCTCAACCTCAAGCGAAACCTCAAGCTCAAGCGAAACCCGTTGAAGAAAATAAGCAAGAAAGTTCTGTGGAAGAAACACAGAAACCAAAACAACTTGTTTTTCGTTCTAAAAAAGAACGTCAACAAGACAAAGCAGAAGCACCACAAGCAAATGCGCTGCCTCCTGTAGTTGCTGAAAATGTTGAAGTTGCTGAAAAATTTGAAGCAAAAGTTGAATCTGCTACTGCTTTAGCTGAAAGAGCTTCGATAGAATCATTGACCTCTCCTGCTCCTTTGCAACCAAGACAACAACAAAAACAGCAACAGCAAGCGCAGCAACAACAACCTGCACAAAATGCACCCCAACAATCACAACAACAACAACAGGCTCCTAAACAAAAAGAGCCCGCGTTTGAATTTGATGGTATTCTGACCTCTTCGGGCGTTTTAGAAATAATAGCTGATGGATATGGGTTTTTACGTTCG
>DENY01000106.1:10078-11214 GCA_002359825.1 Bacteroidales bacterium UBA2632
TATCTCAATCGCAAATTAGACTATTCGGTTTGGCAACGGGCGATGTGGTAGAAGGTCCAATACGTCCTCCCAAAGAAGGCGAAAAGTTTTTCCCTTTAGTAAAAGTGAATAAGATAAATGGTCGCAACCCCAACGAAGTGCGTGACCGTGTACCTTTTGATCATTTGAAACCTTTGTTTCCCGATCGTAAGTTTAATTTAACAAAAGGACACAACGATAATTTATCATGTCGTATTGTAGATTTGTTTTCTCCTATTGGTTTTGGACAACGCGGACTGATTGTAGCGCAGCCAAAAACAGGTAAAACAATGCTACTAAAAGATATAGCAAATGCCATTGCAGACAATCATCCTGATGCATATATGATTATATTGCTTATTGATGAGCGTCCGGAAGAGGTGACAGATATGGAGCGCAGCGTAAATGCTGAAGTGATTGCTTCTACCTTTGATGAACCCGCAGACAGACACGTTAGAATTGCAGAGATTGTACTCAACAAAGCCAAAAGATTGGTAGAGTGCGGACATGACGTTGTCATCTTATTGGACTCTATTACACGCCTTGCTCGTGCTTACAATACAGTTCAACCTGCTTCAGGAAAAGTGCTTTCGGGTGGTGTGGATGCGAATGCNNCTTACCATTATAGCAACAGCTCTTACAGATACAGGATCTAAAATGGATGATGTTATCTTTGAAGAGTTTAAAGGAACAGGTAATATGGAACTTCAATTGGATAGAAAACTATCTAATAAACGAATATTCCCAGCTGTTGATATTATTGCATCAAGCACACGTCGCGAAGATTTGATTCTATCTGAAGATATGTTGAAACGCATGTGGGTATTGAGAAACTTCCTTGCTGACATGAATTCTGGTGAGGCAATGGATTTCTTACTTACTCGTCTTCGCAGAACAGTCAACAATGAAGAGTTCCTTGTTTCGATGAACGACTAAAGAAGTCTCATATCAAAAGATAAACTCTGAGAGTTCTCTCCTTATACAATAAAGAAAAGCAACATTCGCTATTATGCGGATGTTGCTTTTTTTGTATTATAACGAAACCTCAAAGAAGCGGTATCACATTCAAAAATTCTCTCTTGGTTTAACTGTTTGACGTAAGCATCCCAATTTTGCCG
>DENY01000234.1:0-162 GCA_002359825.1 Bacteroidales bacterium UBA2632
AGGATATACTTTACACCTATTATTCATTACCGTATCATGGAATTTTCGGATTAAGAAATATTTTGTTTTGACCTTTGTGGTCGAACTTTTAGTCCAAACAGATTGTAGAGACTTTTTGGCTGACACATATATTGATAAATGTGTGATGAATAATGTGGGTTA
>DENY01000234.1:301-3044 GCA_002359825.1 Bacteroidales bacterium UBA2632
TAAATCACGCACTGGATTAATTGCATATCCAGTTGTACCTCCTAAAGACAAACCAATCACCCAAATAAGAAATGCAACAGGAACAGCTCCTATTGAGCCTAACCCTATAACTGCTTGTGCATCTACAGCACCCGTTTCTACAGCATTACCCATTAGAGATAGTTCTGGTCCAGCTAAGTAAAATACAACAAATACTAAAACAAAAGTTCCAATAATTTCACTTGTTAAGTTAGAGAAAGTATTTCTAATATTGGGCACAGTACAAAAACACGCACGCTTGCCAATTTCATCTTCTGTTATTTTAAAGTGGTCTTTATAAAATAGCCAAACGAAAAATGCACCTAACATAGCACCACCCATTTCACCTGCTAAGTATTCAGGAACAATACTCCAAGAAATCTTACCAATTAGAGCCAATCCAATCGTTACTGCAGGATTTAAATGCCCTCCACTGTAGGGTCCAGCAACTACTACGCCTACAAATACCGCCAAAGCCCATCCTGTAGTTATCACAATCCATCCCGAATTGTTACCTTTTGTATCTTTTAAAACAACATTAGCCACCACTCCATTCCCCAATATAATAAGCAACATGGTACCTAATATTTCTGCTACTAAAATTGACATATATATTAATTTAGTTGATTAGTTATAGGTTTTTTATTCTTCAATCCAGTTTTGTGCACATTTTACTGCTTTATGCCAGTAATGCAATAGGTTTTCAACTTTTTCTTTCTCCATTTTTGGATGAAATTCTCTATCTATAATCCATTGAGATTGAATATCATCTACACTATCCCAATATCCTACAGCTAAACCTGCTAAATAGGCTGCTCCAAGTGCTGTTGTTTCTAATGTTTTTGGTCGAATAATTTTAAATCCAAATAAATCAGATTGAATTTGCATCAACAGATTACTCGCTGCTGCACCACCATCTACTCTTAATTCAATACTTTTTTCTCCAGCATCTGCCTCCATTGCTTTCACAATGTCATATACTTGAAAAGCAATACCTTCTAATGTTGCACGAGAAATATGAGCATCGGTTGTTCCACGCGTAATGCCCATTATTGCACCACGAGCATATTGATCCCAATAAGGAGCTCCTAAACCTGTAAGAGCGGGAACAAAATAAACACCTCCATTATCGCTCACTGTTTCAGCCAAATGATTTGTTCCTGGGGCTGTTTTCACCATTTTCAAACCATCACGCAGCCATTGAATTGCTGCACCTCCAACAAATACGCCACCTTCTAAGGCATAGGTTGTTTTTCCTTTAATTTTCCATGCAACTGTGGTCAGCAAATTATTTTTTGAATAAACTGCTTTATCACCTGTATTCATCAGTAAGAAACATCCTGTTCCATAAGTGTTTTTCACCATCCCGGGCTTAGTGCACATTTGTCCGAAGAGAGCAGCTTGTCGGTCACCAGCAATTCCTGCAATTGGAATTTTAGTTGATAACAAGGCAGTCGCCGTTGTTCCATAAATCTCACTGCTCTCTTTCACCGCAGGTAAAATTGCTCTTGGAATATCAAATAATTCCAATAGTTCTGTATCCCATTCAAGTGTATGAATGTTGAGCAGCATAGTTCTACTTGCGTTTGAAACATCTGTAATAAACATTTCACCCTCCGTGAGCTTCCATACAAGCCAAGTATCAACTGTTCCAAAACACAATTTTCCAGCTTCAGCTTTCTCTCTTGCGCCTTCTACATTATCGAGAATCCATTTTAATTTAGTAGCAGAAAAATAGGCATCAATCACCAATCCAGTTTTCTTTTTTATCATTTCTACATGGCCCGATTGTTTTAGCTCATCGCAATACCTTGCGGTCCGTCTATCTTGCCATACTATAGCGTTATAGATAGGTTCACTGGTTTCACGATCCCAAACAATAGTAGTTTCTCTTTGATTTGTAATTCCAATAGCTGCAATTTCATCACCCGTAAATCCTCCTTGTGCAATCACTTCAGCCGCTACAGAAATTTGTGATGACCAAATTTCATTGGGGTTATGCTCTACCCATCCGGGTTGGGGGAAAATCTGCTCGAAAGGTTTTTGCGATACACTCTCAATTTCGCCATTGTGATTAAATAAAATCGCTTTAGAAGACGTAGTACCTTGATCTAAAGCTAAAATTAACTTGTTCTCCATAATACTAAGTTTGTTTTTTAAATTAGTGTCTACTTATCAATTGACAATAAACCATATTGAATGTTGTTTGTATTTCTTCTTGTATCTTGTGTTCTTTTTTTAGAAGTGGGCATCAAGGATGCTCATGCTCATTTTATCCTCTTTATTTTTTCAGACTTATTATAGCAAAGTATCTAATCAGTCTGCAAGTTAAAAATTTTATTTAGGAATTCCTCACATTTTACTTGTTTCTGCTTGTGATCGAATAATTTTTTTTTCTTTTTTATCTAATTGAACAAATGAAATTTTTTTTTAGAATCTAAAATCACATAGCTGTAACGCTGATTCTTTCGTAAGTTGTTCAAAACATTTCCATCGCCGTGAAAATGTTTTAAACTGTTGAAAATTGCATCCACGGGCATGAAAATGTTTTGCAACACATTATTTTCACTTTATTGCCCATTTATTGGGCATTTATGTCACAAAAGTCCTCTTTACGCAATGAATTCTTCTAATCATCATTATATTTTTCAAGTTTAGAGATATGTTTTCTCTATTCATGTCATTTTTATCCTATATTTTACCCAAAATACACCTTTTTATTTTT
>DENY01000234.1:3117-3465 GCA_002359825.1 Bacteroidales bacterium UBA2632
GGCATTTTAGGCTAAAGTGAAAGCAATAAGGGTTTATTATTTACAAATTGATAGTAGTCCTAAAGTTAGAGAATAACAAAGCCTCTCGAAACATTTTTTTACAATTTCGACTTCACACTATATTCATTAAACAAAATGCCTCCTATAATCAATAATAGACCCACAAAAGTTGTGATATATATTGGTTCGCCCAATACAGCTTGAATGATGAATAGAGAGATAAAAGGTGAAAGATAGCATAATTGATTGATCAACGCAGGGTTGTCTGTTTTTTTGAGCGCCAAGCCAAAAAAGATAAAGGGTATTGCCATTTCAAATAGTCCTACATAAACGGATGATAACACACCT
>DENY01000114.1:0-12159 GCA_002359825.1 Bacteroidales bacterium UBA2632
GGTATCCGCCCGAGCAACTACACTTTCTTTTCCCAAAAGTCTCTGTGATTTTCTAATTTTTCAGGATCAATAATGTTAGGCAAGAGTTCATGTATTTTGTTTACGGGATAATCAGCAATATTTGCTAGGACATAAACCATCCACTTTTTAGGATTGATGTTGTTTAATTTGCAACAGGAAAAGAAACTGTAGAACATTGCTGAACGCTCAGCTCCATTGTGTGAGCCGGCAAAAAGATAATTCTTTCTTCCAAGTGCAATCGGTCGTATTTTATTTTCAATAAGATTATTATCTATCTGTAAATTTCCCTCATACAGGTAATTTTGCAGACTTGACCACAAATTAGTAGCGTAAGTAATTGCTTTACCTGTTTCTGATGTTGGCGGAACAAGGTTTCTTTTATGGCCTAAATATTTTCCAAGTGCATTAATAATTGGCAGGGCTTCGTTAAGTCTAATTTCTTTTCTTTCATCTGCTGAAAGCTCTTTTGTTTTTCTCTCAATACTGTACAGTTTTTGTATTTCTAAAAGAACATGTTCTGCTATTTCTTTATTATTATTCAAAGCATGCTCGAACTTTCTTCTTACATGCGCCCAACAAGCAAGATGGATAACTCTATCATTTGCATAGTATTGTTTATAAACCTGGTATCCATCGGTTTGAAGATATCCTTTGTAGTTTTCAAGGAATCCGCGAGCAGCATCGGTTCCTCTTCCTTTTTGATAATCGAAAACTACGGCCGCGTGCAAGGGCGCATGATAAGCCCAATAATAGCCTAAATGCGTTTTGCCTTTTTTATTTTTATCTAATACTTTAGTTGTTGTTTCATCAGCCTGCAAATAGCTCTGTGATTTTACTTGTTGATAGAGACTATCATACAGCGGTTTAAATAATTTCCCAAGATATGCTATCCAAGAATCAATGGTAGAGGCAGCTATTTCAATACCAAATCGTTTAAATATCTGCCTTTGACGATAAAGAGGGAGATGATCTATGTATTTATGTATTAAAATTGCTCCTAAAAGATTATTTCCTGCTAAGCATTTAGGAATGGGACGTGAAGGAAGCTCAGCTATTACAACATTCTTGTTTACGATGTTTAAGTCTAATGATTGATTTTCTTCTCTAACTGCATATTTAGGACGAACAATGACTAATTTAAAAAACTTCTCCGGAGTATATTCTAATATTTCGGTACGTTCTTCTCCAATTTTAATCATACCCGAAGTATCTTCCTCTGGTTCGATTATATGCTCTACTACTGGTAGATTTTCAGGAAGTTTGTTTCTGCCTTGATGTTTTTTGGGCTTCTCTCGCTCATAAGTAATAAGTTCCTTAACAGGAGTTTGATTCTGCTTTTGCTCCCCCGTAGCATACTCTTCAAAGGGAATCACTCCTTGAGCAGAATCAGCTTTTTCAAAACGCTCGCGTTTGCTGCCAAATAGCATCCGTCTTAACTGAGCTAGTAAATACTTTTGCTCTTGTATTTTTAACTCTTGTTTTTGCAGCTCTGACTTTTGCTGTTGCAGTTCTGAATTTTGCTGTTGTAGTTCTGAATTTTGCTGTTGTAGTTCTGAATTTTGTTTTTTTAGCCTTGAGTTTTGCTCATCAATAAATTTGATAAGCTCTGTCTTTGACATGTTTTCAAGTGCTGTTTCCATATATCAAAGATACGTATAAAACCCTTATGGTGCAAGGGTTACATGATAAAATAGAGTGTTATTTTGAGTGAGAATATCGTTTTCTTTTCTTAGTTTTATCAAAATCTATTCCGTGTAAAATCATAAATAGCTCCTGTTTCGAAAGTTCGCTGTTTGGAGCTTTTATCCTTGCTGTTGGTCGCCGATAACTTCCTTTTTCCAAACGTTTATAAAACAAGGAAAAACCATCTGAATCCCATCGTAATATCTTTATTAGATTCCTGTTTTTATTCATAAAAACAAATAGATACCCCGATAGCGGATCCATCTGCATCTCACTACTAACCAAACCGGACAAACTATCAAATCCTTTGCGCATATCTGTTGGTCCAGCAAAGATAAAAATCTTTGGAGCCTGATCAAATCCAAATAAACTCATTCGAATACTGTTATTTTAATACCACTAGGCAATTCTATTTCTAACACTTTACGCTCCTTAGCTTCCTCAGCACTAAAAAGCATTACTTCTTTAAAGTTATTGCTATCTCTCAGTTCCTGTGATTGCCTCTCAACTTTGTATTTTCTATGCCAGTAATCGAACTTGTTTATGTCATATTGCTTAGTCTTCACAAAATCTTTTTTCTTCATTCCTGAGGTCAGCCAAGCTTTTACATCTTGGTACATTTGTTCTTGCATACTCATGTTTTTTAGTGGCAAAGATCATGAAGTGAAGTGGAGTGTACAAGATGTAGTTAGTCGGAGGGATACACAGCAGGAACGATGTTTGACAAGATGAAATTCCCATTGCTAATAGCGTTTCATATCTGTTTTAAAATCAGTACAAAGAAAAAAGGAATGTCATCATTGGAGTTGTCAGAAGAGTTTGGATTGCGACAAAAAACGGCATGGGAGTTCAAATGGAAAATACAGCAAGCAATGACAAGTAGCCGAAGGAGCCCACTGGAAGGCACAATTCAGATTGATGAGTTTCTGATTGGCCAATACGAAGAAGGGAAAGTTGGTCGTAGTGGAGACAGCAAAAAGAAGTTAGTGATTGTTGCACTTGAAGTCCTGGTAGATAAAGGCAGCGTTGGACGTGCTTATGCACAGGTAGTTGAGCGTGCTTCAAGCAAAGAATTCAGACCTTTTTTTGAAACATATATCAATAAAGATGCACATGTTGTAACTGACCTTTGGAAAGGATATTTACCTTTGAGAAAGGACTATCCAAACTTAGAACAGATACCTTCGGAAAAAGGAAAAGGCATGCAACAATTGCATATTCACATAATGAACATTCAAGGCTGGTTGCGAGGAATACACCACCATTGCTCAAAAGATAGGTTTCAAGGTTATCTCGATGAATATCATTTCAGATATAATCGACGTGCAATGATGGGGTCAATCTTCGATTTACTTATAAGAAAGATGGTTGAAAGTGAACCTAAGAGATTGATTAAAAGAAATATATCAACAGTGGTCTAAGCACCTATACCGATATTTATTTAAAATATAGTAGGAGTTGATGTGTTTGTATTAAGAAATCACCCATAATGAAAATATACATTATGCTCTGTATAGAGTACATGTCTTTAAGTTTAAAGTGTGCTCATTAGTAGATGAAAAATGGTCTAAACAGTAATGTTCTGCAAACTACTTAGTAACCCGAATACTTTCAGCAACCAAATAACAAGAACTATTACAACAACAGCGTTAAGAATATTTTTAACAGTTTGTTGCATGGGAATATATCGGTTTATTAACCAAAGAATTACTCCCGTAACTAAGATAACGATAATAACATTTAGTAAAGGCATAGCATTTATATTTTTAATTATAACTAAACTTACGATACAAAGTTCATTTTTTATTTAATAAAAATATTACAGTATTATTTATTCTTGTTACATCATTCACATTTTATCAGGAACAATTTTCAATTAAGGTAAGTCTGAAACATGCACTTTCGATTCACTATTTAAATCTATTCTTCTCTTTTTAATAAATATCTTGTATCTTTGAAGTAAAAAATATTATCTATGAGTCACTTAGTTTCTCCCTCGCTGTTATCGGCAGATTTTTTGCATCTACAACGAGATGTTGAGATGCTCAATAATAGCGAAGCCGACTGGCTACACCTTGATGTGATGGATGGTGTGTTTGTTCCAAATATATCGTTTGGTTTCCCCATCATGAATCTTTTGAAAGATATAACTGACAAACCATTGGATGTTCATCTAATGATTGTGCAACCAGAAAAGTTTATTGAAGAAGTAGCCAATATGGGTGCACACATGATGAATGTCCACTATGAAGCATGTACACACCTGAACCGAACAGTGCAGTCTATAAAAGCCAAGGGCATGAAAGCTGCGGTGACACTTAACCCCCACACACCGGTGGCATTGCTCCGGGATATTATCCAAGACTTAGATATGGTGCTGCTTATGTCTGTAAATCCAGGATTTGGGGGACAAAAGTTTATCTACAATACTCTTTCAAAAGTAGATGATTTGAAAAACCTGATTCTTCAAAGAAATGCTGACACACTGATAGAAGTAGACGGAGGCGTGAATCTTGAAACAGGAAAACTATTGGTTGATGCTGGTGCTGATGTGTTGGTTGCGGGGAGTTTTGTGTTTGCATCAGACAGCCCAAAGGAGAAGATACATCAGTTAAAGATGCTATAATCTTGACCTAATTTTCTTTTGTAAAATCATGTTGTTTAATCGGGGTGTACAATATGTCTTAACATAATTGACATGAAACTAACACCGTTTCTCAGATTATTGATTCCTATTATAAGTGGTATTCTTTTTCATAAGTTTATCTCTCCAACTGCCAATCTCTTTTTTGTTGGGATGGGGGCTTTAGTTTTGATGTTTATCTCATTTTTCATTACCAAAAGAAATCCGTATTCATTACAATGGCTCTTCGGTATTGGGTTGATTTTCTTTCTGTTCTCACTATCTGTTCAGTATTGTCAATACAGGAGACATCTTGTATCCTACGATTTCCCACAAAATGCTTCTTCCTATATTGGTGAGGTGTTAGATTATCCCCAACAGAAAAAACGCTCTGTTGCTTGTGAGGTAAATGTGACTTATCCGACCGATAAGAAAATAATGCTGTATCTCCAACCCGACAGTAATAGTCAACAATTGCAACCAGGAGATAAAATATTGTTACATGCCTTTGTGCAACCGTTTAAAAATCTTGGTAATCCGGGTGAGTTTGATTATGGGGCATATATGCTCAATAAGGGTTTTACGGGCAGTGCATTCGTAAGGTCCAATGATTGGAGCCATACAAGTGTGAGCAATCGTTCGATCAAAACAGAAGCTCTACGTGTGAGAGCTAAACTACTACAGATTTATAAAACTCATGGTTTAGCTGATGATGAACAATCATTCCTCTCAGCAATCACTTTAGGATACAAAACAGACCTGTCAGACGATTTGAAAACTGCATTTAGTGCTACAGGCACCTCTCATGTATTGGCTGTAAGTGGCCTGCATGTTGGTATTGTTTACATTGTTATCATGTTCTTCTTCTCCTTTATGGGTAATCGAGGAACATCTTTTTTTCTCAAACAAATACTTATATTGATATGCTTGTGGGGCTATGTTTTTATTACGGGAATGCCCGTATCAGTTATTAGAGCAGCTATCATGTTGACCCTCTTCTGTATGGGTAGCCTTTTTCATCGAAAAGGATTTACTTATAATACGCTTGCTATTGCAGCTTTCATTATCTTGATTATAAACCCATTTTATCTTTTCGATGTAGGGTTTCAGCTTAGTTTTGCTTGTGTCTATGCTATATTGTTTTTCCAACCCAAAATGGCACGACTATATAGTCCAAAAAATAAGTTGCCAACCTATTTTTGGAATTTACTCACAGTTTCATTTGCTGCACAGTTGGGAGCGTTTCCAATTGTGCTATTCTATTTTGGCACTTTCCCTACTTATTTTTTTATTACCAATCTGCTTATACTCCCTTTTATTGCTGCTATCATTTATTCAGCAGTTACTCTAATATTGTTATCGCAATTTGCTTTTCTGAATCTTCATTTTCTACAACTCTTGTTGAAGGGTGTTATCGTGGTTATCCAATATCTTATAAAAGCAGTGTTGTGGATAGTCTATTTCTTTGAATCCTTACCCTTGTCTGTATTTAATGATCTGCATATTTCACTCCTTCAATTGATCTTGATTTTTGCAGGGCTATTTCTACTCACTCTCTACATACTGAATAAACGAGGCAATGTGTTGATTTCCTTATTAGTGTCTGTGTCTTTGGTTTTATTGACAAGCACTCTTCGGTATTTAAAACCACCCCCTCACCAGTTTGTTGTATTCAACAATTATAATGAGCCCGATATTGGCTATACAATAAGGAGTGAGAAAGTTGCATTGCAAACATTCTGCAATCAAACTATTTGGCATCCTACTGCGAACATCGTTCTGCTTACAGAAAATAGATATACATCAAAAGTGAGTAATCAAATTCTTCCAGTGGACTATCTTATTTTGGCCTCTGACAATAGTTTTTCGATGTTCGAACTAATCCAAATTTTCCATCCAAAAGAGGTGATTATAGATTCTTCTATTGCTCGTAATGCTGCAAATAAATTGAAAAATGAATGCGAGAAGTTGAAGCTCCCTTTTCATGATATTTCTGAATCGGGTGCTTTCTCCGTAAATTTTTAGTATTTTTGCATCTTATCAAGAAACAAATCACACGCAATATAGAATAATAAATCACATGAATATACTTTCGTCACTTACACCTTTAATAGGAGAGAAACAGTTGCTCAAAACAAAGAAACAAATTGAAAATGCACAGAAAATTGTTATAGTCACTCATCTGTCACCTGATGGTGATGCTATGGGCTCTTCACTTGGGCTCTACCATTACTTGCTCAGTATAGGAAAAGAAGTGAAAGTTGTTGTTCCAAATGCATTTCCCTATTTCCTGAGATGGATGGATGGAGTAAAAGATGTAGTAGTGAATACTTATATTCCCGATTTTGCCGAACGTTTAATTAAGAATGCTGACTTAATTTTCTGTTTGGACTTCAATACTCTAAAACGAATTGGTGTTTTAGGAGAACATGTTGAGCAGTCAGCCGCCAAGAAAATACTTGTAGACCATCACCTCAATCCTGATGAATCGTTTGATGTAGTTATCTCTTACTCAAGAATCTCATCTACTTGCGAAATTGTGTTTAGACTGATAACTCAGTTGGGCGATTATGATAAAATAACGACAGTTATTGCCGAATGCATCTACACTGGAATGATGACAGATACGGGTGGATTTACATACAATTCAAATGATCCTGAGATATTTGAAATAATAAGCTTACTGCTTAAGAAAGGAATCAATCGTGATCAGATATACAGAAATGTGAACAATAACTATAGCGACCAACGCTTCCGACTACTTGGTTTCACATTGTCGCAACGTATGAAGATATATCCAGAGAATAAAGCTGCACTTATCTACTTGTCTAAGGAAGACCAAAAGCAATTTACACTTGCAAAAGGGGATACCGAAGGCTTTGTGAATTACCCACTCAGTATTAAAGATATACTTTTCTCTGTTTTCATTCGTGAAGATGATGAGTTGGTGAAAGTTTCGCTTCGCTCACAAGGCACATTTCCATGCAATGAGTTTGCCGCCGACTTCTTCAATGGCGGTGGACATCTCAATGCTTCAGGAGGAGAGTTTTATGGTGAAATGGAAGATGCTATTGCACGCTTTGAAGAAGGGTTGGAAAAATATTCGGAGTTGTTGCAAAACTCAACGATTTAGGGTTAATTAGTGGACAATTGTCAATGTCGAATTACGAAATACGAATTACGAACAAGAGACTAGCAACTAGATGCCAATCTCCAGCTTGGAGTCAAATCCCATCAGTGCTGGGGTGCCAACGAGGCGGTGTGTGGAGAAATTAATTAGCTTACTTAAAGGCAAACGGAAGGGTGGAAAGTTTGACTATGGGCTCAAAAATGCTTTCTCTTTATTCTTTGTTATAGACATTTAAAGTGTTACATAAAAGGCCATTTTAAATAATCTAAAATATTGCCACTTTCACTTCCTTCCTTTTTGCTCGGCGCAAGCTATACATATCACATGCATACAGCACACAACATACAACATACTACTTTGTACGTATGCACACAATATAACCAATGGCTCTATTTAGCATTACAAGCTCAATTTTAAGAATAGATAATAGATTAAGCACGCTAATATGCCACTAAATTAAATAGATTGATTAATTTTGCAATTGATTAAGTGGATTATATACATAAAAAAAAGAAATGAATAAATTAATTATAGCCTCTCTTATAAGTATTGTTGCGATCGTAGTTTTTTCTTCTTGCAATAAAAATAAAACTTATGCGCAAAATTTAAATGAAGAGAAAAAAAGAATTGAGCGTTTTATTATTCAAAATGATATTAAGGTTTTAACTGAATATCCTTCAGATAGTGTCTTTCAAGAAAAGGAGTTCTATTTAGACGTTTCTTCGGGGTTGTACTACAATGTAATTGATCCTGGTAACAGCAGGAGAATAAAATCGGGAGAAGAGTTTTACGTTCGTTTCAAAGGTTTGCGATATATTGAAAGTTCAGACACATTAATTTATTCAACAATACAAAACTTGCAACCTGAAACTCTTAAGTATGGCAACACATCTACTTACACAACATCAGCCTGGGTATTGCCTTTGAGAAATGTGGGCGATGGTGCAAAAGTGAAAATGCTTGTTCCTTTCAAAATAGGAACTCCTAACGATATACAAACTTATAAAACAGCATATTACGAAGAGGTTAGATATGTTTTTGAAAACTAAATTATTTAAATCCAAAATTTAATGGCGTTAATTAAATCAATATCCGGTATTCGCGGAACAATAGGAGGCAGAGTGGGTGACGGACTCACACCTGTTGATACCGTTAAGTTTGTGGCAGCTTATGCTACATACATTAAAAATACAACTCACAATAACTCTCCTAAGATTGTTCTCGGCAGAGACGCGCGCATTTCTGGCGATATGGTACACAGATTAGTAGCTGGTACTTTGATGGGAATGGGGTTTGATGTTGTTGATATTGGTTTGGCTACTACTCCCACTACTGAGGTAGCTGTAACAAAAGAGGGTGCCAGTGGAGGTATTGTGCTAACTGCTAGTCATAATCCCAAACAATGGAACGCACTGAAGTTGCTTGATTCAAATGGTGAGTTTCTAGACGCTAAGGCAGGAGAAGAAATATTGAATATTGCTGAATCGGAAGATTTTTCTTTTGCTGAAGTGGATATGCTGGGAAAAGTAATTAAAAAAGATTATTTGGAAGCTCACATACAAGATGTATTAGCCCTAGACCTTGTTGATGTTGAGGCAATAAAGAAAGCAAACTTCAAGGTAGCAATCGATTGTGTAAACTCTGTTGGAGGAATTGTTATCCCTCGTCTGCTTGAGGCTTTGGGTGTGACAGTAGTATATGAAATTCACTGTGAACCTCACGGAAACTTTGCTCACAATCCTGAGCCTCTTCCAGAGAATTTAACTGATCTTGTTGCAACTATCAAAGAAAACAAAGCTGATGTTGGATTTGCTGTAGATCCTGATGTGGACCGATTGGCCATCATTTGTGAGAATGGAGCACCATTTGGAGAAGAATATACTTTGGTGGCTATATCAGACTATGTTTTGTCACACACTCTTGGCAATACTGTTTCTAATCTTAGTTCTACTCGTGCATTGCGCGATATAACTCAAAAACATGGAGCTACCTATACTGCTGCTGCTGTGGGTGAGGTAAATGTAGTAGCCAAGATGAAAGAGACCAACGCTGTTATTGGTGGAGAGGGCAATGGTGGAGTGATATATCCTGCATCGCACTATGGGCGTGATGCTCTGGTAGGTATTGCACTTTTCTTGACTCATTTGGCTAAGTCAAATATGAAGGTGAGCGAGCTACGTGCTACTTATCCTACCTATTTTATGTCTAAACAGAAGATTGATTTGACTCCTGACATAAATATAGATGAACTTCTTTTGNNACAAAGAAGAAGATATTATAGATATTGATGGCGTTAAGATTGAATTTAAAGATAGATGGGCACATTTGCGTAAATCAAATACTGAACCCATAATACGTATTTACACAGAGGCTCCTTCATCTGAAGAGGCCACCTTACTTGGTGAGAAAATCATTAGAGAAATAAAAGCTATTATAGGGTAAAAGATTCGATCTTATCACTCAAGATATTATACCGTAAAGCCTTCACCAATTTCTCAAATTGGAGGGCTTTACGGTTCATTTTTTTAGTTGCAAATGAAAGATAAATTAATAACACTGGAAGATGTTAAGAAAGTTCATCCAATTTTCAGAGGAAAGCATGGTGACTTTTTAGCAAAACAAGGACTAAAAATATCTGGATTAGATAATGTGAACAAAGTTTACGATCACTCAAAACATCTTACAGGTATTGATTTTTGCACTCATCTATTGGATGGGTTGGGAATAAAAAGAAGTGTGAGAAATGGAGAAATTCTGGAGAAGTATAAAGATCAACCCTTTATCACTGTTTCCAATCATGCCTATGGCCATGTTGACGGAATTGCTTATATCGAATTGCTTGGTTCCTATCAACCCAACTTCAAGATGATGGTGAATTTTATTTTGGGAATGATTGACACTATGTCAGAACATTTCATTACAGTTAATCCTTACNNTAAAATAAAAGAGTGCATTGCTCACTTGCAAAAAGGTTATCCATTAGGACTGTTTCCTGCAGGAGCTATCTCAAATCTCATTAGAAGTAACGGCAAGTGGGTGATAGAAGACAGAGATTGGCAAGAATCTGTTCTGAAATTGATTAAATTTGCCAAAGTTCCTATTATTCCAATTCACATTTCAGGACGCAACTCTTCTTTGTTTTATTCTTTAGGGTTGATTGATTGGAGGTTGCGCAACTTGAGACTGGGACACGAACTGTATAATAAGAAAGGAAAGGAGATTGTTTTTACTGTAGGTCAACCCATCACAGTTAATGAGCAAAAGAACTATACAGACCTCGAACTATTTGGAGAATTTCTGAAAAGTAAAACTTATGAACTAAGAAAATCCAAATAATTTCTTTAACTTTGAATAAACTTACATCGCTTACTCAGCGATTTTATTTCTAACAATAAGATATGTCTAAACAGTCTATACAACAAGTAAAACAGCGATTCAGCATCATTGGGGTGTCGCATCAGCTGGAACGCGCTATTGATACTGCGCTTCAAGTTGCACCTACTGATTTGTCTGTTCTTATCACAGGTGAGAGTGGTGTGGGAAAAGAAAACTTTCCTCAAATTATTCATTTATATAGTAGAAGAAAACACGGACCCTATTTTGCAGTCAATTGTGGCTCTATTCCTGAAGGTACGATAGACTCGGAACTATTTGGTCACGAGAAAGGCTCATTTACAGGTGCTACATCATCTCGCAAGGGATATTTTGAATCTGCCAACGAAGGGACACTTTTCCTCGATGAGGTAGGCGAGCTGCCTTTGTCTACCCAAGCGCGCTTGTTGCGAGTATTGGAAACAGGAGAGTTTATAAAAGTGGGGTCTTCTAAGGTTGAGCAAAGTAATGTACGAGTGGTTGCAGCCACCAACATGAATATGATCAATGCAGTAGAAAAAGGTAAATTTCGCGAAGATTTATATTATCGTTTAAATTCTGTTCCAATTCGTATTGCTCCCCTTCGCGACAGGAAAGAAGACATTCAATTACTCTTTCGCAAATTTGCAGGTGACTGTGCCGAAAGATACATGATGCCACCCATCACACTTACTGACGAAGCCAAAGAGATGCTTATAGCATACAGATGGCCAGGAAATATTCGTCAGTTGAAAAATATAACTGAGCAAATATCAGTAATTGAACAAGCGAGAGTGATAACACCCGAAATAATGAAGCGTTACTTGCCTCAGCAGGAGGTTGGTATGGTTCCAGTGCTTGCATCTCAAATTCACGAAGGAGAAGGCAAGACTTTTGCCAATGAACGAGAAATTCTTTATCAGGTATTATTTGATATGAAGAAAGATCTAAATGATTTGAAACAAGTGGTGGGAGATATTATATCAAAAGGTGTAGAATCTCAATCTTCAGCTAAAACTGATGATTTGTTGAAAGAGACTCGTATTCCTGTAAGATATAGTGAGAAGTTCTTGCAAACACCTTATTCTTCGTCAATAGAAGATAATGATGACAAAAACGATGTGCAATATGCAGACGAATTTACGGATGAGGCTGTGCCAATGCATGAGATGGAGCGAGAAATGATTTTGAAAGCTCTTGAACGCAATGGAGGCATTCGCAAGCATGCAGCAAAAGATTTGCAAATTTCGGAACGCACATTGTATCGAAAAATAAGAGAATACAAATTAGACGATTTATAAAACGATTTATGAAAAGAATTCTATTTTTCGTGTCTCTTGTTTTACTGTTA
>DENY01000114.1:12235-14371 GCA_002359825.1 Bacteroidales bacterium UBA2632
TCCTCCTTTGGAGCAGCGCTTTAATGAAGAGCTTAAAGACTTGTTTACTCGAAGTACGCGTTTGCAATTTGTACGTCAAAATGCCGACTTAGAAATGGAGGGAGAGATTGTTGGTTATTCACTTACTCCACTTGCTGTGCAAGAAGACTCCTTTGCCTCCGAAACAAGGCTAACACTTACAGTACGGATGCGTTATAGAAACAACAAAGTAGAGGGGCAAGACAAAGAAGAGACACTTTCGGCATATCGAAATTTCCCCGCAGACAGAATGCTGACAGACGTACAAGATCAACTGATAGGCGAACTCATTAAAGAAATTACAGATCAAATTTTCAATACTACTATGTCAAATTGGTAATGGTATTGTAGGTATATTGATTTAAAAAACAATTTGGATTTTGGAAAAGGGTANNCTTGACAATGATGCTGTATATCAATTGAAGCAAGTGGTAAAAGAATATCCTTATTTTCAGTCTGCTCAATTGATGTTGCTAAAACATATGAAAGATACAGACCACCCTGACTTTTTGACTCAACTCAAGCATGTATCTGTGGTGTGTAGCGATAGAGAAAAGCTGTTTTATTATTTGAATGATAAAAGATTTGCTCGTTTCTTCCCAAAACTGGATTCAGAATCATCATCTGATAACGATAGAACAGAGCTATTGTTAAACTCTTTCTTAAATTCTATTGAGAAAAACGATAATAATGACAGGCAAATTTCAGATGAAACTAATCAATTGGAAAATCATTCTATAGTCTCTACCGATTATTTAGCTTATTTAGAACATACAGAAACGAACGAAAATAGAACAAGCGATGACAATGATCACAAACCGATGCAACATCAAGAACTAGTTGATAGTTTTTTGAAAAAATCAGATGATGGCGAAGTTTTATTTTTGAGTACTAAAAGGGAGAAGGAGAGCGAGCAAGATTCAACACAAGGTGCTGATAGTCTTTTGGATGATGATACATTCTTGACCGAAACTTTAGCGCAAGTTTATATAAAGCAAAAGAAATACGAACAGGCACTTACAATTATTAAAAGATTAAGTTTGAATTTCCCGAAAAAAAGTATTTACTTTGTAGACCAAATCCGTTTTCTAGAGTATTTGATTCTCAACGATAAAAACAAAAAACAAAAATAAAAATATGTATATCTTTATCACAATTTTAATTCTTATTGCAGCAGTTTGCATGGTCCTCATAGTTTTGGTTCAAAACTCTAAGGGTGGTGGTTTAGCTGCCGGATTTTCTTCCTCCAACCAAATTATGGGTGTTAGAAAGACAACTGACTTTTTGGAAAAAGCCACTTGGGGATTAGCTATTACAATTATGGTTCTTAGCATTATGACAGCTAAGTTTACTGTTAAACGTTCTGCCTTGCCTCAATCTCAAGTTGAAGTACAACAGCCAGCACCGCTTAGTCCTTCTACTGCACCTGATATGAGCCCAACACTTCCTTTGCCAACTCAACCAGCTGGCGAAGCACAGCCTGATGAGCCTGCAGAATAAGTAACTGAATAAGTTTACAACAAAATAACTGATAAAGGAATCGAGTCAATTCGGTTCCTTTATTGCGTTGTGGGCTATTCAATATTTTTCTATTTCAGTGTTGCTAATAAAGCAAATATTTACACCCGAAATTATGGGCTATTGTTTACTCTACAATCATATCCCAAGCATAAACCTACTTGAAATATGATGTGTTCATTCTTATGAATAAGACATATCGAACACTCCACATTATTATTTACTTTTCTGTAAGTTTCAATTCGTAAATAATAGTTCGTTATTTAGAGCAATTCATTAGAAAATGCTACGAAAATCAGGTGGAAATCAAATCCACGGTGATAGATGAGACGTTCATCTGATGAAAACGCAATCTACGCCCGTGAAAATGTTTTGAATCATAAATTGTTGCTTTTTTGAGTCAATACATGAGAGAAATGGAGTGAAACATACAAATAAGAGTCAAAGATTAAAAAATTCACTACAGAAAAGTGAATTTAATAGTCAGGATTGGATTTTATAAGCATGAATATCATGAATTAGTGCAAAAAATCGACAATAATCTTTTTACAAACATTTTCTACGCGATGGATGCAAGTTTCATCTGTTTTAAACATTTTC
>DENY01000114.1:14413-14642 GCA_002359825.1 Bacteroidales bacterium UBA2632
GTTACATTCAAAAATGATTGAAGAATGATCAACGTGCTTTCTAAGAGTCAGTATATGGAAAAGTTTGAATTCAAAGTTGTTTGCCGAAGAAACGACTTGAAGATATTGCGGTAGAGATGTAAGGATTAGTTAGGCGTATATATATATTGTTATCACAAACTTTATTGCTATTTTTGTTTTCAATGAATTTATTGCAACTATAGAACTATGAAGAAAATAATGCTTCTCG
>DENY01000145.1:0-339 GCA_002359825.1 Bacteroidales bacterium UBA2632
CTATATTCACTTTTATACCAGTCTCTTCGGTGAATTTAGCGAAAAGGTCATCGTCTGCTTTATAATGTCTGTGTGTATAAACATTGACAACCTCCGAGTTTGAAGAACTGCCACAAGCGATGAATAAAGCAATCACGCTTACTATAAAACCTATTTTTAATATATTATTCATTGTAGTTGTTTTTAATTTGAGGTCCAAAGATACATCTATTTAGATTCATTGCAAATAAGGAAAAACAAATAGAAGAATTATTTTAGACCTAAAATGCAGAGATGCAGCATTTAATACATTAATACAAAAGAACATATGAATATTTAAAAATTAAATTGATGTAGAGA
>DENY01000145.1:472-4618 GCA_002359825.1 Bacteroidales bacterium UBA2632
TTATTTGGAAGTTACAAATAACATTACTATCTTTGCACTCTCAAATTAAGAGAAAACATATCGCGGAGTGGAGCAGTTGGTAGCTCGTTGGGCTCATAACCCAAAGGTCATAGGTTCAAGTCCTATCTCCGCAACTAAAAAGAAAGATCGAAAACAATTTCGNNTTTTTGCGTTAATTTGCGCCTCAATAAGAAAAGAGCGCTCTTAAAAAGCAATCTAAAACATTCAATTATGAAAGTATTTTTAATGTTTTTCTTTATTTTACTAACAACAATGATGGGCTTCGCCCAAAAGAGCGTAAAAGCTTCTTATTATCATAGTAAATTTGAAGGACGAACAACTTCCAGCGGAGCGAAGTATAGAGCAGACAGCTTAACATGTGCTCACCGCACGCTACCCTTCGGGACGCGACTAAAAGTAGAAAACCCAGAAAATAATAATTTCGTTATTGTAAAAGTGACTGATAGAGGTCCCTACATCCGAGGCAGAGAAATTGATTTATCTTATGCCGCCGCGGAACGATTGGACATTATAGGCAAAGGAATAGCTGAACTAACACTAACAAAGTTACGTGAATTCAAATTTACGCCTGCTATTTCTTTCGACAAGAAAGGTCTGTTTCTCGCAGAGAAAGCACCTCATGATCCTTATGAGGTTAATGAAATAGATAAAGTGCTGTACACACAAAGATAAGTTATCTTGCACTACACAGCAAACCTCATCTCGGAGTCTCTTTCTCTGAGATTTTTTTAAAAGCAAAAACTTATAGATTTTTTCTTTACAATCAGTTTACTCTTCATTTGAGAATGAGTAAGGATAAAGTGATGTTTAACACACCCCATTTGATTATTGGGTGCTTTGAATATCGTTAGCATTATCTTTGCCGCAATCTTAATACATTGATGAGTGAAATGGTTCTTTTAGATGCTTTTGTATTTTATGGCGACTCAACAAATAACAAAATGAGTGCTCACAAAAGTATTCTATAAACAATCAATTATGAGAATATATTTAGTATCTATCTTTATTTTAGTGACAACATTGGCATTTGGCCAGAAAAGCGTAAAAGCTTCTTATTATCACAGTAAATTTGAAGGGAGAACAACTTCCAGCGGAAGTAAATACAGAGCAGACAGTCTCACATGTGCTCACAAAACCCTCCCATTTGGTACGCGCCTAAAAGTAGAAAATCCAGTAAACAATAGCTTTGTTATAGTTGTAGTGACGGATAGAGGTCCTTTCATCAAAGGCCGAGAAATCGATTTATCTTATGCTGCAGCAGATCGCATTGGTATTATACACGAAGGAGTAGCACAAGTAACAATGACTATGCTACGTGAATTCAGATTCACACCTCCTATCACAATAGATAATAAGGGTCTGTTTCTTGCGGAGAAAGCATTTGAAGATCCTTATTTAAATTATAAATCAGACAATGTGCTGTATACTCAAAAATAAGCTCTTTTGCACAAATAGTACTTTTTCCCTGGGGTGAAACTCTCCTTGAGATTATTAAATTCACGCCCATATTGTGAACTATCCGTTATAACTCCTCAATTGTGAGAAGATATAACGGATAGTCTACTGTCTTATAACTCATAAAACCTCTTCCATTATCGAGGTTTATGGACAATTCTATGTCTATTTTTCTCCATCGTTTAAGTCTTGAAGAGTGAAACCCCTCTAAAAGGATCGCTTTTCGATACAGGCGACGGAGAATTTAATCCATATAGATTACAGGAAAAAACTAACTCAAATCCAACTGTTGGAAAACATTACTTATGCAATCCCCTTGACCTTAAATAGTCAAGCAAATATCCGGGTCTGTCCGTTTGAATTATTCTGCAATTTAAGGTGTCTATTAAATAACCATATGCTTTGTCAGGATCTTCCAATGCCATATCATCATCATGCCCGCCAGCCATAGTATCCCACAGTGTGTTGTACCAAATCAATGATTTTCCTTTAACCACCTCAACTATCTCTTTGGGCAAAGGACTACTGTCATGACGATAGAGCAACTCGAAAGCAACTGGATTAAGGTCATTCATAAACTCGATGATGTTTTCTTTTGCATCTTTCTTGTCCAAATTGACTATTGGCATATAGATTACATTGTCCAAATATGCACCAAACTCCTTGCGAACTTGATCTGGATTTTTGCCACCTTTCATTATTACCTGTTCTGTAGTGCCTGTTCGCTCCAATATTTCATACACCTGGTCAAAGTATCGGTCTGCTTTATCCAAATTGAAAAGAATCTTGTCTTTACCCAACAGCAAAGCCTCCTCCAATGTCGGGACGATCTCTTTAGTACGAATTGCACAACCATTACGCAGCTTCAAGGTTTTGATTGAGTCGAGTGTCCACTCGTCCACCCTACCTTTTCCGGTAGTGGTTCTATCGAGCGTTTGATCGTGCATCAAGATAATCTCACCATCAGCAGTGCGTTGCACATCAATCTCAACAATATCGACACCCATTTTAATTGCATTCTCAATTGCAGGAAGACTATTCTCCATAGCATAGCGCCAATCTCCTCTGTGAGCCACTACCAAAACTTGGCTGTCATCACGATCAATTAATTGTTGACGAATGTCATTGGCACGATTTTGTGAAAGTTGCGTGGTTTTTTGGACACTGCCACAGCTAATAACAAAGAAAAGAATAACGGGTAGTAAACGGTGTAAATGTTTCATTTTTAATTTAATAGTATTTTAATTTGAAGTGTCTTGTCGCTAACACTATTTTTTGAATAATTTTGATGGTTTGCTCTCTTTATTGTCTGCATTAATTGTAGAAATACAATAATGACCAGACGGGCCTGCAAGATAACTATTCTTATCGGTAATGGCGAAAACTATTCCTTCCTTTTTCAAATCGGCAAAATAATAGAGAACAGACTTTACATTACCTGAAGTTGTCCATTTTAATGTTCCATTTTCCAATTTTACTCCAGCAGGTTCGGCTGGAGCTGGCGCTACAGCGCGACCGAGAAACGGTCTAACCGCAAGATTTTTATAAATAGCACCCAGTTGATCGGTTATACCAATTTTATTTTGCATTACATTCAGAGCTCTGTACATTATATTGCCCACAACCTTTTTATTGTTACGAGTTAAATCGAACTGTTTTTGCAATTCAGCAGTTGTCTGTAAAGAAGGGCGAGTAGACTCTTTTGGATCTCCAAATCTATAAAGTCCATGACCTACCATTAAACCAGCATTATAGTTATATTGAGACCACCAGTTAAGTCGCAAATTAAATGCGGCGGTTGGATGATCGGTTTCATGATAGAGTTGTGGAATCACAATATCTAACCATCCCTCTTTATCCCATTTTGTTACATCAGCAAAGAGTGTATTCAAATTGTAATTGTTGTCTGATGCAGGGGCCACAGAGAAAACCACTTCTGGCTTTGTTGCCACAATTACATCGTGAACACCTTTGATTNNCGTCTAAAATCCTCAATTTTACTATATTCTTTTCCATATTTTTGAAAGTCTGCAGCATCAGACACCATTGTGCCAGCAGCAGAAGGTGCAGGGTAAAAATAATCATCAAAATGGATGCCATCAACATCATATTTTGTAATCAATTCTTTAACAATATCTGCTAATCTTTTTCGTACTTCGGGAAGTGCGGGATTATAAATCTGAATTTTCTCATGACTTACCACCCATGATGGGTCTATTGATGAATGAAGTGGAGGATATGGTTTCGCTGTACTGATCCGATAGGGATTCATCCAGGCATGAAATTCCATATCACGGGCATGTGCCTCATCAATCATGAATTTGAGGACATCGTATCCAGGATCCTTTCCTCTTGTTCCTGTTATAGATGAACTCCATGGTTCATACGAAGAATCATAAAAAGCATCACCCATAGGTTTCACTTGAAAAAATACCGCATTAATTTTCAGGCTCTTAAATCTATCAAGGTAGGTTATATATTGACTTTTTTGTGCTTCAGCTGAATATGCACCTTGTGGCCAATCCAATCCCCATGCCGTAGTTATCCAAATTGCTCGCATTTCTTTTTTAGGGAATTTGACAGACTCTTCTTCTACAGGTGGTTTAGGTGGATCTGGCTTTACATCAGGTATATCATCACTTTCACTCGAACAAGAAAAATAGAAAAGTG
>DENY01000145.1:4872-5208 GCA_002359825.1 Bacteroidales bacterium UBA2632
TATTTATTTACTTTACAATGTCTATGCAGTGAGCGGGAAGGAAATTATCGACGAAAAAGGTCAATCAATCCCTTGATTATTTACATAAGAGGTTGACTATTCATCCAACTCTTTTTTAGGTATATCGATTACTGCAAAACCTGCATCGTTTGATCCAACATATACTCTCAAAACAGAGTCTTTACCTTCGGCATCTTTTATAACTTTATAACCAGTATCTGTTCCAGGAGCAGTATTGAAACTTCCTCCAAGTGAATATTGTAGAAGGGGTGTCTTATCGCCACTATCAAACAATTGTAAGGCTTCTACTGTATTCGCTCCTTGAGTTATATCGTA
>DENY01000147.1 GCA_002359825.1 Bacteroidales bacterium UBA2632
ACTTACGTCTAACAATCCAAAAGTATAGCCCATTGGTTGGGCATTAACAGTTGTGTTGTCAATGCCTCGCTCACACCCAGTAAATTTATAGGGTGCAGTTGTAGTGAAATCCTCATAGGAGATTAATTCTGTCCCAATTTTCAACACACGCGTACCGTCTGCCATGGTAGATTCCACTGGATTCTGCTCAACATACACCTCTGTGTCTTCCATACCCAGCGGTTTTGCCAAAGTAAAATGTCTCAACAAATTCAGACGATGGTCTGGCACGGGAGTAACATATCTACTGTCTCTCCCAATGTGCGAATGTAACACGTGGAGACCAGGAGTTAGGCCCGCATCTTCTATTTTTTTCAACATCTCGCGCAAATCTTCTTTCCCATTGGGGTAAAGTGCTTTATTGAAATCATAATCTCCCAGTTTTCTGTATCCATTAGCTATAAGGAAAGCGGGATAATATATCATGAAATTGCGAAACCCTCCCATCTTAGCATACTTTAGATGCTCATCAATGTTAGTTGGATTCACTTGACCAGACCAATAATAGGACAATTGGGATTGTTTATTGCGTCGGCTTTCTACTCCTCGGGGAAGATTGAAATCTACTTCCACCTTTGCAATTTTGTCAAGCAAATCTTTGCTTTCGCTCACAATAAGGGCTGCGCCCACCTCTCTCAACTTCACCCCTTTCACTGCATCGGCTCTCAGGATGCGATAACCATTGCGTTCGTCAGCATCGATGCGTGCATAGGGGTCTGTCCCCAATACGTTCACAGCAATTTTGTCGTCCCAACTTACATTCAACCACTCCCCGAAGTTTTCACGATTCCGAATGGGTAGTTGCAAGAAGCATATTTCGGAAGCAGGGGGTGGAGTTATCTTTAAATAGGATGGATACACACCAGGATGCACCCTGAAATCTTCAAATGTGAAGCCAATATAATCGGGCGTTTCCTTAATTCGAATAACTGCATCATACGGGACAAGCTCAAACCCTACAATTAGTTTATCACNNAAACCCTACAATTAGTTTGTCACCCTCCCTTCGGATTGAATTTGCTTTAAAGGTCATTCGTTTGTTGGGGTGTGCTAGCTTAATTTCATTGTGATATGGGCGCTCCTGTGTCACTGAGAAGATAGGAATGCTATCACCTGGCAATAAACACTCCTCGCTGGTGGGCTTATAAAGCAAACTTTTGGTTNNATGCTATCTCCCGCCAACAAACACTCCTCGTTGGAGGGTTTATAGATCAAACTCTTTGCAACACCGTTGCTCCCGATTATTAATTGTACTTGATCATTCTCAATTACAATATCATTCTGAGCACTTGCTGCGCTCATTGTCCACGATAGGATGAAAAAACATAGCGTGGTAAACCAAAATGCATGAACTTTCATAGCTTAAAAATATTTGTGGTGTGAAACTGTTTTCAATTAGTTATTTTCCTCGTAGTAATATGAGTAGTCAATCCCCCTTATATACATTTCGCGGTCGTCTATTTTAGTGGTAAGTGCTGATTCTAGAAGTGCTTTTAAAATATTACTATTGGTTGGACTTAGCATCATTGCATTCAGATAATCCTGCTTGCCTATCTTACTCCAATCTACGCATTTTTCAAGGCGTTTTTTTAAGATCAAATCAAACCATATTCTGGTGCTCCTGCCATTACNNAGGTTCATCTCTACATATTTATCTACAATTTCGTCAAATGTAGTCTCTGGCATTGCTTCTATTTGCTTTAATGTATCACCCAAGAAGTGCGACACGGCAAATTGAAAACCACCTTTTGAAATATTCTTCTGTCTAATTTGTCCCGCAAAGTCATATAACCCACCAAACAGATAAGCGTGTATTTGCTGCAGACCTTTTATTGTTCCAATCTCTAAGTTGCTTATAAAATGACTCTCAAATAAGGCATAAGCTTTTGTTTTGCTCTTACCATCTATGCTTTCATCGCTGAATGTAAACCATTCGATAAAGCGGTTGGCGTTTTTGCTGGGAAATTCTTTGCTTAAAGCAACAATGCCATCATAATCTAGCACATCGGTTAAGCGTTTTTTGCCATCTGGCGCAAGAAGTTTCAACTGGGTAGTGACACTAACCACTTGACTGTTCTCTCTCTTTAACTTGGCTTTAAGATATTTCCAATAGTTGCGTGTTTTGGTGTAGTCGTCTTGGTCGGTATGCAGTGCTACAATATCCAATACGCTAAACCACCACTTGGCATTTTCATCATCCCAAATGGCTCGCACTTCGCGGTCGTCAAAAAAACGTATGGATATTTTTCTGTTACTCATAATTTAAATGTCTTTTGTATTGACACGTTTAGATTTACTGTCCAAAGTTATTATGTTTTTTGTTTTCCCCACTAGCTTATCTTCTCCCAAGCTTATTGAAGTCTGTCTTCACTCATGTCTCCACAAATTTAAGTTTAATAACCTTTATAAGCAAAGGATTAAATAAAAAAAAGCAGACATTGCTGCCTGCTTTTTTGCTACTTGAGTAATCCTTGTTGCTTAATTACTTTGTAATAGTTATCCATATCGCCTGGAATATCAAAATCCAACATCCAATCGAGACTGAATTT
>DENY01000190.1:0-233 GCA_002359825.1 Bacteroidales bacterium UBA2632
CTCCAACAAGGCACTAGACTCACTGATTCTTGTGGTAAATTTGATTTAGTAATCACAGCTCAGCAAATCAGATTTGATTATCAATTCAGATTTGCGGGAATGGAGCATTATTATAATTTCATTAAATCTGGAAGGCCCAGAGATTATCTAGGTTCTCGCCATACTGCAGGGCATATAGATGCCATTACAGGGGGAATAGCTTTTCAATTATCAGATGTGCGCAGTATGCCTCC
>DENY01000190.1:295-3687 GCA_002359825.1 Bacteroidales bacterium UBA2632
GCTGGCATTTGCAATGGATTGATCCATCTCTCAATAAAAAAGACACAACGCCGCAACAACTCGATCAGGAAGGCTTTCTGACAGATGGGGTTAATAACGACACTGAAAACTTTTTTTGTTACTATTTCCCGACAAGCTGGGAAAAATCTAGCACAAGTATTTACATGGTAAAATAAGGAGTCAATCTTTTCTGGGTCATTATAATCTTTGGGGGCGTTTGAACCATAGCCATGATTAAACCGTACTACAAAACAGCATGTGTTGCCTATGGATTCCGATACTACATAAGTATGTGGTTTTACAAAGTGCTTAAGCAAGCTTGTTGCCAACTAGTTAAATAAATATTTCGTTTGCGTATGCCGTAATATATGACTACTTTTGTCAATCATAATTAAAAAAACAAAGAATATGGTAGAAATGATTGGAATGAACGCTGGGAAGGTGTGGACAAAACTAGACGAAAAAGGTCGCATGAATGTGAAAGACCTAAGAAAAGCTACAAAACTCACAGAAAAAGATGCATATGCTGCTTTTGGCTGGCTGGCTAAAGAAGGTAAACTAGCACTAGTGAAAGTAGATAAAGAATTTTACGTAGAATTGTTATAAGTTACATACACGACAAAGTATGTAAGTGTTGCGTGACGCTAGAAAAACAAACTGTCTCTTAAATAAATAAAGAAGACGGTTTTTTTTGTCCTTATTATTCTTATTTTTGTGTGAGAATAATTAAACAACCTAACGAGCATTTTATCTATGAAAACAAAACATCTTCTACTAATCGCTTTTCTCATTCTATCAGGACTGCTCACGAATGCACATGCATGCACAACAGCAGTAATTGCTGCCAAAAACAGCACAAATGGTCGCAGCATGATATGGAAACTGAGAGATACGGATAATTTAGAGAACGCAATGCGTTATTTTGATGATGGCAAATACAATTACTTAGGTCTTGTCAACTCAAAAGATACTCGTGGAATGAATGTGTGGGGAGGTTCCAATAGTGCAGGTTTTGCGATAATGAACAGCGCATCTTACAATGTTAATGTTGGTGACACCACCCAATTGAAAGACAAAGAGGGAGTATTTATGAAACTTGCTTTGCAAACTTGTGCCACACTTGAAGACTTAGAAAAACTGCTTGAAACTTATCCTAAACCTCGTGGACAAGCATCTCACTACGGAGTGATTGATGCTAATGGTGGGGCAGCTTATTACGAAGTAAACAATTGGACATGGACTAAATTTGATGCCAATGATGCTGAAGTTGCGCCCAATGGATATCTCATCCGCACCAATTATTCTGAATCAGGCACGGAAGACAAGGGCCATGGGTATATACGTAGAGAGGCCGCAGAGAAGGTGTTTGCGAAAGCACTCGAAAACAATAAATTGGATTACCGAACTGTAATTCAAAGATTCTCAAGGTGCACCTATCATCCTGTGTTTGGTATCAACTATAGAAACAAGTTCGAAAGTGGAACAAATGAAAGTTCTTTTGTTGCCTCCGATGATTTGATAACCCGCCACAGTTCGGCATCTTCAATCATCGTTGAGGGAATTAAACCAGGCGAATCACCCACTCTTACTACTATTTGGATACAAATTGGTTACCCAAACACATCAATTGCCATGCCTTTGTGGGTAGAAGGTGGTAATAATATTCCCAGTATTCTTCAATATGATGCAGATATAAAGAATAGCCCATTGAATGAATTGGCAATGAAATGGAAAGCTGTTGGCTACCCACTAACCCGCTCTGATGGCTATCATTATTTGAAACTAGATGAGTTGATAAACAAAAACAACAATGGTTTCTTCCAACGCATTGAACCTGTTGAAAAAGAGATTTTCGACAAGACAGATGAGATACTTGCTAAGTGGAGAAACAAAAATCCTTCTCCATCCGAAATAAAAGATTTCTATGATTGGGTCGAAAACATCGTAACCAGCTTTTATAAAACTAACAAACCCGAGTAATTTACTTTCCCCTATAACTTCACCTCACAATGGATAACTCAACACTACATAATCATCTTTCAAAACTGTTCCCAAAAGAACAGTTGTTTACAGACAAGCTAACTTGCTTAATTCGTGGTACAGATGCTGGACTTTACCGACTGACTCCAAAGGCTGTGGTGAAAGTAATGTCCGAAGATGAGGCAATTAGACTGCTGCAATTTTGCAACAATAATCAAATCCCAGTTACCTTCAAAGCAGCTGGTACAAGTCTGAGCGGGCAAACCATATCCGATTCGATTTTAATGGAAATGGGCAGAGGTTTTGAGTTTTCTGCAATTACAGATAACGGACATACTGCCACCTTTGGCTCAGGCCTTACAGGCACTGCTGCCAACAATATGCTAAGACGCTTTCAGCGTAAGTTGGGTCNNCTATCAATTCGGCAAAGATTGGTGGCATTGTTGCCAACAATGCAAGTGGATCTAGTTATGGCATCAAGTATAATAGTTACAACACGGTGAAGTCGATGCGCATTGTTATGGCCGATGGAACACTGCTTGACACAGGCGACAAGGAGAGTTGCGATAACTTCAGGAACAGTCATCCTCAACTTATTGAGGAGATAAATGCATTGCACCAAGCTGCAAAAGACAATGTTCACATTCACGAGACTATTGCAAGAAAGTTTCATCTCAAAAACACTTGTGGCTATGGGGTCAACTCATTGATTGATTTTGATGACCCCATCGAAATTATTCAACATTTGATGATTGGTTCTGAAGGTACGTTGGGCTTTATGTCTCAAGCCACTTTCCAAACTGTGCACGATGCTCCGCTCAAAGCCACAGCAATGATTTACTTTCACAACCTGCGTGATGTGTGCAATGCAATACTCCCACTACGCCAATGCAATGTGAGTGCAGCAGAATTGATGGATAGAAATGCGCTTCGCGCTGTAGAGTACCAAGATGGAATGCCTGCAGAATTACAAACATTGCCTGAAAATGCAGCAGCATTGCTTATTGACACCTCAGCCGATGATAATGAGCAATTGTTGCGGCAGATGGCTGAGATTGAAGAGAAATTATCAACAATAGAGACCTACTCGCCCATAAAATTCACCACAAACACTGATTTATACAATACTTATTGGCGTGTTCGCAATGGTTTGTTTACATCTGCTGCTGCCAGTCGCCCCAAAGGCACAGCGTGCATTATCGAAGACATTGCGCTGGAAGCAGATGTGTTGGGCGATGCCCTCACAGATGTTAAGGATTTGCTTGCCGCCTCCAATTATAGTAATCATGTAATGTGGGGCCATTTATTAGATGGCAACGTTCACTTCACCGTGTTTCCTGATATCAACAATCAGCAAGGTATTGATGAATATGCACAGTTTATGCATGAGTTGACCGACTTGATTGCCATTA
>DENY01000190.1:3763-5721 GCA_002359825.1 Bacteroidales bacterium UBA2632
CTTGAAGCACATACCACTTGCCAACCCCATTATTGATAAATGTATTGAGTGTGGGTTTTGTGAGGTGGTTTGCCCATCCAAGAATTTAACAATGACACCGCGGCAACGCATTGTGGCCTATCGCTATTTGGCTGAAATGGCAGATAAACCAAAGAAGGATAAAAAGACCATTCAAGAATTGTCGAAAGAGATATCCTATCCACTCAATGAAACTTGTGCCACCGACAGTTTGTGTAGCATTGCCTGTCCTGTGGACATTGACACAGGTGTTTTGGTGAAAGAGTTGCGTTGGCAAAACAATGGTAAGCATGCTGAGAAAGTTGCCAGCTACATGGCCAACAATATGGGAACCATCACATCTATTGTGCGCAACATCTTGCCAATTCCCCATGCAGTAGCAAAACTGATTGGTTACAACCAAATGGAAAGCATTACAAACGGGCTCTACAAAGTGGGCGATGGCGTGATACCTCTATGGACAAGATATACACCATCGGGTGCAAAAAAGATTGACCGCAACATGTACCCTGCCTCATCGTCGGATGCACGAATAGTTGTTTATTTTCCCTCTTGCATCACCCGTGCAATGGGGCCATCGGCCGATTATGATGATAAAGTGGATGTTCCCTCAACAATGCTTTCATTGCTACACAAAGCTGGATACACCGTAATCATTCCCGAAGAGAAAGACAAACTATGTTGTGGCATGGCTTTCAGTAGTAAAGGTTTCAGGAAGCAAGCAAACCAGAAAGAATCGGAACTCAACAATGCTTTGCTAAAAGCCAGCAGAAATGGCGAACTGCCCATTGTTTGCGATATGAGTCCCTGTTTGCTACACATGAAAGAGACCTTAGACGCTCGCTTAAAGTTATATGACCAAGTGGAGTTCATTCATGATTTCTTGATTGACAAACTCAATTTTGAACCGCTACCCACCACAGTGGCTATTCACACCACATGTAGCTCCACCAAAATGGAATTGAGTAGCAAGTTGCATACAATAGCATCGCTTTGCGCCCAAAATGTGGTTGTGCCTGCCGATGTTGATTGTTGTGGATGGGCTGGTGATAGAGGATTCTTCTACCCCGAACTTAGCAAATCGGCACTTGCGCCTCTCAAAGAGAACATTGCAGGTGCTACGGAAGGATATTCAAATAGCAGAACCTGCGAAATTGGATTGTCAACGAGTAGTGGAATTTCATATAAATCGTTGGTTTACTTGGTGGATAGGGCGACGAAGTCTTTAAATAATTGACAATGGACAAGTGACAATTGACAATGCTTTGCAAAATAAATTGTATATAATCAATGCTTTGTGACACGAATAAAATGTTTCTCACTTATTAATTAAAAAAAAGCCCCACTTTCTTCACAGAAAGCGAGGCTCCAATTAAAAAAATTGTCATGAACTCCAACAGGCTTTACATCTTATCAATAAACTATATCTGTTCAGTCACCAGCAGTCTCATCCAACAATCCAGCTGTGCTGTTGTCTATCCCCTCAGTGCCATTCAACGCAGTTGTTTGCCTGTTCTGTGGAGCACCATCTTCGTTGGGATCTTCTGGAACTTCNNTGACAATGGACAAGTGACAATGGGCAATGAATGCACGCGAACAAAAACAGAGCACCTCTTATAACAATCTATCATTTTGCTAGCACCTGCTTTACATATTGATTACTTTATAGGCTTCTTCACGTGCAAATGCACTAAAAGTTGAAACTTTTACCCCTTCCCAACGATAAAACGCATCAAAGTTGAAACTTTATACCCTTTCGCGGGTGAAAATGCACTTAAAGTATAAACTTTTTATGCGTAACAACGATAAAATGGGTAAACTTCCTCACATACTCCCGCAAATTACACCTGCGAACATCTCAAAACATCTTTCTTATGCCCTGTAAATGGTGAAGTTTGCCCATTTTTTTATACTTTTGCATATCTATATCTAACAATACA
>DENY01000190.1:5820-6035 GCA_002359825.1 Bacteroidales bacterium UBA2632
ATGCCTTTGAACAGATTGTCTACGGCTTCTCTCATGCCATTGACAATAGCTCTGGTAGATACTTTTGGACGTTGTGATAGCAAGGCTACTCTTTTTTTGGTAGCTCTTTCCATTTGTGTGAAAATGGCTTTCATACTATCCACTTCACTGGTTAGGTCGAAATCATTCAATGCAGTTGACAACTCTTCATTTTCATTCAACAAGTCAAAAAAACC
>DENY01000190.1:6058-24278 GCA_002359825.1 Bacteroidales bacterium UBA2632
GGGTGCATATCCAATTCGGGATTGGACTTGCTAATCAGTTTCACTTTGATTTTAAAAGCACTGAACACCAACATCATCTTGCTCTTCACCTTGTTCACCCGTAGCCTTTCGGTGTCTATCCCGTAGCACAGGCGGAGTAGCTTTATATCTGCCTCCTTGGCTCTCACTTTTTCGAACATGGGGGTGATCAACGGCGACTCCAGGTCGTGATTTTCAACAATGGCAATTGTTTTTTCAACATAGTCGGCCACTTCCGACTTCAACATTTGCGAATAGGGAAGTCTCTTGATTCCCAAACTTAAATTTTCATTTGTCATGGTAATACATTTTTGTTTGTCACTGTGCGGTATCGTCACTATTTTTGTTGCTCTTTGTGTGAAGCATACTTTCCAGAGGGTTTGTTGTTTTTTTTTTATCTCAAAGAGTGCACCAAAAAGCAGGGAGTTTGTCCGAACATCTACACCGTCGTGTAAATGTTGAAAACAGTTGAAAATCGTAAACGGGACGATGGAAGTGTTTTAAAACAGTTTTTGCGCCAATTTTTCCACTATTCCTCTGTTATTTCTACTGCTAAACCTCGTTTTTAGTTGAAAATCTCATTCGAATGAAATGTTTTTACGAATCTCATGTTACAATTTCACTTTTCATGGCATATTTGCTCTTTTTTGTGCACTAAAATGTAGCTTTTTTCATTGCAAAACATCTTCATCATCGTGAATTCAATTTTCAAGTGTTGTTTTTCAAATCCACCGCCGTGGAGATGCTTTTCACACTGTAACGAGTCCTTTTTTCTCTCCTTTTATTGCCCAACAAAGATAACCATAATAGAAAAATTAAAAAAATAACTCGGTAATTTATCTTTTTTATTTTCATCCATTGTGTGCAATAAGTGATAAGTGATATTTTGAAATTTCTTGCTCATTAGGCAGAGTTTTGTCTTCCCCTTCAATCCTCACATCTTACTCCTCAGGGAAACTTCAAAACATTACATTCAACCCCCATTCGTGGCCATTTACATTCAAATCTGTATCCCACAAATATTTGTAGTGCACCCCCATGTTTTTGTAGAAAACACCTGCACCCACTCCTGCTATGTTGAAGGTATTGTAGGACAGCCCAGAGAAGAAAGTCCATCGAGGTTTGCTCCTGTAAATCGTTTTTTCGATGGGCGAATCATCCAATCAAATTTTGCAACAAACCCTTTATTGCCATCGCCCTTTAAAAAATTACTTTCGGTAGCCTTGCGTATCATTTCCGCAAATGCATCTTTGCCAAATTCATTAATTCTGGCCCGAATACTCTCCCGTCTTTGATTACTTATCGGATACATCACTTTGCCGAACACTCCTTGTGTTTCTTCATTAAAAAAATTAATAACTGCTTTGTAGTCGATTTTCTCCTGCGTTGGATGCTCGGCATCCGACATAGATACGTTAGTATCTACAGTATTCTTTATTTTCCTTTCCTTTCCTTTAATTTCCTTTGCATTAGGGGAGCTATAGCCACCCTTTAACTCCCCTATAGCCTCCCTATTTTCCCATCTCCTTTTTGCGCCCTTTTTGCCACCATCGGAGAGTTTTTTGCGAACCTGTTTATGTTCCATCATTCGTTTTGAATAATATCCTTTTTCATCAATACGCAATAGCTCAACGTGTATCATAAAATCAATGTATTCTTGTAGCTTGGCTTTATTCATTCCATAGCCTACTGATAGCCCCCCTAATAGCTTAGGATTTATATATCCATTGTCGGCTTCTGCCAATGTTTCAACTATACACCAGTATAAACCTAAACCTTCAAGGCCATATTCTGCTCTTAATTCGAGTATCTTAGGGTCGTTCCTTGCACCATAATCGTGACTAAAATAATAGGCCTCTTTATTCGTTTTGTTCGTAGTAGTATTCATTCTTTAGTATATTGATTATTAACACATCACATACATCACTTATTGTGTAGTTCCGCCAAGTAATTTTGATAATATCTGTTTGCCACCACATATCGCTCCAGCATTTTCAGCTCAATCAATCGATCTCTTTCCATCACTTCAGATGTAGACACCCTCTTCTGAGCATCCACCTTGCCTTCAAATCGATGCAGTGACCTGTCATCCCATTTGTGGAGCAATGGCTCACCGTTTGGTGTCACAGTTGGCGTATCTATCAAGCAATAACTCACAACTGCACTGTTCATGTCAAACAGCATCATATATACCCTACACTGCCAGTCGTGGCCATACTTTTTTATCAATTTGCACACCTCGTCGCCGAAAAAGGGAAAGGTTGTTGCATCCCACGATGTCACAATTTTTACCACACAATCATTGCCCACCAAATCGGGTGTACCGCTGAAACCATATTTCTCAAGGGTGACGCTGTTTCTTTTATAGCCTTTCCGCTTCACTTTGTTGTAAAAATCAATGGAATCCTGCTTGCAAATTTCACCCTTCATTATCGGTTGTGTATTCACGCTGTTTCGCAAGCACAACAACTCTTCCACTGCCTTCTCTTTGAGCCACGTTTTTGTAGTTTCAGACAATTCATCACTCTTGTTGCGAGGGTTTGTCATCATCTTGTAGCACTCGCTTGCATGCACTATGAGTGGTTTCAAATAATTGTGTTGGGTTGCATGTTTTTCACTTGTAATAGATACTTATTTTCGTATCAATAAAAGATGGTAATGTGCTAAGTTTGTGATGATAATAAAGACATCTTACATCAGCGATGAAAACAAATGCAGCAATCTCTCCAGTAGCTTCATATACCATGGTCTTTGCTCCCATTCGTCAGGCACTATTTGAGTAGACATTATAAGGTCCTTGTCATAAATTTCCTTCAGCTCCTTAGCTATATCTTCGTCATAAATAATGGCATTGACCTCAAAATTCAAATCAAAGCTCCGGTTGTCTAAGTTGGCTGTGCCAATGATGGCTATTTTCTCATCACACACCATGGTTTTGGCATGAACAAAACCTTTGTTATAAGTATATATCTTGACTCCAGCGCTCATTAATTCTTGAAAGTATGATTGAGTTGTAGTATTAACAATAAAAGAGTCTGACTTGGTGGGCAATAGCATTTTGACTTCAATACCGCTCAATGCCGCCATCTTGATAGCATCTATAAAAGATTTGTCGGGAATGAAATAAGGCGAAGTAATACAGATTTCATGTTTAGCATTTAAGATTGCTTGAATGAGTGTAAATTTAATTTTTGGATATTTAGAATCGGGTCCGCTTGTCACAATTTGCACCAGATGATCACCAAACTTTTTTTCCTCATTCACTATGGGGAAGTAATCAGTGGAATAAGGGATTTTTTGATTGGCACAAAAGTTCCAATCGGTGAGAAAGGTGGTTTGAAGATTGGATACTGACGTGCCCACAATTTTTAAATGAGTGTCGCGCCAATAGAGTTTGGTTTTGTCATCATTGTTGATATAATTGTCTGATACATTTACCCCGCCAATATATCCCACTGTACCATCTATTACTATAATCTTTCGATGATTGCGATAGTTCATGCGATTGGCAAACAATATCAAGTTTATTTTATAAAAAGGATAAGCTTCTACTCCCTCTGCTCTAAGTTGGCGTGCAATGTTTTTGCGAATGCCGCTGCTACCGAAGTCATCATATATAAACCGGACTTCAACTCCTTCTTTAGCCTTTTCGATTAATATATTGGCAAGCTGATTGCCAATGGTGTCATTCTCATAGATATAATATTCTATATGAATATGATGTTTTGCACCACGCAGACTCTCCAGTAAATCAGGAAACTTTTTCTCTCCATTTACCAATATAGAGGCTTTGTTATTACTGGAAGTAAAGTTTTTGGTTTTCGAAAATGCTGCCATCTGATAGAAATTCCCTATTTTATCTTTATTCCTCAACAAAGTTTGTCGTGAAAGTTCAGCAGCTTGTTTTTCGAGCATAGGATACTCCTGTTCATCAAATTCCAGTTTCTTGCGGTAGAGTTCTTTCTTTCGGTAGTTGAGTCCTACGCTTAAATATACAATAATTCCAACCACTGGAAATGATATCACGAGTAGTAAATATCCTAATGCTTTGCTCGGTGTTTCTGTATTTATGAGAATGTTAATACATACGGCAGCTACAAATAGGGTGTATAGAACTATAATGTAGGGAGGCATTGGCTTGTTTCTTTTTTTAATGGTTCTCAAAAAAACAATAGTTTGAATCCAAGTTGCATTGCAATGATATAGTGCACGGAACTCTGTTGATTCAAACTATTATTGGTTATTTAGTTTTCGGTGGATATTTAAAACTTACTTTGATCTGTATTCTACAAGAAATAGTTCATGAGCTTCCTTTAACTTAGCTTTCGTTGCAGCAGTGATGTTATCCCAGTTTTTGTGAATCTTTCTCATTTTGTTAGACAAGAATAGATTGAATGCACCACTCGCAATTAAGGCAAGGCCTGTCCAAATGACTAATGTGATGCCACCAATAACAGGTCTTACAATAATTAAAGTTGCAAATACAACTCCCAGTATTCCGATGAACAGTGATATTCCCCAGCCTTTCACACCATAGTCTTTCAAATCGAAAGCCGAACCAATAGCCCAAAACGAATGAAGCATTAACATGAAGCCAACATACAGAGGGAGTGTTAGGGCTGATATTGCAGGATTGGCTATTAATATAACACCAATTAAGGCAGTGAAAATACCCAGTGCAAGTGTCCACCCCCAGTTGTCTAACACCTTACTATTTGAAATAGCAAAAAATATTTCCATGATACCCGATAGAAGAAAAGAAATGCTAAACACAACAGTGAGTGCCACATATGAGTGAAGGGGCGATGTGAAAACCCAAATACCGGTAGCTATAAAAATAAGGCCAATGATAAGATGGATATACCAGTGTTTTACTGACTGTTTAATTTGTTTTAAAAATAGATTGTTCATAATTTAATTGTTTGTATTAAATATTTGCCTACTCTATAAAGTTTTTGGCTTTCCTTGTCCTTAGTTTAACGTTTTGTAGTGTCAATAGTTTTAAAGTATGCTCGGTCTAAATTATCAGTTTTTCGATAAAATAGTATAAGACCTCACACATTTGCGGGTTATTCATGACTTAATTAATAAATGTTGAAAGAGTTATCTCAAGAATTTGCGAAAAACGATAGAATACTCTTCTATATATGCTTCACCAAATTTCATTTGTTTTTCACGGAATTAAATTNNAGGGAAAAGCCTAATAATCATGACTCTGCAAAAGTCCCCTTTAGGGGATTTAGGGGCAGAAATGAGTGAAATTGACTTTTCGGAGTAGACTCAACATATAAAACATTTATAATATAAACTTCACGATGATGAAACGATCAAGTTGGAATTTTATTTACAATATAGTAGTGACCAAAATACCTACACCCAACGCAATCCCAAAACTCAATAATGTGCCAATGAGAATGTATTCAGTCAGTTTTCTATCTTTCGAGTCTTTCAAATCACCGAAGCGGAACACAGATTTGGCTGCCAATAGAAAGCCTATAGCCTCCCAATGTCTGGTGAGTATAAATGTGAAAACAAATAATCTCTCTAACATGCCAATGTATTTGCCTGCCTTGCTAAGCGAGTCATCGCTATTTGTATTGATAGCTTTGGACCAATTGGACAAAAGTACTTTTATGATAATATTGGAAACATAGGTGATGAATAGAATAGAAGTCACGAAAACCCATATAGAGCTATTATTCAACCAAAACGCAAGGTCTAATTCGGGGTGAAAGAAAACAATCCACACAACAACTATACTCAATATGTGCAACAATNNAACTGAAGATGTGCAGCAATTGATCTATTATAAACCACTTTGTCTTGTTGGTCTCTTTTTGTGCATACACCTTTATACAATCTATTGCCCCGTGTGTTGCCATTAAAACTATAGCTACTGGCCAATAACTTAGATCCCAAAGCAACAGCATTATAAGCAGGCCATGCACCAATACGTGGAGGTATAGAGTGGGTGATTTTGCTTTGTTCTCTTCTTTATCTGCAACCCATTTTTTCGATTGTAATACAAAATCACCTACGAGGTGAGCCAACAATAGTTTCACTATTATAATCATGGTAGTAATTTTTTAATCTTTTGACGATATACTTTTTCCACCTCCATTATTTCATCCACTTTAGCCCTGCTCCATCTTCCACTCACCGAGTTTTGTTTTATTCCCAGTTTTTCACCTATTTCACTTTGTGTGGCCTCTGTACTCTGTAGAACAATTTCGACTACCTCAGCCGAAGAAACAGACCAACTGTCCATAATGGTTCCTGCCAACTTCAGGTATAAGTTTATCTCTTTGTCCAACTCCTGCCAAGGGCTTTGTATGGCTAAGTTGATTTTATCCTTTTTGAGTGTTTCAAATTTTTCTCCTGCATTCACATAAGCAGGACCGTTGCTCTCAGACACGCGTTTGCCAATGTATGTCTTTTGGCCTATGCCTATAGACATTCTCACGTCGATGGTCCCTGTTTTCTTTATCAATGCTTTTATCTGCAATGCTCTCAGCAAAGCCTCTTCAGGGTTTGATATCTCTNNTCTGAAAAAAATCGCCCCATACAAGTTCCCACATTTGAGGTGTTTTGCCCCATTTGTTCAATAGAGCTTTCAGAGGGTGCATCCATTCCTCTTGATTGTTTATTTTGCGCGATGCTATTATGTCACCTTTTATTACTGCTATCATTAGAGGTTATCCTTTAAATATGCGATAAGTGATAATATCGTGTAAAAGTACGATAATTTGATTTATCATACTAACAACCGATAATATGAAAATGTTTAGTTGTTGGTTGTTTATTCTCTAATTCGAAAATTGATCTATCTATACAATGGAGATGTATTGCATGATTTTTGAATTATGGCTTTCTTAAAACCTCTTTCTATAGAGAGTGGTTTCATACTTTTCGTTTTCCCTTATTTTTTCTCCCTGCTTTGAACATTTTGTTCTAAATAATGTGTAGTTTTGTGTAGTGACTCAATTTTGTAAAGTAAAACAACTAAATAGAGCGTATTCGCAGGTTGAATATTCTTTAATCAAACAATAATCTTAAATTATGGCAATAATAAAACCTTTTCGGGGTGTACGTCCTCCCCGAAAGTTCGTTTCTGAAGTAGCATCACGCCCATATGATGTGTTGAATTCTGAAGAGGCTCGCGCAGAAGCTGTTGGTAACGAAAAATCGTTGTACCGTATTATCAAACCCGAAATTGATTTTCCTGTGGGTAAAGATGAGCATGATGATGATGTGTATGAAAAGGCGCTCGAAAATTTCGAAATGTTTCAGCGTGAAGGCTGGTTGGTGCAAGACGAGGACGAGATGTACTACATATATGCACAACTATGAATTGATAAAACTCAATATGGACTGGTAGTTTGTGCACATGTGGACGATTACATGAGTGGGAAAATAAAAAAGCACGAATTGACCCGCAAAGATAAAGAGGAAGACAGAATGAGGCATGTGCGCGTGAACAATGCAAACATAGAACCTGTGTTTTACTCCTATCCTGAAAATGAGGAAATCAACAAAATTGTTGATAAGGTAATTGAGCGACGAGCAGAATATGATTTTGTTTCGGTGGATGGAGTAGGGCATCACTTTTGGCTGATAGATGACAAGAGTGATATTGATAAAATAACCGAAGTGTTTGCTACTTTCCCAGCTATGTACATTGCCGATGGGCACCATCGATCTGCTGCTGCCGCTTTGGTGGGAGCGGAGAAAGCCAAGCAAAACCCCAATCATACTGGTAAGGAAGAGTACAATTACTTTATGGCAGTGTGTTTCCCCGATAATCAATTGACTATAATCGACTACAATAGGGTGGTGAAAGACCTAAATGGATTGACACCCGATGAACTGCTGCAAAAGTTGGAGAAAAATTTTGAAATAGAGCCTACGGGATCGGAAATTATGAAACCAAAAGCATTGCACAATTTTTCTATCTATGTTGACGGTAAAGGATATAACTTAACCGCCAAACAAGGCACATACAATGATGACGACCCTATTGATCAATTGGATGTAACCATTACCTCCAACTTGATATTAGATGAAATGTTGGGTATCAAAGATTTGAGAACAGACACGCGTATCGACTTTGTGGGAGGAATAAGAGGCCTTGATGAACTTAAACGACGTGTAGATAGTGGTGAAATGGCATTTGCTATGGCACTTTATCCAGTTTCTATGAAACAGTTGATGACCATTGCAGATACTGGCAATATAATGCCACCAAAAACAACGTGGTTTGAACCTAAATTGAGGTCGGGTCTGGTTATTCATAAACTGGACTAAAATGGCTCTCTTATAAATTATATAGCCATAGTCTTTTTTTAATTGAAAAGGGTTGACTATTTATAATTGACGTTACACTAAATAAGTTTTGTAAAATATAGTAACATGAGCTTCACCCATAAGATAAAAAGTGCAACTGATGACATTTACAATGAAGTTGTGCGTCATTATCGCTATTTACACCAGCATCCCGAACTCTCTTATAATGAGAAGAATACAAGTGAATATATCGCTCATTTTCTTGATGGTGAGGGAATATCTTATAAAGATAAAATTGGTGGATATGGTGTATTGGCTACGGTGAGAGGTGAAGCTTTTGAGTCGGACAGAGTAATTGCTTTGTGTGCTGATATGGATGCATTGCCCATAGAAGAAGAAAATGATGTACCCTATAGATCAACAAACAAAAAGGTGATGCATGCTTGTGGACACGATGCCCAGGCAGCTTCGCTGATGGGTGCTGTAAAGCTGATAAACCAATACAAAAAAGACTTTGGTGGAACAGTTTTATTTATATTCCAACCGGCAGAAGAGCAATCTCCCAGTGGTGCATATCAAATGTTGCAAGATGATGTATTCAGAGATTACAATCCTGAGTTTATTGTAAAACAGCATGCATATGTTGACTTACCTGCTGGCAAAGTTGCCTTTCAGACAGGGACAATTATGGCATCGGCAGACGAAATACACATAAAGGTGAAAGGGCAGGGCGGACATGGAGCATTGCCACATGAGCTGAACGATACGGTGCTTGCTGCTTCAAATATTGTTGTTGCAATGCAGCAGATTGTGAGCCGAAGACGCAATCCTTTTAATCCAATGGTGTTGTCTTTTGGTAAATTCATTGCTGATGGAGCTACTAATGTAATACCTCATGAAGTGACATTGGCTGGATCGCTGCGCTGCATGGATGAAGAGGAGAGAAACAGAATGCTTCAAATCATTCCACAAATTGCAACTTCAACAGCTGCAGCTAATGGATGTATTTGTGATGTGACAATACCTGCAGGATATCCCTGCACTATTAGCAATCGAGAGATAACTGAACAAATAAGAGCTATTGCCATTAACTTAATAGGAGATAACAATGTAGCTGAATTTCCTAAGCGAATGACTGCTGATGATTTCGGATTTTTCACGGAGCAATACAGAGGGTGTTATTATCGTTTTGGTGTGGCCGGAAGTGGTATTGTATCGGGCAAGCTACATTCATCCACTTTTCTTATAGATGAAGAGTCACTGCATGTTTCAACTGGTTTGCTTGCATTGTTGCCGTTCGAAATATTGAAAACATAACGTTAAATGCTATTATTGTGCTTTTAAAACACGTGAAAATAATTATTTTTGTAAAATAACTTTCTTATATTTTAAAAATCAATCTTATGAACAAACATGAATTAGATGAACTGGACGGAAAAATCTTAAAGCTTATCGTGAACAATGCTCGTATTCCTTTCTTGGAAGTAGCGAGAGAGTGCAATGTGTCTGGTGCAGCCATACATCAACGTGTACAAAAACTTACAAAAGCGGGTATTTTAAAAGGCTCTGAATTTATAGTAGACGTAGAAAAGATAGGTTATTCTACCTGTGCTTATATTGGTTTGTTTTTGTCGCAAGCAGATAGTTACAATGAAATTGTGAAAGCTCTTGAGAAAGTGCCACAGGTAGTAGAGTGCTACTATACTACGGGCAAGTATGACCTATTGATTAAAGTGTATGCTCAAAACAATCAAATGTTGTTGCAGTTTATTCAAGAAAAAATAATGCCATTGGGCTTAGCACGTACAGAAACATTAGTATGCTTAAAAGAATCTATAAAAAGAAAATTACCGATCCCCACAATTGAGTGATTAATAGGGTTCATATTAAGCTATAATGGAAACTAAGGACTAAATAATGCAAAATATCAATTCAATAAAATTATCCGAGCTATATGATTCTTATTTTCAGAAGTCGTATCTGTTTGTAATGTCTTATGTTCATAACAAACAAGCAGCTGAAGACATTGCATCAGATTCGATTATGAAGCTATTTGAGTCCATTAAGGATAAAAATGTTGAAAACGTTGAAGCATTCTTATTTACCATTCTTAAGAATAGCTCATTAGATTATCTCAGAAAACAGGCAATAAGAGATAGAACGCACAATATTGTTTTAAATAATCAAACGCGTGAACTCGATTTTCGTATCTCTACACTGGAAGAGTGCAACCCTACCTTTCTTTTCTCAAAAGATATTCAACAGATAATTGATGAAACCTTGGCAACAGTTTCAACTAAGTCTAAGCGTGTTTTTGAAATGAGTAGGTATGAACATTTGTCAAATAAGGATATTGCTGCCAAATTAAATCTGAGCGTTAAATCCATTGAGTTTCACATTACTAAAGTGCTTTCTTTGCTCCGTACAAACCTTAAAGATTATTTACCATAATCATAACATCACTTTATTTTCAATAAACTGCATTTTCGTTTAGGGATATTCGCTTTTGAAACGTCTTATTAGTACAGGCGGAATAAAATACGTATAATTCTACAAAATGGACGAAGATTTATTAAATAGGTATCTTGCTGGCGACACCACCCCTGATGAAAGGGTGGAGGTGTACGAATGGATTAAAACTTCACCAGAGAATGAAGATAAGTTTAATTCATTGCGAAGGATTCAAGACTATTTTATTTGGGTAGATTCCAATGCTTCTACTAAAAATAGACGAAGAAGAAATATCTATTACACGATGCTTCAAATTGCCGCTTTGTTTGTTCTTATTTTTGGAGCATACAAGCTTTTCAATCCACTGTTGATAAACGGTAATTCATCAGAGATTATCATCTCAAGCAATTTAAAATCTTACACTGTACCATCCAGAGAGTTTATCCAATTTACATTAGAAGACGGAACTAAAGTTTGGCTAAACTCAAAGTCGACTCTCACTTACGATACTCTCTTTAGCAACAACGAACGCCTTGTTACACTTGAAGGAGAAGCTTTTTTTGATGTTGCTTCTGATGTCAATAAACCTTTTAAGGTTAAGATAGGAGATTATGTGATTGAGGTAACAGGAACCGAATTTAATGTCAATTCGTATGATCATTTTGAAACATCCCTTCTTTCAGGAAGTGTGACCATAAAAAATGAAAAAAGTGGAAATTCTATCAATTTAAAACCNNCAATGGAATCTGTGCGCGAAATAGACAATGTGTTCATTGTGTCGCCGGTTAACGAAAACGACCTGCTTTGGAAAAAGGGAATTCTTTCAATTAACGATAAAACAATTGATGAAATTATTCCCATTTTAGAGCGTTACTATGAGATACAGTTTGTTGTCGAAAATAAAAAATTTGATATGAATAAAAAATATACTGGAAAGTTCAGAATAGAAGATGGAGTAGAGCAAATCCTCCAAATCTTACAAATACAAAATAACATCTCCTACCGCATAGAAGATGATTTCATTATTTTAAATTAGATACTTATAGCTTATAAACACCTTAATAATATTAATCAATTAAATTTACGAAGAATGGAAAATCCTCTTAAGAATAAAAGTTTTCGACATGATGGTTTTACTTCATGTCTGAAAAGTGTACGTTTTATCTCTTTGTTATTTATTTTCTCTTTTTTTACTTTTGCATCCTATGCTAACTCGCAGGTTGCAAGAGTAAATTTGAATGTAACTAACAAATCGGTAAAAGATGTTTTAATGGAAATTGAAAAGCAGACAGACTATCTGTTTGTTTATAGTGAAAGTGAGATCAATTCAAAACGAAAAGTCTCATACAAAGCAGTAGATGCTACTTTAGATGAAGTTCTTGTACAACTTTTTGAAGAAACAAATATTGTTTCTAAAGTGCAAGGAAATAACATTCTATTAATGAGTGGAGCAAAAACGAATGTTTCTGCACAACAACAAACAGTAACAGTAAGAGGGAAAATTACAGACAATCAGGGTGAACCTCTTCCTGGTGTAAACATCGTTATGAAAGGCAACCGACAAGTTGGAGCCGTTTCAGACATAGATGGTAATTATTCAATTTATGTGCCATCAGGAAATGAGACATTGGTGTTTACGTATGTTGGCTTTCAACAGCAAGAAGTAGCTTTAGCAGGTAGATCTACCGTTAATGTTACACTTAGTGCCGATAGCCGAGCACTCGATGAAGTTGTGGTAGTGGGATATGGTACTCAAAGGAAAGAAAATCTAACAGGTGCAGTTTCTTCCGTAGATGTGGAGAAAACATTGGGTAGTAGACCCATTGCAGACGTAGGACGCGGTCTTCAAGGTACTATACCGGGTCTTTCTGTTGTTATTCCAACGGGTGAAGTTGGATCAGATCCTATCATGAAAATTCGTGGTCAAATTGCCTCAATTGCTGGTTCAAGTAATCCTCTTATTTTACTTGACAACGTGGAAATACCCAGTATTCAATTGGTAAACCCAAATGATATAGAATCCATATCCGTATTGAAAGATGCTGCAGCAAGTTCTATTTATGGCTCCAAAGCTGCTTTTGGTGTTATTTTGATAACAACTAAAAAAGGATCTAAAGATGAGAGAGTGGAAGTAACTTATTCAACCAATCTTTCATGGCAAAGTCCCTTTACAGATGTGAATATGGCCGGACTTGATGGACTTGAGTACGCTCTTGAAGCGGACAAAAACAGAAAGAACCCACCACCATCTGGAGGTTTCTGGCGAATTAACGAAGAAAGTTTCCAGAAAGCAAAAGAATGGCAAGAAAAATATGGTGGCATAGTTGGACCTCAAGATCCAGTAGTATATGGACGAGATTGGATCTGGGACGGAGTCAATAAATTTGGTTATCGTTTGTACGATCCGGTGGGCGTAATGATTAAAGATAATGCTTTTTCACAAACTCATAATCTATCTTTGAATGGTAGAAGTGGAGATACACAATACAATATTGGTGTTGGATATCTGGGACAAGAGGGTATGATGAAACCAGCTACATATGATGATTATACAAGATATACTGGAAACCTTAGTTTATCTACCAAGGTTACTGACTTCTTATCATTGAGAGCGAGTGCTATGTTTTCTGACAGAACAAAGCGTACGCCAAACTTTGCAACTGGATATACTGCTGACCCATGGTTGTATCTCTAGCGTTGGGGACGTTTATTCCCAACTGGAGCTCAGGAGCATGGCAATGATTTGCGCGACCCCTATTTTGATACAAAAAATGCACACACTGCTACAACAAATAATAAGTATACAAATTTGAATCTTGGTACAACAATTGATTTCACAAATTCATGGGATTTGAAAGTTGATTATACATATACTACGCGTCAAGATGCAAGTCAATCTTCCATGCCTACTTTCAGAGGTGGATTTCATTGGTATGGTGCCATTCCATGGCTTGATGATGAGGGTAATCAGGTTTTTGTTGACGAAGAAGGTAACATAACCGATACAGGAGGTATTCCCGGATACAGATTTCCAGTAGAAGAGTACATAGGATTAGATAAAACGAATTATCGAAAATCTACTACATCAAGAGAAGGACACACATTGAATGCATATTCTACCTACGACTTAAATTTGAGAGATATACATCAATTTAAATTTATGGCAGGTACAAATATTATTAGCAATGAATGGGAGAGTCACTCTTCAAGAAGAAATGAGCTAATAAATGAAGATAATCCACAGTTTGCTTTTACTAAAGGCGAACAGTTTGCCGATGGTGATGCACAATGGGATTCTCAACTTGGATTTTTTGGTAGAATCAACTATTCGTTCTTAGATAAGTATCTTTTAGAAGCTAACTTAAGATACGATGGAACTTCTAAATTTCCAAGTGATTTACGTTGGCAATGGTTCCCTTCTTTTTCCGGAGGATGGGTACTATCGAATGAGGCTTTTATGGAAAGCCTGTATCCTGTTTTTAGTTTTGCTAAAATCAGGGGTTCATGGGGGTCTATTGGAGACCAGTCAGTTCGTAATGATCTTTATTTGGCAAAACTGATACCCAGTGATAACAGCTGGTTGACGTCGGGAGGCAATAAGTTTTTCCAATTAGGCACACCCAATCCAATTTCTGCTGGTATATCATGGCAAAAAATTGAATCATTGAATATTGGAGCGGATTTCCGATTTTTCAAAAATCAACTGGGCTTGACGATGGATTGGTATCAAAGAGATACGAAGGATATGATTATACCAGGTGATGCACTTCCACATACTTATGGAGCATCAGCACCGCAAGGCAATTTTGGTAATCTGAGAACTCGTGGTTGGGAAATTGCTGTTGATTACAGTCATCGCTTTTCCAACGGAATTGGTTTAAATGTTACTGCTCAAATTTCTGATGCGATTACTGATATAACTAAGGGAGCTGACTACAAAACTCCTTGGGAAAATAGAAATATTCACAACAATTATACAACCGGAAAACGATATGGTGATGTTTACGGTTACGTAACAGATAGATTGTACCAAAAAGACGACTTTGTATATGATGCTGATGGTAAAATAGAGCAAGTAACTATCATCCACGAAGGAACTGCTAAGCGTACCAATAAGTTAGCAGGAGATAATCCTGTATATCAGGTCTATTTTGAAGATGGTAATCAAGTATTGCTTGTTGCCCCGGGTGATGTGAAGTTTGTAGATGTTAACGGTGATGGTTACATCAATCCTGGTAAAAGTACTTTTGGTGATCCTGGTGACCAAGTAGTTATTGGTAATATTACTCCCAGATATGAATACGGTATACGTATAGGTGGAGATTATAAGCAATTTGATCTTTCTCTGTTTTTCCAAGGTGTTGGAAAAAGAAAAATTTGGGGAGCAGGTCAGTTAGCTATTCCTGGCTTTCACGTAAAAGATGGTGCTATTCCTCAGGCTATTGCGGGCGACTTCTGGAAAGAAGACCGTACGGATGCATTTTATCCAAGAGCATGGGATTTAGGGGGTAGTAACTCTGGCTTTACAATGAGAACGCAAAGTAAATATATGCTAAACATGGCTTATTTTAAAATTAAAAATATTTCTGCCGGATATTCAGTTCCACCCACATTGTTGAAAAACATTCATTTACAGAAAGCGCGTATTTATGTTTCTATTGAAAACTACGTAACTTTCGATAATTTGAGAGGTCTGCCTATTGATCCTGAAACAATATCAGGTGTGTCATCGCTAACAACTGGAGATTACAACTTAAATCGTACAGGAACGGGTACCCCGACTTTTAACTCCGCATCACTTGGAATTCAAATAACGCTATAAAACAATAACACTATGAAGTATATATATAAATATTTATTAGTTCTAACAGTCCTATTGTTTATAGGCTGCGAAGATTTCTTAGACAGACCTCCTTTGACATCATACAATGATGGAAACGTTTGGACATCCGNNGGTGTAGCTTGGACTACTACGGGAGCTCCATTAGAGGGTTTTCAGTTTAGTGATGATATTCTTCACCTTGGCAATCAACCCAATTTTACACGATCTGTTCCAAATAGTGCAAGCTGGAAAGATGAATATGAAATTCTTCGATCAGTTAATATATTGATTGATAGGATAGAGAATAGAATGGAAGGTATCTTAACCACTGAAGCTTACAATCATTGGTTGGGCATTGCTCGTTTTTTCAAAGCAATGCAATATGCTGATTTAGCTGCTAAGTTTGGCGATGTACCCTATTACGATCATGTTGTTTCAGATGGAGACATGGATGATTTGTACAAACCCCGTACTCCACGAAATGAAGTAATGGATGCGGTATATGATGATCTTAAATTCGCATTGGATAATGTGCGGTTAGCTGATGGTGACCAGACAGTTAATAGATATATTGTAGCTGGTTTCATTACCCGACTTGCACTGAGAGAAGGATCTTGGCAAAAATATTATTACAAAAATAATGAACGTGCTAAAAAGTTTTTTGAATTTGCACAAACATCGGGTGATTTTGTGATCAATAGTGGGAATTATGATATTATAACCGATTTTAGATCATTGTTTACTTCTTTAAATTTAAAAGGAAATAAAGACGTTCTTCTTTATCGCCACTATGATCCAGCAGTTGGTATATTACACTCTATTGCTACGCTTAACAATCTTGACCAATCGTTGGCATTTGGAGGTAACACTGATTTAATTAAATCATTTATCCTAAACGACGGTGCAACATGGCAAACATCTTCAATGACTGATGCAAAAGATTTTACCTTGACAAATGTTATTGAAACAAGAGACTCACGATTCGAAGCAACATTCAATCACAAGCCACGACCCAACAATAGAGGTACTTTTTTATACGTCAATAAATTTATACCGCGTGAAGCTATAAATAAAATTGAAGCAGGAGAAGGTACCCCTACAGAATGGACAGATACGAATAATGCAAATGACTATCCTGTAATGAGATATGCTGAAGTATNNTATTGTTGAACTGGATTGAAGCAAAAGCCGAACTGGCAACCATTGGTGGATCGGCAGTATTGCAAGCAGATTTAGATGCATCTGTCAATAAGATAAGAAACAGACCTTTAGCACCGCAAGCAATTGAAAGAGGTGTGCAAAAGACTGCTCCTTTACAGTTGGCAAGTCTTCCCAACGATCCCGAAAGAGACGGCGATGTGCCTGCTTTGCTATGGGAAATAAGAAGGGAAAGACGCATGGAGTTTGCTTTTGAATATTCACGTCATGAAGATATTAAACGCTGGCACAAGTTAGAGTATATGGATACTGATGCTCACAAAGATTTATTGTCTGGTACTTGGGTTAATTTCAAAGAAGAGCTTCCAGGATCATTAAATGCCAGTAACAAAAATGTTATTTCTGTTGTTAAGCTGGATGGTACTCAAATAATTTATGATGGTACGAATGATAATGCAATGAATGGTTTTTTCAGAAGCATTAATTCTGCCGGTCGTCAACCATTCTTGAATCAAGTAAATGTAAATCCTTACTTATCACCAGTTGGTAAAATTCAGATGGATGATTATGCAGCCAAAGGTTATGAATTGAAACAAACAGAAGGTTGGCCACAAAACTAATCGAGGATACTGTACATTGAATAATAAAGAATAATTTAAAGAATAATTCAAATGANNAAATGAAAATAACAAATAATATATACAAATGGATGCTTCCCGTTTCGATTTTATTGATGGGGTTTCTCTTTGCATGTTCAGAGGATTTCCCAAGTAACGTTGAATCGTCAAATTATACAGTCTTAGAGTCAATTAAGATTGTGAATGCGGGGGCTAATGGAAATACTGTACTGGAAGGAAAAATTGACGAGAATAAAAAAACTGTATGGTTTCCTCGTTTAGACCCAGATACTGATCTTTCGGCTATTCGTTTTGAAGCAACCATGTCCAATGGTGCAAAACTTGATAAAGATGCGTACGCATTTGATATTGAGGAAGGTAAAGACTCTAAAACAGTTACAATTAAAGTGGTAAATGATCCTCGCTTTAGAGAGTATCATGTTGAGTTGCGATTGAATATACCTGTTTATGGAGGAGATTTTAAGAATTTCACTGCTTATGACCATTCAGGTAACACTGAATCTATATATCCAACATTCTCGGGTAGTTTAACACGAGGTACAGGATTTGATGGAGAGCATGTTCTTATTGTTACACGTCATGAAATGGGTTCACATCTATTGAGTGTTGATGATCTAAAGAATGGAATCGTTAAACCAATCAAACTTAATATGACTGGTGTTGCCGGAGGTACTTTTCCTGTTAATAGAGGAGATATTATAAACGGCCATACGTATATTAAAAACCTTTCTGGTAAATGGGGATTGAGAGTCTATCATTGGGAAAATCCAGGAGATGAACCTGAGTTGATACTTGAAGATAATCCTGCTAATATTCCAGGATCAGGAGATCGTCATGGTGATAATTACTC
>DENY01000200.1 GCA_002359825.1 Bacteroidales bacterium UBA2632
CAATCGGCTTTATCATCATGGCGCGTTGTGCAGGAATGAATCCTGCAAAAGTGCCAATAATAACCAATACAGCGAGCGCCAACATGCCCACATAAAAACTTATCTGTGGATCTTTGAAAAACTGGTCGCCTTGACTCAACACAATACCAGCTCCAGCAAGGACACCTACACCCACTACAATGCCGCCAATGCCAGCTAAAACTGTAAGGACAATACTTTCGCTCAATATCTGTCCAATAATATTTGTTGGAGTTGCTCCCAAGGCTCTTCTTATTCCTATCTCTTTTGTGCGTTCGCGCACTGTGACCAACATGATATTGCTAACGCCCACCGCTCCTGCAAAGAGAGTGCCCAGTCCTACAATCCAAATGAGTAGAGCAATCCCAATGCCCAANNCATCTTTATCCTCAGGTGATATTTGATGAATATCCTTGAGTATTTCTACAATTTTATTTTGAATCACCCTCACTTTGACTCCTGGTTTGGCAGTAGCCGCCAAGAAGTGAATGATGTTGCCTTGATTAAACGCTTGTTGCATAGATGTAAAAGGCAAGATTACAGTCTCTTCGGGATTTCCACCAATACTTGCGTTGGATGTTTTGCGGGCTACTCCTATAACTGTAAAGAAGATACCGTTTACTTTTACTTGCTTGCCCAATGGATTTTCTCCTGTCTTGAAAAGCACTTCATAAATACGCGTTCCCAAAATGCACACTTTTCTTTTTTCGGCAATGTCGATATTGTTGATGTATCTACCATATTCCATGATGCTCCGTTCTATTTTATCATAAACAGGATATGTTCCTTTTACTAAATAGGAGCCTGCCTTTTCATTCCTGATCACGTTTTCGTTGCCACCACCTCCACCACTGAAAAGCATGGGTGAAAGATATTCCAATTCTGGAATCCTTTCTTCAATAATGGGTATATCGCTATTGAGCATATTCCACGAACGATCTTTTTGAAATCCTTTGTAGGGAAGGGATGTGTTTTTGGCTTGAAAGAAAGCTGAGTTGCTTGCAAATCCTTCTATTTGAGAATTGATTCCTTTTGATAAACCATTGCCGGCACCCACCATCACAACCAACATAAACATTCCCCAAAACACTCCAAATGCTGTGAGAAAACTACGCGATTTGTTGTGCGTAATCGTAATCCATATTTCGTACCATCGATCTAAGTCGAACATCTTCTTTAATTGAAAAATGAAAGTTGAAAATTGAAAATGATTTTTCAACTCTTTTATATTGTCTCCACATCTTTTAATGCCCACACCCTATACCACATACTCCACATCACATAACCCATTTCAATCCTTCCTCATTGCCTCAATCGGTTTCACCTTCACCGCCTTGTAGGCTGGCATATATCCCGCCACTACTCCCGATATAATAAGTATCAAAGTAGATATCAAAACATATCCTAAGTTCACAGTGGGGTTTTTGAAGACAGACATTTGAGGACCTTCTCCTGCAACTTGTGCCGCAGCTGCTTGTTCCAACATAAAGTTGGCAGCTTCTGTAACTCCAATTCCTGCTAACATGCCAATGTATCCAAAGATGACAGTGATGAGAATTGACTCTAGTACAATTGTTTTAAGAATAGACACGGGCGGAGCACCAATTGCTTTGCGGATACCAATTTCACGTGTGCGTTCTTTCACAGATACCAACATAATGTTGCTAACACCTACAATACCCGCTATGAGAGTAAATATTCCTATGATGGCCACAAATAGTGTGATGCCTCCAAATATCTTTTGTGTCTCGATGTAGTCTTCTTGCGAATTGTTGACATATAGTGCTTGCTTGTCATTTGCATCGAAACTCATGCTTGTCGCAACATCTTTTCGTAAACTCTCGTTGAAAGCTTCATTTTCGGCTTTTGTTTCCAGACCCTCTACAGTAAAAGTAATCCGATAGAATTTTTGCCCAGGATTGTAGATTAATTGAAAAGTTGAAAAAGGAATGTATGAAATAGGACCTCCCCAACCTTCTTTCTTTGTATTGATACCTACCACTTTATACATGAGTTTGCCCACTTTCACGTATTCTCCAAGAGCAGACTTCCCTTTGAAGAGTGTCTCTTCAATCTTTTTGTCAATTACGATTATCTTATTTTCATTGTTGATATCGAGTCGGTNNGGTTTATAAATCGCCCATCTTGAGGACGAAGCACCAACTTTTCGATGGCCGCATAATCGGGCATTACACCTATCACTTGGTAAGACCCAAATTCATTTCCGTAAGAGATAGTTTGATTGTTGCTTGACTGAGGAGTGATCAGTCTGCTTTCTGTAACTTCGGTTTTGATAACGTCCAACTCTTTAAGGGCAAAGTCCAAGTTACGACCCGACGTGAGGCCCATGAATGGGATGCAAGTTTTCCCAGTTCGCAAAGTAACACGATTGACGGCTCTTTCTTGAAAGTTTTCCATCACACCATTTTTGAGGCCATTGCCCGCTCCCAATAGAATAATCAGAATAAAGATTCCCCACGATACAGAAAGTCCCGTGAGGGTTGTCCTCAGTTTATTATGATTGAGTGTAGAAAATATTTCTTGTAATTGGTCTCTCATTCTGTGTGCTGCTGTTATTTAAAGTTGCCGTTGAGAGTACTATGCTCAATGCGTCCGTCTTTCAGATTAATAATTCGCTTGGTAGTATCTGCAACGGCTTGTTCGTGCGTAACCATAATAGTAGTGATTCCTGTACTATTTAAATCTGAAAGTACTTTTATTACCTCTTTAGACGTTTTGCTGTCGAGCGCTCCTGTAGGTTCGTCGGCCAATATTATTTTGGGGTTTGATATCATGGCACGAGCTATAGCCACGCGTTGTTTTTGTCCTCCCGAAAGTTCATTGGGTAAATGGTGTGCCCAATCTTTTAGCCCCATTTGGTCGAGATGTTCCATGGCAATGATGTTGCGTCTTTTTCGACTTACTTTCTTGTAATAGAGTGGGAGAGCCACGTTCTCCAATGCATTCTTGAAATTGATAAGGTTGAAAGATTGAAATACAAATCCTATCAACTCATTGCGATACATAGCAGCTTTTTTTTCAGATAGATTCTTGATGAGCACTCCGTTCAGATAATAATCGCCCGTATCATAGTTGTCCAATATTCCCAAGATATTGAGCAAGGTAGATTTGCCAGAACCCGATGCGCCCATAATGGAAACATACTCTCCAGTCTCAATCTCTAAGTCAATATCTTTTAATACATGAAGCGAAATGGCTTCAGTACGATATGATTTATTTATTTTGCTCAGTTTTATCATATTTTTGAAGGTTGGACTATAGTCTAAGTGTAAAGGTTACAAAAAATTAAATGCCGATATAGTTTGTTGTTACTACTATGCAATGCCTAATAGCTGAAACTTTAAGTGAATTACGCATCTTTAACTTTAGAGCTTTTTTTGCTTGAACAATCTCTCG
>DENY01000263.1 GCA_002359825.1 Bacteroidales bacterium UBA2632
CGAATTCATCAGGAATTCTTCAAAGGTCTGTTTTTTTGCTTTTGCTTTCACTTCCTCCAATTGTTTATTCTGTGCTACTTCATAGGTGGGTGCTTCCATATCGCGAATAACTCCTAATGCTATAGGAAGATTGTCATACTCTTCGGTTCCCATAAGTGCTAGCTTTTGGTGCAATGTGTCGTTTGAAATGCTTGTGTCGTGAACAAGTACATCGTCAAGTGTGTAGCCATCTTCTCCAATGGTTATTGCTTTAAGATTCCAACCATCAACAACAATTCCTTTGTTGTCGTCTTCGCCAAAAATCATTTTCTCACCATCTTTCAGTAGAATGGTGTTTTCTTTTCTCCACGATTTGTCTGAGAACTTATTGTGAACTCCGTCATTAAATATGACACAGTTCTGCAATACTTCAACGACAGCTGCGCCTTTGTGTTTGCCAGCTGCTACCATAGTATCGGTCAAGTTTTTCAAGTCTACATCAATACCTCGGCCAAAAAACTTCCCTCTTGCACCAAAGCAAAGCTCTGCAGGTCTGAATGGATCTTCGACTGTTCCGTAAGGTGCCGATTTGGCAACAAATCCTCGTTCGGAAGTGGGAGAGAACTGCCCCTTGGTCAAACCATATATCTTATTGTTGAAAAGAATTATGGTTAAATCAACATTGCGACGAATGGTATGAATAAAGTGATTGCCACCAATAGCCAATGAATCACCATCGCCAGTTGAAACCCAGATGTTGAGGTTTGGATTGGCTACTTTCATTCCCGTTGCAATGGGTAGTGCACGTCCATGAATACTGTGTATTCCGTAAGTCTCCATATAATAGGTGAGCCTTGACGAGCAACCAATACCCGACACCATTACAGTGTCATCTGGCACAAGGTCCAATTCGTACATTGCACGGTGTATGCAATTCAAAACAGCATGGTCGCCACATCCAGGGCACCAACGAACACTGTTTGAACTTTTAAAATCCTTGGGTGAATATCTAATAGCTTTAGCTTTCAAATTTGTCATTGTTTCCATTATTATGCCTCTCCTTCAATTATGTTTATAAATTCTTCAACCAACTGCCACACTAAGAAAGGTTGACCTGTGATGCGATTTAATTTGTGAATGTTGAGTCCTTTTATTTTACTCTCAAGATAGTTGGCAAATTGCCCAAGGTTTTGCTCCGCAATAATGATGCGAGAGTATCGTTTCAACACTTCTTCTGTGTTTTTGGGCAAAGGAGCTATAAATTTGAATTGCGTAAATGCAACTTTGTGTCCTTGCTCTCTCACTTCTCGGTAAGCCTCTAGCAAATGGCCAAATGTGCCTCCCCAACCAACAATTAGAGTGTCTGCATCATCATCACCTAGTACTTCTAGTTCAGGGATGTAGTCTGCTATTCTATCAACCTTTGCTTGTCGGGTCTCCACCATCAATTGATGATTCTCACCTTCCGATGAAATCACACCAGTTTTGTAATCTTTTTCTAATCCTCCGATGCGATGTGCATAATTCGCTATTCCTGGGTATGCCCAATATCTTGCTTTTGTCTCTTCGTTGCGCAAATAAGGAGTCCAATCGTCTTCACCTTTATAGTTTTCCACATAGTTGGGTTTGATTTCAGGATACTTAGCCATCTTTGGTATTTTCCAAGAAGAGGAACCGTTGGCAATATATCCATCCGTCAATAAAACCACGGGAGTCATATGTTCCAATGCCAATTTGCAAGCCCAAAAAGCACTATCGAAACAATCTGTAGGGGAGAGAGCTGCAATAACTACCACGGGACTTTCTCCATTACGACCATACAATGCTTGATTCAGGTCTGACTGCTCGCTTTTGGTGGGCAATCCTGTTGAGGGTCCGCCTCGCTGTACATCGATAATTACTAAAGGGAGTTCTGTCATAACTGCCAACCCCAACGCTTCGCCTTTCAGTGCTAATCCCGGTCCAGAAGTAGTGGTTACTCCAAGATGTCCGACAAAACTAGCACCGAGTGCTGCACAAATACCAGCAATCTCGTCTTCCATTTGAAGTGCAAGCACTCCGAAGTCTTTTCGTTTTGCGAGTTCGTGCAAGATATCAGTCGCAGGTGTTATGGGATAGGTGCCGAGTAGCATCTTTATATTAGCTTTCTCCGAGGCTGCAATCAATCCGTATGCTGTGGCCAAATTGCCATTTATATCTGTATAGAAACCTTTGGTGTTCTCTAATGCCTCAATTCTATAGGTAGAGACAGTCAAATGTTTGTTGTTTCCAAAGTGATATCCATTGTTCAAAACTTTTATATTGGCTTCGACAAGTTTAGGATTCTTCAGGAACTTTTTAGTCAAAAGTTTGTCTGCAATCTCCACTGGTCGGTTGAATAACCAACAAACCAATCCCAAAGCAAACATGTTCTTGCTGCGTAACATGGCTTTGTTGTCCATCCCCATATCTTTCAAACTGTCTTTTGTCATGCTTGTGATGGGGACAGGTACGAGTTGTAGATGTGGCACTCCCAATTCTTCAAAAGGATCATCAGTGGTGAACAGCGCTTTCTCTAAATCTCTTTTTCCAAAAGAATCGGTATCGTAGATAACAATAGAATCCTTTTTGAGGTGGTGAGCATTTACTTTCAAGGCAGCGGGGTTCATAGCAATCAACACATCCGTTAAATCGCCCGATGTGTGAATGTTTTTAGACCCGATGCGTACTTGAAATCCCGATACGCCATTCAATGTTCCTTGAGGTGCTCTTATTTCTGAGGGATAATCGGGGAATGTTGCAATCTCGTTGCCGAATATTGCAGAGAGGGTCGAGAACAATGTGCCGGAAAGTTGCATTCCATCACCTGAGTCGCCCGACAATCTAATTGTTACTTGGTTTAAGTCTTTAACTACAGTTGTTGCATCCATATTGTTGGTAGAATTTTTATTAGTCCGTTGTTTAGCACCGATAGGTATTTCAGAAATCATTTACACAAAGTAATGAAAGTATTTAGTAATTGACAAATACTTTTACATTAAAATGGGGTCTAAATAATGATTTAGTCATCTAGTAGCTATATTCGCTTGATATTTGCACCTAATTTATTCAAACGAGTATCTATTTGTTCATATCCTCTGTCTATTTGTTCGATATTGTGAATTACGCTCTCGCCTTCTGCCCCAAGTGCAGCAATGAGCAGTGAAATACCTGCCCGAATATCGGGAGATGTCATTGTCATGCCTTTCAATTTGAATTTGTCGCCCATACCGATAACCGTGGCACGGTGCGGGTCGCACAATATAATCTGTGCTCCCATGTCAATCAACTTGTCAACAAAGAAAAGACGACTTTCAAACATCTTTTGATGTATCAAAACGCAGCCTTCGGCTTTGGTTGCCAATACAAGCAATACGCTGAGTAGATCGGGAGTTAGTCCCGGCCATGGTGCATCGGCAATAGTAAGGATAGATCCATCAAGAAAGGAGTCGATGGTATATTTATCATGCTTAGGCACCAATATATCGTTGCCTTTTTGCTCAACTGTTATTCCCAATCTTACAAAAGTTTGTGGAATGATACCTAAATCATCTAATGAGGCATTCTTTATAGTAATTTCTGAACCTGTCATTGCTGCAATGCCAATGAAACTACCTATCTCAATCATATCGGGCAATAGGGTGTGTGTGCAACCTGACAGTTGTTTCACAC
>DENY01000012.1:0-213 GCA_002359825.1 Bacteroidales bacterium UBA2632
CAGCACCAGGCAATACTACACAATACTGCCATATACGGGTATTTTCCCCAATTTTGTCCGACTGTATATCAGAAAGGTTACTCCTCATTTTTGTATTTTTTAAATTCCTTATAATCTCTAATATAATCAGCTTCATTATAACATGTTGATGCAAGTACCAAACAAACCGAACCTGAGGAGAAATTATCAATCTCTCTCCAAATACCTGGAACT
>DENY01000012.1:354-2794 GCA_002359825.1 Bacteroidales bacterium UBA2632
TAATATACACGTTTTACATCAAAGGGAACCGTTTTCTCATTTTCAACTACACTTATACTCCCTAGTGCATTATGATGCTTTTCTATTTCGAGGATCGAACAATTATATACTGTTGAAGATTTCATAAGTAGTTACTTGTATTTATTTTTAAATAAATCATAATCGTAAATATAATCTGACAAGTCAAAATGAGTTGATGCTAATATCAACGCTAACGAATTTGTTGAAAAATTCAACATCTGCCTCCATACCCCATTGGGTACATACAAACCATAATACGACCGGTTTAACGAAAAAGTTTTCACCTCATCGCCATTATCAACTAACACATCAAAACTTCCTGAAAGTGCAACAATAAATTCTTGATTATTCAAATACGCATGACCAGTCCTAATTTCACCACCAGGCACATCATATACCCAATATGTTCTTTTGATATCAAAGGGTATGTTGCTATTTTCTTCTATTATGGAAAGATTGCCTCTCTCATCTAGTATTTTAGGAAGATTGATTATTCTTGGTTTATCTAATATCATTGTTTTAATTTAAGATTACATTTTCAATTAGTGATGAGTTATGGGTAATGGGTTATGGTGTGTACTACTCCTCACTCCTCACTCCTCNNACTCCTCACTCCTCACTCCTCACTCCTCACCTCGTAATTCGTAATTCGCAATTCGTAATTCTATCAGTATCCATATGCAGACCCTTTCTTCAAGCTATACCCATATCCGTACTTTTTCCCATAACCATATCGATAATTACGTTTATTGAAATCAACTGAGTTCAATATGAAGTACATATTTTTCAATTTATCTTCATTATAGATGATCGTAGCGTCTTCTATATTTTTCTTAGGAGTATAGTCTGCGCGTACTATATATAGATTGATATCAGCAATTCTATTCAACATCAAACTATCTGACACTAATCCTACAGGTGCTGTATCAATAATTATTAAATCAAACTCATCACGTAAACCCTGTATTAATTCATCTAATGCGGGCTTTGCAAGTAGTTCGTTAGGGTTAGGAGCAACTGGTCCAGCATTGATCATAAATAAATTGGGATGTATGCCTGAGGGCTTTATCAGTTTATCAGCTGTTTGATGTCCTGATAAAAACATGGTCATTCCTCCATCATTGGGCACATCAAGATAGAGTCCAAATTTTGGTTTTCTAATATCCAATTCAATAATCAATACTTTTTTGTCTAATAGCGCTAAACTAGTAGCCAGATTAATGGTTACAAATGTTTTACCCTCACCACTAATACTCGACACCATATTGATAACTTTCTTATCCTGACTATTTATTACAAACAAAAGATTGGCCCGGAGCAAACGTACCATTTCAGTAAAACTATCTGTTCCGTCTTCTTTGATGAGCATCCTGCTTGTTTCTAAAGTTTTGCGAATTTCACCCAAGAGAGGAACATTCGACATCTCAGTCAATTCATGCTTGTGTCCAATTTGATAGCGCATCAGCTCTTTAATTCTTATAATGATGATAGGTATAAGCAAGCCTAAAACAACAGCAATTAAAAAACTCAAAATTATATTGGGTGAAACAACGCCCAATATTCTAACATAATCAATCAACTTTGTATTAGGTTCGGCTGTAGCCATATTCATGTATTTTTCTTCTTTCTTTTGAAGTAAAAACAAGAACAACGACTCTTTCACACCTTGCTGACGAGTGATATCAGAATAAATTCTTTGTTGGCGAGGAACTGCCCTTAGCCTTTGCCTGTCAACATTAAGCTGTTANNTTTTCGTTCTGCAAGCTAGTTCTAACAGAACGATACATCGACTCTATTTGGTTGGAAAGATCAATCATAGCTTGATTACTACTGGAAGCAACCCGTGAAAGCTTTGTTTTCTCCATTACCAAATTATTATAATTACTAATCATACTATTTAAACTTTCGCTCATAATGCCTGAATTGGCTGGTAAAAGTTGATCGCTCGGATCCTGATTTTGCACAAAAGTAGACAAGTCAGAAACAATAGCTAATTGAGTTTCAACATCCATTTTTCTTTGCTCAATTCCAGAACTTTGAACATTATATAGATGCGATTGATTTGCTAAGTCTGTAATTCCTTGACTTTGTTTATAGTCCTCTGCTTGAGTATCAACTGTAGTCAAATCATCACTTAACTGTGCTAGATGCGAATCTATAATTTGAGCTGTTTTATCAGCTAAATTAAGTTGATCACTCAACATTTCTCTATTATATACCTCAATCAAATGTTCCATAAAGTCTTTACCTTCCTGAGCATTCCGACTATTTAAAGAGAGTTTCACAACAGAAGAGGTTTTAGACGTAACCTCCATTTCGAGACTATTTATAAATTGATCGGCTACTTTGAGTGGATGTTGCACCACAACTTCTAGGAGTATATCTTCTTCGGGGACAAAATCAGTTTTAACAACTTTCA
>DENY01000012.1:3024-5799 GCA_002359825.1 Bacteroidales bacterium UBA2632
AGTAATATGAATAGGGCTTTGATTGTCATACAAAACATCTTTCTTGTATTTGATAAAGTTCAAAATTGAGCCCATTTGTGTATAGGAAGTATAGTTTTTTAAGTCACGGACAACTTTATCCGCAATTAACGAACTACCTAGCATTTCCATCTCATTCTCCACATTGCTCTTTTGACTAATAAGTCCCATCCCGTCAAAAGCAGGAGTTGTAGAAGAACCACTACCCTTCTGTGAATCTTGGAATAAGACAGTTGTTTCAATCTTATATATAGGTAATGCGAATTTCACATAAACTACAGCTATCATTAAACAAATAGCCAATGAAATAACGAACCATTTCCAAAAAGAGAGATACTTAATAATTAGGCCTATAAAATCGAATGATTTTTCTGAGAGCAATTTAAATTCTTCCTCAGGTTTAGATAGTTTCATAGTTGTGTTATTCTCCATTTTTTATCTTCTTGTTGCTGTATAAATCGTAACTCCCATGGTAACTAGTGAAACTAGAACAGAGATTGATGAAATGCGGAAAGACTCAGCTGCTCCATATTTCGATGAGTTTGATCGTGATTGATTAGGCTCGACATACACTACATCATTTTGCTCCAAAAAGTAGGCAGGTGAATTGATAATGTTTTTGTCATTCAAGTTCAATGTATAGTATTGTTTATTTCCATCCGAATCTTCCCTTAAAACCTTCACATTTTCACGCTTTCCATAAATAGTCATATCGCGTGCTAACGCCAAGCCTTCAAAAATGGTCAACCTTTCATTAATTGTAGTATAAGTACCTGGAGCATTCACTTCACCCAAAACATTTATCGAATAGTTATTTATTCGTATTGTGACAATAGGCAATTCTTGGGTGAAAGCTGGCTTCAATTTTTCAAGAATGTATTCTTCCAACTCTTTTTTCGTCATATCTTTTACATGAATCTTTCCTAAAACCGGGAAATTTATATTTCCGTCATTGTCTACAAAATAAGGTTGTAAAGCTGGTTGTGAATATAATTGAGTTCCCATTGATAATGTCTGAGACTGAAGCTGTGGTGTAATCAAATTATAAATACGAGAGGCCTCTGGCTCGGTACTTACGACAGTAATAGACAGTAAGTCTTTTGGTTTAATTCTTGCTTCATAAGACAAATTGTTAGTACTTTCGCTATCTTTCAGTTGTTTCGTTACTTGTTGCATATATGCAATATTTTCAACACTAGAGCACGCAGAGAGTAAGAGTGTCATCAAAAGTAAAAGATGTATGCTTCTTATCATAATTAATCAATTTTTTACTATCAGAGTATTTTTTATGAGTAATGTTATATATCAAATCAATAAACGCATTTAATCGATATATGTTTAAAAAAAGCATAAGAATGTTTAGGGCCAACCACATACTTAGAGCAATTATTGCTAGTTATTAGGAGCTTTAGATAGATTAAGCTGATTTGCTATACTAATAAAAGGTTTAAGGTTTAAAATAGCTATTCGAAGATTTACAATTGTATAAAATATCACTTAATTTATACTCTTCGAAGATTCCAATAAAGAAATGCATTTAAATGATTCGGCATTGGTCTATCATTTATCTATGACACATCTGGTTATTATGAATAGGTCAAACGCAAGTCACGTAAGTTCACTCATATTGTCAGTAAAAAGTCTTGTTTTATTTCAATTATAACATAAGGTTCAAGAAAAAAAGTTCTTTGCTTAAACCATCATGCTTTAAGTTTTTTATTTTCTGAGGTTGGATTTTGCAAATTATCTTCAGTTTTTAGTTCTGTAGCAGAGGCAGCAAAATCTTTCTCTTTTGTAGCTTTTTGCGCTTTTTTCTTTTTATAAGTTGATCGTGTTTTTATCAAATTTGTAAATTCAGCAATCAAAGTATTTAGCTCCTTCATCAAAGGCTTGTAATCTAATTCTGGATAGGTTCTATTTGCTACCTCCACATATTCAAAAAAACTTCGCAATGCGGCTTGTGCTTCTTTTGCAATTTTCTTGTTTGCATCTCTATTTTGGGGCCTTCCCATTGACGATTGTCTTTTAATGTCGAGTCTAATGTATGTTTCATTTGCTAATTGCAACTCGTCAACATACAACATCAACCCAATCTTGGCGAATGCGTTTTTTACAATAGGATTTCTGTTGATATGTTTAACAAAAATATCAATCAAAACTTCAATTACCATTCTGTTGTTTTTCCTAAAATTTTTAAAGTGCATATTCACCACCCGTAACACTATATCCATTTCTGCTTTTGTGTTGGGTAAGTTGGCTAGAGCAATGGCTTTTGCTTGTGCCATAATTGAACTTGCAAGATCAACTCTTTGTTTGTGCCAAAAGTCAGTATGCTTTGTCATGGGATGCGACCCCACAGGCACATCTAAGGTGCTTATCTTTAACTGATGCTCTTCAAGTATTTTCAAAGGAAACTCCAAGTTTAATTTCTTTACATCATTATTCTTAATCGCAGTGATAGTTCCTCTAATAAATTTTGGCATCTGCAGTTGTTCCAGGCTAGATAGTCTAATTTTTTTGATGTGCATGTTGTTTTCTTTTTTAGATTAAGATTACACTTATTTTAATAAGAAATTCGTTGTTTATTTCTGCTTCTATATAATAATGAGAGATAACACCTACTTAAGTGAAAAGTAAAAATATTTTTGGGCTTCGTTATAATCGATAAACAATGTCGATTCATATTTTCAGTTATTAAATTTTATAAAGTTCTAGGCTAATTGACTTTACATTTAGACTATTCTCTCTTGATTATAC
>DENY01000054.1:0-237 GCA_002359825.1 Bacteroidales bacterium UBA2632
AATGTATAATCTTATGGTGGAATCTCAATTGTGTTATCTAATTATCTCAGCAAATAAAAGTCCTCTTTTCAGAGATTAGAGTTATTCCTGAAAGGGAATACAACATCTTTTAGAGAGCTGTTCTCATAAAATAAACCGAATTTTCTTTTAAAAACTTTATACCTGCCCCTATTAAAATGAATTCGCACACTTTCTTAAACTCTTAAAATGAGACACTAATCAAATTGTGATACCTAT
>DENY01000054.1:325-1868 GCA_002359825.1 Bacteroidales bacterium UBA2632
AAAAAGAATGTGCACATTATGCTGATGGTTTTTTATTTCCGTAATAAAGCTATCAATGAATATTATTGATATAAGTGAATAACGTAAAAATATTTTCATACAGTTCAATGTCTAAAATTAAACATTTTAAACTAGATGACAAAATCCACTACTTAAAAATGAAGATAATGTGCACGAAAATTAAAAAACACGATTTATACTTACATGAGTGCGCTTTCGATTTACAGTGAAATACTATAATACAATCATAATAATTAAATCATTAAAAATTTCAAACTAAACAAGTATGAGAAAAATTTATTTAATTCTAAGCTTAGCATTTGTTTTTATGCTCGGCTGTGAGAATCACTTAGAGATGGTCCTTCCAGAAGGACCTCAAGGTGAAAAGGGAGATAAAGGCGAGGACGGAATGTCTGCTTTTGATCTTTGGAAAATATTTTACCAAAAAGGCCCCAATGCAACCTTCGAAGATTTTATGAATTCTTTGAGAGGTAAAGATGGCAAAGATGGTGCCGTTCCTATTATTGGAGCTAACGGTAACTGGTATATTAATGGTATCGATACCAACATTCCTGCTAAAGGTAAAGATGGTAAAGACGGAGTAACTCCACAAATTGGTTCAAACGGAAACTGGTGGATAGGAGGTAAAGATACGGGCATTCGTGCTGAAGGTAGAGATGGCTACACACCAGTTGTTGGATATAATGGTAATTGGTGGATAAATGGTAGCGATACTGGGTTCCCGGCCATTGGTAAAAATGGTAAGGATGGCGTAGATGGTATTACTCCACAAATAGGACACAATGGTAATTGGTGGATTGATGGCCAAGATACAGGTGTACCTGTAACTGGCAAGGACGGGAAACCGGGTATAGATGGAATAACTCCCACAATTGGCAGTAATGGCAATTGGTATATAGATGACTGTGATACTGGTGTGCCTGCAATAGGACAAGATGGTAGGGATGGAAAAGATGGTATTACTCCAAATATCGGTGCCAACGGTAACTGGTATATAGATGGTGACGATACTGGTGTGCCTGCAAAAGGTGTAGACGGTGTTACTCCACAAATTGGAGGCAACGGCAATTGGTATATAAAAGGCCAAGATACTGGCGTGCCTGCTAAAGGTAAAGATGGAAAAGATGGTGTAGATGGCGTTACTCCACATATTGGAGGTAACGGTAACTGGTATATTAACGGTGCCGATACTGGCGTTCCAGCAAAAGGTATTACTCCGATTATAGGCGGAAACGGCAATTGGTACATAGATGGAAGAGACACTGGAGTGCCTGCAAAAGGGAAAGATGGTGTAGATGGTGTTACTCCACATATTGGTGGTAATGGCAATTGGTACGTTGGAAGCAATGATACTGGTGTTCCTGCAAAAGGTGTTACTCCATTTGTTGGTGGTAATGGCAATTGGTATATCGATGGTAAAGATACTGGAGTGCCTGCAACCGGCGCTGATGGAATTGACGGAGCTTCTCCTCAAATTGGACCATCAGGAAACTGGGTTATTGATGGATGCGATACTGGAGTG
>DENY01000054.1:1929-12404 GCA_002359825.1 Bacteroidales bacterium UBA2632
GTAAAACCGCTGTTGGTAAAGACGGTGTTGACGGACTTACCCCTCATATTGTTATTGGGCATAATGGCAACTGGTTTATTAATAACATTGATAGCAATGTTTCCGCATTAGGAAAAGATGGAAAAGATGGACTCGACGGTATTAACGGTGTATCTCCTACTCTTGGCTATAATGGCAATTGGTATATTGGTGATTTCGATACTGGCGTTCCTGCAAGAGGTGCTAATGGTCTTGATGGTGCTACCCCAGAAATTGGTTCAAATGGTAACTGGTGGATTAATGGTGAAGATTCTGGAATTCCTGCACAAGGTAAAGATGGTGTAGACGGCAATGATGGCACAGATGGTAGCGACGGTAAAGATGGTGTAAATGGAAAAACATCATACGAACTATGGAAAGAAGCTGTAGATGCTGGTGATATGACCAACAAAGATGGCTCTCAATATACTGGCGGTAATAGCTGGGAGGCCTTCTTGAAATGGTTGCAAGGTGGTGATGTATCTGTACTGCATCAGTATTGGTTATCGCAAGGTAATACAGGCGATTTGCAAGCTTTTATAGAAGCACTATTCGACTGTCATTGTGACGGTGTTACAATAATAGTATTTGCTCCAAATGATTGTTTGAATTTAGATATTGATAATAATATAGCAACTATACCTAATGCTACATTAACAGTAGGTGCAGAGGTGGGAGCTAAAGTTCAAATAACAGGAGATGGAGTTACTACTCAAGATAAAACTGTAGCAGCAGGAGATAGTGAAGTTAAATTCACAATACCACGCACTGCCGAAGACCAGTTTGTATTGATTACAGTAACACTTCCTGGTGGCGACACATCTGATCAAATTACTAAGAGTGCAAGAATTCCTGCTCTTAAGTTTATTGAGCTTGAGTCTGCTACTATAGTAAAAGTTGAAGGTGAAGAAAAAGATATTGCTACTATAACATTTAAAGAAGAGCCAATAGAGCTTTATATAAATGGAACTTTAGTTTACGATCCAGTAAATGGAGTTAAAAACAATTGGGAAGTATCTGCTGATAAGAAAACCTTTACAAAAACTTATACAAGAGCTGCAAGTCCTTATCTGATTACAGTGAAAAGTATTGGTGATGATAATGGATGTAGCATATTCACGAACTTACTTGAGGTTCCTCAATTAACACCGGTAGAAATTAATGGTGAAATTGAAGTTGACGTAGGTGAGTGTGATGTAACTCTTACTTTAAAGGGTACTAAAGGAATGACAGTTACTGCTAAGACATCATTTGATAATGCAACTCTTGTTATGAATGAAGGTCCAGAAGGAGTATATACAGTTAAAGTTCCTCGTAGGTTTACACAATACAGTGTAGCTGTATCAGCAGCTAAAGCTGGAGCTGGAACGGTTAACAAAAATATTCAAATAAATGGTTTGGCTTTATTACCAACTCCATTTACATATAAATTCACGACTGCCAACTCATTAGACCCAATAGTTAAAGGAGAATTTACAAATCCTAATAGCAAGAACATAGAGATTACATTTAGCCGCAATTTAAGAAATACAGGTTCTGGCAATCCACGTCTTCCTTGGACGGATGGAGCAAATGCTGTAGGTGATACTAAAACAGTAACTGTACCTGCTAACAGCTCTGTTACGCTTGAGTTTTTAAAAAATGTGGCAGACGACTTCTCTACAGGTAGATATACACTATCCTTCGAAACTACAAGCTTCTGTGGACTACCATTTAAGAACACTTATAGCGTTCAAAACCAAACTGACTTTAGCCACGGCTTTAGAAAAATAGGTGAAGGTAATGCTAATGATGGTAGCGGATATCCTAGTGGTGGAGGAATGGGTGGAAGTAATCCTTATGACCCAGATTATGATGTTCCTACTCTAAGTCCTGGAGAAGAATCAACTCATACAATTTTTGAAGTATGGATAACTGATGCTGTACCTCACTCTTACATTCAGTTTTTATTAAATACTAAAGAAGGTTTCCGTTCTATTTGGGGTGGAAGCAAAAAGGCTGACGAGAATGGCCATATCAGAATCTTAGTAAAGATGAGTAATGAAGATATAGCAATTGCTAATGGAGGAACAGGCGAGATTAAGCTGTTTAGAGAAAAAACAAGCTCCAATTTCTTCCATACCAAAGAGCTCGTTAATGTTCAACTTCCAGTTTAAAATAATCAATGAAAAATATGAAAAGAAAGTACTTAATATATAGTATCTTATTTGGCTTTCTTTGTTCTACAGGTATTCTGAGTGCACAAGCTGTGTACTCAGACACCGTAGAAACGGAGGAAAAGACCAAGAGAGCGTGGGAGCTGGGCATTGGAGTATCAGTGTTCCAATTCAGCAGAGTAGATTTTACTAACTTCACAAAGTTAGACAATGCGTATAAGATGGATCTTCAATTACGCCACAATGTTATTGGAGGTAACTTATACATAGCACGTGAACTTAATCCTCACTTGTATCTTGACTTGCAAGGAACAGTGGGATTTACAGAGCAATGGATTGATGGTGAAAACAAAATGAAAAACCTTTTCATGGTAGGCCCTGGCCTACAATGGAGATTTGGAGAGTATTTCGGTTCTAAATATATCGATCCTTATGCCAGAGTGGGTGTTAGCTACATGAAGAAGAATTTCGACATGAACTACACAGGAATTGAAGGCGACTTACCTACAGAAATGGAGTGGGTGCTGGAGAATATGAAGAACAAGCATGGTGTTGATAAGCATGACTTGATACCCATATCATTGGGATTAGGTTTAAACACATGGCTGAACGATCGTTTTGGTATCGGACTTCAAGGAGATTACTTAGTGATGCCTTATAAGGATGTTGCTAATTCAATGCAAGGAACCGTAAGGCTTATGTGGCGTATTGGAGGTAAATCTAAGAAAGCGCAGCCTATAATTAATTACGTGGATAGAGAAACTATTGTACAAGCTCCCCCTGTAGAGGTTGAGAAAATTGTAGAAGTGCCCGTTCATGTAGCATCCGAGATGTGTGAACTGTTCAACAATATCTATTTCGATTTTGATAAGGCTACAATAACAAGCGAAAGTCACGAGGTGTTGGATAAGATTGCTGATATTCTTAAAGGAGATACTTCAAGACGTTATCTAGTTACTGGATATACGGATGCTTGGGGTAGCGAGGAATATAATATCAGTCTATCGAGAAGACGAGTTGGCGCTGTAGTTCAAGAATTAGAAAACAGAGGCGTACCTACCAATATGATGAAATATAGAGGTGTAGGCAAGAAGGTTTCTTATGCTCCAACCGAAGCTTCAGTAGAAGTGAGAAGAGGTGACCGCAAGGTTGGAGTTGAAATCATTTCTAATATGGATTATTGGAATTACATTCCAAAGAATGATCAAGATATGTAGGATGATTGGTAAAATTTGAAATGATTCTCAAGTAACTTTAGTTATAGAGATATCTATATTAAGAAACCCGAAAGAAGAGTGAAATCTTTTTTCGGGTTTTTTTATGTTATTTGGAGCAAATATCGGTTCTCCTACTGTTGCAAAGCGAGATAATTATTTGCTTATTGCATAAATAAGCTATAAACTTGAGCCACGTGAAACACTTTACATGCTTCTCAACGTTGTTACGGGAGAAAAGTGACAGCTGTAAGTGCATTTCCTCGTGCAAATGGGTTCACATTTGAAACATTTAGTGCTTTTGCACGTGCAAAAGGGGATAAAGTTTAAACTTTGGTGCACTTTAGCGTTGAAAAGGGTATAAAGTTTAAACTTTTAGTGCATTCTAACACTAAATTGGGTATAAACCTGCTACTTTGCACATAAATCAGTGACAAAATGATATATCATCAAGAAAACAGCCCGACAACTCTCTTCATTTTCTCTTGTATCTCTTCCGTACACAAATTGCCAATGCTTCCTTGGTGGGTATGATTTACTTCTTTGTTGGAAACAAACTGATTGTTTTGGACCTCCTGCCCTACTTGAATGTAGGCATCACGGAATGTAGTACCCTCTAGCACACGTCTATTTACTTCTTCTACCGTAAACAGATAGTCGTATTTGGCATCGTCGAGAATATTTTTGTTGACAGACACCTGTTCCAGCATAAAACAGGACATTGCCAACAGCTCTCTCAATGTTTCTATCGCTGGAAACAATACTTCTTTCAGCAATTGATAGTCGCGGTGATATCCATGAGGTATGTTTGTAGTCATCAGTGCCAATTCGTTGGGCAAACTTTGCAATCTGTTGCTGTGTGCACGAATCAATTCCCACACATCTGGGTTCTTCTTATGTGGCATAATGCTCGAACCTGTTGTTAATTCCTTTGGATAAGAGATGAATGCATAGTTGCCCGAAAGATACTGGCAATTGTCATCTGCCAGCTTGTTCAACGTGAAAGCAATATTAGCCATGGCTTGCGCAAGAATGCGCTCAGTCTTTCCGCGTCCCATCTGTGCCGCAATTACATTGTAGTTCATGGTGGCAAAGTTCAACTCTTGTGTTGTCATATCCCTGTCAATGGGGAAAGAACTTCCATAACCTGCTGCAGAGCCCAATGGATTCTGGTTGGTTACATTCCATGCAGCCACCAAGGTGTGCATATCATCAATAAGTGTTTCGGCATAAGCTCCAAACCACAGTCCAAAAGACGAAGGCATGGCAATTTGACCATGCGTATAGCCGGGCAACAAAACATCTTTGTGCGTTTCGCTCAAACTTTGCAACAAGTCGAACAGAGAAACAACTCCGTCTTTGATACTCAATATCTCATCTTTGAGAAATAGCTTGAGATCTACCAACACTTGATCATTGCGTGAACGACCCGAGTGAATCTTCTTGCCAATCTCTCCGAGTTTGTTTATCAACATCGACTCTACCTGTGAGTGGATATCTTCTGCATCATCATCCAATGCGAAGTTTCCATTTTCCACTTCTTTCAATATGTTTTGAAGTTCGGCCCGCAACACTTTCTCTTCCTCAGGTTGCATCAATCCAATTTTCGTTAACATCTTGATGTGTGCCAACGACCCGATGATATCGTATTTTGCCAATCGCAAATCGAGTTCTCTGTCTTTGCCTACAGTAAAGTTTAAAACAGCCTTATCGGCATCGAAGCCTTTGTTCCAGATTTTTGACATAGTATGTAATTTAAATATTTTCTTCTTTGTAAATTGCAGTTAATTCATCGATGAAGTTGATATATCCTTCAATCCCCTGCTCCAGTTCTTTGATAAAAACAAATTCATCCGCCTGATGAGAACGCTCCGATTCTCCTGGGCCCATCTTGATGGCAGGACAACTGAGGCGCATCCAATCGGAAGTGGTGGGCCANNGTGGTGTGCCAGAACTTTTGTTAGTTAGCGAACGAGCCTTCAATTCACTCTTAGTGATTGCTTGTAACTGCTCCATTATTTCAGGATTGGTATAGCAATCAGTTGGACGAATGTCCACAACAAACGTACACGATTCGGGCACAACATTGTGCTGTGTGCCTGCATTTATTTGTGTCACGGTGAGCTTCACTTCGCCCATTGTAGGCGATATTTTATCGAACTTCACCGACTGTAAAGTCTTTATATCTTCTATGGCAATGTACAATGCATTCACACCTTCGTTTCGTGCAGCATGTCCGCTTTTCCCCTTTGCTTCGCCATCAATCACAAGTAGTCCACGTTCGGCAATAGCAGCACGCATTCCCGTTGGTTCTCCAACTATTGCAAAATCCACAAACGAGAGCTCTTTTGTCAATCGTCGCATTCCATCCTTTCCTGAATTTTCTTCCTCAGCAGAAAGCACCAACAAAAGATTGAATGGTAGCTCTTGATGATAGAAATGCAAAAATGCTTGCAAAAGACTCACAACACTTGCACCAGCATCATTGCTACCCAAACCGTGAATATATGTTTCTGATATGGGTGGATTGAAAGGATCGAATGTATATCCTTTAGCAGGNNATTGAGCATAAAAGTAGGCTTCGACTCATCGAAGTGAGGCTGTTTAACAATTATATTGTTTGCAATGCGCTCTGTTTTAATTCCAAGTTCCGTAAAATATTTTATGAGATAATCGGCACGCAAACGCTCCTCACCCGAAAAAGATTGAAGGGATACTAATTTACGCAACAGTAAGGTTGCCCCATCCACATATTTACTTTTCAATTATCTCATGACTTTGAAATAATCTTGTTCCCTTTTGGTTTAAAATATTTTTAGCGTGCATTATTAACACTTCCGAAACACCCTCATCAATAGCATTGAATGAATTGTGAAGTTTTGGAATCATGCCTCCAGCAATAATGTTTTGACTGAGATAAGTTTCGTACTCCGCCTTTGTTAACGACAAGATAATACTTGTAGGATCATCAATATTTTTGAGTACACCCTCTTTTTCAAAACAGTAATAGAGTGTAGTTTTGGCAATTTTCGATAACGCTACAGATAGTGTATAAGCTATTGTGTCAGCATTGGTGTTTAGCAAAGAGCCTTTCTCATCATGGGTGATTGCGCAAAACACAGGTACAATATCTTTTTCAAGTAAATCATGAATAAAAGGACTATTTACTTTGTCTGGGGAAGGGTCGCCCACAAAACCATAATCAACTGGATAAGCCGAACGTTTTTTGGCGGGAATGATATTTGCATCCACACCCGAAAGTCCAATGGCATTGCATCCATTCTTTTGCAACAATGCCACAATACTTTTATTAATCCATCCGGCATACACCATCGCCACCAATTTCAATGTCTCAGCATCGGTTACCCTTCGCCCTTCAATCATAGTGGTTTTAACACCTAAATCCATTGCCATCTTCGAGGCCATAACGCCACCACCATGCACCAATACTTTCTTTCCTTCCAATTGCTGGAAGTCTCTAAGAAAAGATGCCAAAGCCTCAGGGTTGTCAACTATATTGCCCCCAATTTTGACAACCTTAATTCCTTCATTGTTTTGTTGGTATTCCATGATATTCTTCTAAAACTATAAACTCTTTAGTATTTCACTTAACACCACTTGAGCCGAGACCACTCGATTGGCAGCTTCTGGGATAACAATCGACTGTGGACTATCAATTACCTCATCGGCAACAATCATATTCCTGCGAACAGGAAGACAATGCATAAAATACGCATTGTTGGTCAAGCTCATTTTCTTTGCATCAACTGTCCAGTCTCTATCCGTGCTCAGTACTTTTCCGTAATTAGGATCGGTAAATGCGGACCAATTCTTGGCATATATAAAATCGGCATCTTTGTATGCTTTCTCTTTATCATATTCAACAAGAGCATCGACCACAAAATCCTCATGCAACTCATATCCTTCGGGATGAGTTATGACAAATTCATAATCTGTGGCATTCATCCACTCTGCAAAAGAGTTTGGAACTGCCTGAGGCAACGCTTTGGGGTGCGGAGCCCAAGTTAGTACAACCTTAGGCTTTGCCTTCTTTTTGAATTCTTCAATTGTAATCAAATCAGCAAAGCTTTGCAATGGATGACGTGTAGCAGCTTCCATACTAAACACAGGCTTACCAGAGTATTTGATAAACTGATTGAGAACCGTTTCATTATAATCGTCCGCTTTGCTTTGGAATTGAGCAAAAGAGCGTACTCCAATCACATCGCAATAGGCACCCATCACGGGTATCGCTTCGAGCATATGTTCTGGTTTGTCGCCATCCATTATTACACCTGTTTCAGTCTCTAGTTTCCATGCACCCTGATTCACATCAAGCACCATAACGTTCATACCTAAGTTAAGCGCAGCTTTCTGTGTGCTCAATCGTGTACGCAAACTAGAATTGAAGAAAATAAGCAGTGCAGTTTTATTCTTTCCCAAATCTTGGTTTGCAAATGGATTATCTTTCACTTCTTTGGCTTTCAGCAATGCATCTTTTATATTGCCAATGTCTTTTACAGATATAAAGTTTCTCATTGTTGTGTCTGTTTTTTAAATGCTTGGATGAATGTATAAATTTCTTCTTTCGAAATGGAGAGAGGTGGTAGCAGTCGCATCACATTGTTTTTGGCACCTCCAGTAAAGATATGATTCTCAAACAGAAGTTTGTTACGCAAACCTGCAAATTCAGGTTCAAGTTCAACACCCACCATTAAACCTTTACCCCTAATTGATTTGATTCCAATGCAGCCTTTCAATTGATCTTGCAAATAAGTTCCCATCTCGGCAGCATTATTCACTAAGTCTTCATCTTTCATCACATCAAGAACTGCTATAGCTGCAGCACATGCCAAATGGTTGCCACCAAAGGTAGTGCCCAGCAATCCTTCTTTTGCTTCAAACTTTGGAGAAATAAGAATTCCACCAATTGGGAAACCATTCCCCATGCCTTTTGCAATACTTATTATATCGGGTTTGATATTAGCATATTGATGAGCAAAGAATTTTCCTGATCGTCCGTATCCTGACTGAATTTCGTCTGCAATGAGAATTACTCCGTGCTTTTTGCAAAGTGTTTGTAACTGTTGTAAGAATTCAATATCAGCTGGGAAAACACCTGCAATACCTTGTATAGGCTCTATGATAACTGCCGCAACATCAGCTGCTTTCATAGCTTCCTCAACTGCAAGAATATCGTTTAGTGGAACAAAAACAACTTCATGCCCCATATTAAAAGGTGCCTGAATGGCAGGATTATCCGTTATGGCAATTGCACCTGATGTACGCCCATGAAAAGCATCATTAAATGCAATTACTTTCTTTTTACCCGTTTTAAACGAAGCCAACTTCAACGCATTTTCATTTGCCTCGGCTCCCGAGTTGCAAAGGAATAATGAATAATCATCATAACCTGACAGTTTACCCAACTTATCACTTAATTCATCTTGCAATCTATTTATTACTGAATTGGAGTAAAATACAATTTTGTCAATTTGATCTTTAAGCAATTGTACATAGTGTGGGTGCGTGTGTCCAATAGATATAACCGCATGACCGCCATAGAGGTCTAAATATTTGATGCCATTTGTATCCCAAACACTGCACCCTTTAGCCTTGACAGGCTCTATGTCCCAAATCGAATATACATCGAAGTATCCACCCTTTTCTACTGCTTTATTTGTTAAATCTGACTCACTAGTTTCCTGCTTATTTGCCATAATCGTATTTTATATTTGTATGTTAATCAGTTTGTTTAAGAATATCTATTAAAATGCACTTCCTTTTAAGAGCAATCCTTCATTTTCAGCAAAGCCAAACATCAGATTCATATTCTGTACGGCTTGCCCCGATGCACCTTTCACAAGGTTATCAATAATAGAAGTGATATGAATATATCCGTTATGAAGAGAAATGTGCAACAAACCCTTGTTGGTGTTCACCACTTCTTTCAAGCTGATATCTTCGTCAGACACAAAAACAAAAGGAGAATTCTTATAATAGTTTTTGTAATATTCCACTAATTCTTGTTCACACATGTTGCCCTCCCATTTCGTGTAAACACTGGCGAAAATGCCACGGGTGAAATCTCCGCGCATGGGTACAAATTGTATTTCGGGAACTTTCAATGTATTATTCAACGAAAGAGTTTGCTTTATTTCGCCTAAATGTTGATGAGAAAACGCTTTGTAAACCGATACATTTGAGTCTCGATAGCTGAAATGTGTAGTATCCGAAGGTCTCTTGCCAGCACCANNATATGTATCTCATTGTTGAGTTGCTTTATATTTGCCAAAGGCAATAGTGCCAACAAAATAGAAGTAGCGAAGCAACCAGGATTAGCAATATTATCGGCTTGTTGAATAGCTTCTTTGTTCAGCTCACACAAACCATATTCAAACGTTCTGTTTTGAAAAGTTGGGTCTAGTCTAAAATCATTCCCAAGGTCTATTACTTTGCAAGAATCAGGTATAACGGTAGTACTTAAAAACTTTTCCGACAATCCATGTCCCAAACAAAGGAACACAACATCGGGGTTGCCAATTGTATCTGAAAACACTAAATCAGTCTCGCCTACTAAATCACGATGTACCGATGAAAGTGAAACACCTACCGAAGTGGTGCTTAGCACCGATTCGATTTCCACCTGTGGGTGATACATCAAAATCCGAAGTAACTCACCTGCCGTATAACCAGTGCCGCCTGCTATGCTTACTTTTATCATATCGTTGTTTATTTGTCTTTGTGTACTGAATAGTATATCTTTAATGGGTTGGACAATACTTTTGTAAAACCTACAACATCCTGTCCTGAGAAAGATTTGTTGCTTTCACCATATTCTCCAAAGTCGGAATTCATCAAATCGTAATCGCTACTGCATGCCAAAATTGAAAAATGATAAGGGCGCAGTTCCACTTCCACAGTTCCAGTAACAAACTTTTGCGTATCGTCCAAGAACGTTTCGATGTTACGCATCACAGGCTCTAAGTATTGCGCTTCGTGCAACAATTGACCATACCAGTTACTCAATTGGTCTTTCCAATAAAGCTGGTACTTTGTTAATATGTGTTTTACCAGCAGACGATGT
>DENY01000056.1:0-7957 GCA_002359825.1 Bacteroidales bacterium UBA2632
GCCGGAGATATAGGTACAATTGAGTTGGCACAGAAGTTTGAAAAGTTTAAACCTTTTCGCGCAGTGTATGGAAATATAGATGGTCAAGATTTGCGCCAAGCATATCCGGAAGTCAATCGCTTCACGCTTGAGGGAGTGGATGTGCTCATGACCCATATTGGAGGTTATCCCGGTAGATATGATGCAAGAATCAAAAGTACGCTTTTTGCCAATCCGCCCAAGTTGTTTATCGCAGGGCATTCACATATACTCAAAGTGATGTTCGATAAGAAGATTCAAACTCTCCACATGAATCCGGGTGCTGCTGGCATATATGGTTTTCATCAAGTGAGAACATTGTTGCGGTTTGTGTTGGATGAGGGGGATATACGGGATTTGGAGGTGGTTGAGTTGGGGGGCAGATAAAAACGCAATAAGACGCAATGTAAAGTTTTTTACAAAACATTTCCACGGAGCTGGATTCGATTTTCATGGCATAAACGTTAGATCCATGACGATGGATTTGATTTCCAACTGATTTATGACACATCTTCGATAGATTTGTAAAAAATATTGGCATATTATTTACAAATTGATACTTATGAAAAATTGAAAATAGTTTGTATGTCAGATAAGAGTCCTCGTTAGATACCAAAACACATTTTTTTTGCTGTGGCCTTTAACTTGAATAAGCCAAGGTGTAAATCTATCAACCCAACAAATACGCCCCTACCACACCAATTACACCCAAAAAAATGAGGATAGATCCAACGATGCGGTTGAAGAACTTAAGCGATTGACGATTAAAGTATCTTTTGAGTTTTGACACATAAGTAGTAATGAAAAACCACCATGCCAATGCTCCTAAGCCAATTGAAATCATGCCGACAACAAATGTAAACCAGTTTTTGTCGAGGGGACTATAATGAAAACGTGCAAAAAGAGATATGAAAAGGAAAACGATGGCTACATTGGACAGCGTGAGGAAAAATGCCGTAACAAAATCTTGATAGTAGCGAGTTTCGGGGGCGGCAGAGTTTGGTTTTAGTATTTTGAGCGGGTTGGTAGAGAATATTCCAATTCCAAAAAGAATTATCACTGTACTTCCAATGTATTGAATGACTTGTTCGTTGGCTTGCATTAGTTCATCAACAAAACCCATTGCAATAAGTGTGATAGAAGCATAAAATAGATCAGAAACCATAGCTCCCAGTCCAGTTGCAAGACCATGCAACCTGCCCCGATTGAGTGTACGCTGTACGCATAGTATGCCAATAGGTCCCATGGGTGCCGATACGATTACACCAATGATAATTCCTTTGTATATAACTTCTATCATGCGTTGAGCCTATTCTTTTTACAACCAAATGTAAGATGATCTTTATAAAAAAGGTAGCAACCTTTGCTTTCTTCTATCATTATCATTTCATATAGCGTTTGCCAATACAAACTTTCGAGACATTAGAAACTTATAATGTCTGTTCTACAAGTCTACCAATATGTAGAATCCACAATAAATAATTGCGTTTCATTTCTTGTTGATATTCTGCAAAGATACATTCAATAATTAAAACATACAAAATGAAGATAAAATAAGATGAGAATCATCCCTTTTCATTAACTTTGCAGTTCACAATAGAGAGATATACGTTTACATATCTCTACTTCAACTCTCAATTAAACAAGTAGGCAATGATATCATTTTTCAAAACTCCGTCACAAAACATTATTGCGGTTCAGTCACACTCCGCACTTTCTCAAGAAGACATAAGTAAGTTGAATTGGCTTTTTGGCAATGCTGAAATGCTTGATGCAACTCAAATCAATGAGCCCTTTGTTGGTCCGCGTCGCGAAATGATAAGTCCGTGGAGTACGGGCGCAGTAGAGATTACTCAGAACATGGGCATCGAGGGTATAGTTCGTTTAGAAGAGTATTTCCCAATCGATCCATCGGAGGATCACGACCCAATGCTTCAACGTGTTTATGACTCATTGAATCAACAAATATTCGATATTGATATCGAGCCAGAACCTATTTATCATATTGATGATATTGCTGCTTACAACAAAACAGAGGGGTTAGCATTGAGTCAAGACGAAATAGACTATCTGAATGGTGTGAGCCAAAAGATGAACAGAAAGCTTACTGATAGCGAAGTGTTTGGTTTCTCACAAGTGAATTCTGAACATTGCCGACACAAAATATTCAACGGACAGTTTATTATTGATGAGATGGAAAAAGAGAGCACACTTTTTCAACTAATCAAGAAAACATCAGCTGTCAATCCCAATACATTAGTTTCTGCTTACAAAGATAACGTTGCTTTCGTTGGCGGACCAACCATTGAGCAATTTGCTCCATTGAGTGGCGATAAAGCAGATTTCTTTGTAACAAAAGAGATGGATAGTGTACTTTCGCTGAAAGCCGAAACACATAACTTCCCAACCACAGTTGAACCTTTTAACGGTGCAGCCACAGGAACGGGTGGTGAGATTCGAGATCGCCTGGCTGGAGGTAAAGCCTCATTACCATTGGCAGGAACTGCCGTGTATATGACATCCTACCCCCGTTTGGAAGAGGGCAGACCATGGGAGCAAGCCATCAATCCACGTAAATGGTTGTATCAAACACCCGAACAGATATTAATAAAAGCATCAAACGGAGCTTCCGACTTTGGTAATAAGTTTGGACAGCCACTTATCTGTGGTTCTGTACTTACATTTGAGCATGCTGAGAATCAGAAAAAATTTGGCTTCGACAAAGTAATTATGCTTGCTGGAGGTATTGGATACGCTAAAAGACACGATGCATTGAAAGGTGACCCCGAACCAGGGGAGAAAGTTGTGGTGATGGGCGGAGACAACTACCGCATTGGTATGGGTGGCGGTGCCGTTTCTTCAGTTAATACAGGTGAGTTTTCATCGGGTATTGAGCTGAATGCTGTGCAACGTGCCAATCCTGAAATGCAAAAACGTGTAGCTAATGTGATTCGCACCTTGTCCGAGTCAAACGAAAACCCAATTGTATCTATCCATGACCGTGGAGCAGGTGGACATCTAAATTGTCTTTCCGAATTGGTAGAAGCAACTGGTGGCAAGATTGATTTGTCAAAACTTCCGGTTGGAGACAGCACGCTTAGCGCAAAAGAGATTATTGGCAATGAAAGTCAAGAGCGCATGGGAATGTTGGTGAAGAAAGAAGATTTAGAGAAAATAGAAAAAATAGCAGAACGCGAACGTGCACCGTTTTATGTGGTGGGTGAAACTACCGATGACATGAAGTTTACCTTTGAACAACCCGATGGAAACTGTCCTATCGACATGAAGTTGGAAGATTTCTTTGGTAAACCACCCATTACGGTGATGGAAGATAGTACAATAGAAGAAGTTTACGATGCTCCAGAATACAATCCCGAAGAATTGGAAGCTTACCTGACCAACGTACTTAAACTTGAAGCAGTTGCTTGTAAAGATTGGTTGACCAACAAAGTTGACCGTTCGGTAAGTGGGAAGGTTGCTCGCCAACAATGTCAAGGTGAGATTCAATTGCCCTTGAGCGATTTGGGTGCAGTGGCTCTCGATTATAGAGGATATGCAGGAATGGCAACTTCCATTGGACATGCTCCACAAGTGGCTATGATTGACCCCGCTGCAGGTTCTGTTGTTGCAATAGCAGAAGCGCTTACCAATATTGTATTTGCTCCATTAACCCTTGGTTTGCAAGGCGTATCGCTTAGTGCCAACTGGATGTGGCCTTGTCGCAACCCAGGAGAAGATGCTCGTTTGTATGCTGCTGTAGAAGCTTGTTCAGAATTTGCTTGCAACTTGGGCATCAATATCCCTACTGGAAAAGATTCGCTCTCGATGACACAACATGATGAAGATGATAAAGTGTTCTCTCCAGGCACAGTTATTATATCTGCTGCTGCCGAGGTGAAAAACATTCGTCGCATTGTTTCGCCCGTGTTAGCTTATATCAAAGGCACCTATCTATATTATATCGACTTCTCTTTTGACTCGTTCAAATTGGGAGGATCTGCCTTTGCACAAACTATGAATAAAGTGGGTGATGAAGCTCCAACTGTGACAGATACAGAATACTTTAAAAATGCTTTTGGTGCAGTTCAAGAACTGGTCAACAGAGGATTGGTACTTGCTGGTCATGATGTTTCAGCAGGAGGTATGATTACCGCCATGCTCGAGATGTGTTTTGCCAACCCAAATGGTGGTTTAGAAGCTCGATTAGATAAAATTCGTCATTCAGATTTAATTAAGATATTGTTCTCTGAAAATCCAGGAGTGTTGGTTCAAGTGAAACACCACCATTTGGTAGAAAAGATATTAGACGACTACGGCGTTGGACATGCCATTGTAGCACGACCTATTGAAGAGCGTAAGTTTGTTATCGAAAAGGATGAGTTCAGAAAAGAATTTGATATTGATCAATTGAGGGATGTATGGTATCATACCTCATATTTGTTAGACGAGAAACAATCTGGAGAAGAGGCAGCCAAAGCGCGCTTTGATAATTATAAAAATCAACCACTGAAGTTTGAATTCAATGTTGATTTTACTGGAAAGCTACAAGATATGGGCTTGAATCCCGATCGCAAAGAGTCAACAGGAATTAAAGCTGCCATTGTGCGTGAGAAAGGTACGAATGGAGAACGTGAAATGGCGTATGCCTTGCACCTTGCTGGTTTCGACGTGAAAGANNGCGTATGCCTTACACCTTGCAGGTTTTGATGTGAAAGATGTTCACATGACAGACCTCACTTCAGGACGTGAAACACTGGAAGATGTTAGTATGGCAGTTTTCTGTGGTGGATTCTCCAACTCAGATGTGTTTGGTTCTGCCAAAGGATGGGCTGGCGGTTTCTTGTACAACGACAAAGCTAAAACTTCGTTGCAAAACTTCTTTGCACGCAAGGATACTTTAAGTCTGGGGGTTTGTAACGGTTGTCAGTTGATGATGGAGCTTGGTTTGGTATTCCCCGAAATGGGCGACAATCATCCAAAGATGCATCACAACAAATCGGGCAAGTTTGAATCAACTTTTATCAGTGTTACCATACCTGAAAACAATTCAGTAATGCTGAAATCATTGAAGGGAACTACATTGGGTGTTTGGGCAGCTCACGGAGAAGGACGTTTTGTGCTTCCTGAGGCTGAATCTGAATATGGTGTTTCTGCTAAATACATCTATGATGAGTATCCAGGAAACCCTAATGGTTCTGACTACAACGCTGCGGCTCTTTGTTCCAAAGATGGCCGTCATTTAGTAATGATGCCCCACTTAGAAAGAACCATCTTCCCATGGCAAAATGCCTACTATCCTTTTGCTTATCGCAAAAATGATGTTACACCATGGATGGACGCATTTGTCAATGCCAAAGTATGGCTGAGAAATCAAGGACAATAAACTTTTAAAAACAAAATATAATCCCCGTTCTTACTTTGGTAAGGATGGGGATTAAATTATTATGAAATCTGTAATTTTTGAATACGAGATGAAAGTACGTGACTACGAATGCGATGTGCAGGGTCATGTAAACAATGCCAATTATCAACACTATTTCGAAGTAACACGTCATGAGTTTTTAGAACAAGAAGGACTCAATTTCTACGAGTTGCATAAGAAGGGTATTGACACTGTTGTGTCAAGGGTTGAAATCCGATACAAAGTACCATTAATTGGGATGGACAAATTCAAATGTACTCTTGCTCTTCAGAAGAGAGGTCTTATCTATGAGTTTCATCAGAAGATTTTCCGATTGTCTGACAATAAACTTTGTGCAATAGGAAAGATAGATGTGGTATGTCTGATTGATGGGGTATTGTCGCAACCAACTATTTTTGATGAGGCGTTTAAAGAATATATTTAAATAACAAGGTTGTAGGGGCTGACCTATGTGTCAGCCTTTGTCTATTAATGTCGGCTCTCACACATTTGTAAATTTGTTTTTTGCTTCGCAACACACAGTTTGCAAAACCGCAGGAGCAATCCCGTTACTACTCCTCCATCATCCAATTCAAAGGTTTTCCCGTTGTTGCGCTTGGATAAGATATACCAAGCATTGTAGCAATAGTAGGAGCAATATCCACAATCTCACTTCTGCGCGATGTGCTACCGCTTTTCACACCTTTGCCATAAAAGAACAGAGGGGCATGTGTANNCTTTATGTATATACGAACTAACATTGGGAGATAAAATATACACCAAATCGCCACTGCGTTTGTGGTTGAATCCATTTTTAATCGCAGCATCCGCCCCCTCGGTATATGCCTCTTTTACAATCTGGTCGCGTGTGTACACACGGTTAATGTCCTTATAGTTTATCAAATAATCGGCTAGTTTTTCTTGAAGCTGTCGAGACTCAACACCCAATTGATGCAATATATTGTAGTCAGAGTAAATCTGATCATTATAAACATTTCCTATTATCTTCTTGTTTCCATATTCTTTTTCTACCAATGTCTCTAGGTCTTTTTGCAACTCTATGGAGTTGAAATAACCAGCAGGAATTTTCAAAGATTCCAAATAGGCTGGTACTTCTCCTGCAGCATGATCCGCAGTGAGAAAGAGAATATAATTATCTTTGCCCACTTCTTTGTCTAAAAAACTCAATAGCTCGGCAATGTTTTTATCTAATCTAATATAGGTGTCTTGTACCTCTTTGGAGCTTACTCCAAAGTTATGACCAATGTAATCGGTACTTGAAAAGCTTATTGTCAAAAAGTCGGTATCGTCGTCTTCTCCTAAGTTCTCTCCCATCACAGCAGCCATAGCAAAATCAGTAGTAAGATCGTTTCCATAGGGTAGAGTTCGAAGAATCTCGAAATTGTTATTATCAGCTTTCAGTTTTTCCACATCGTATGGAAAAGTTGCGGTCTCTTTGCCTTTAAATCCACGTTCAAAATTATTGAGGTCGCTTCCGCTTTCTATATACGTTTCGATGGGGTAGAGTGTGTCCCATGTTTTTAGATAGGATGCTGCTTTGCCTGAATTATTGAAATCGACAACCCATTGAGGTAGCGTCTCCATATAGAAAGTACTACTAATCCATCTGCCTTCATCTTGACCATGAAACCAATAGGCTGCATTAGCAGTATGTCCGGCCGGCAATATGGCTCCTCTATCTTTAATTGCAATTCCAATGGTCTTACCACGCATTTGTGTGAACAATCTGTTTTCATCTGCAATTGTGGTAGACAACATCCGATGGGGTGACATTTGTCCTGTCTTAGCTGATGTCCCCACAGACATTACACTTGTATCGCCTGCACAATATACCATATCGCCTGATATTTTATTAAACCATGAATTAGCAATAATGCCATGATTCATTGGGCTTGTGCCTGTGTAGATGGATGTATGACCTGGTGCGGTGTAGGTAGGAACATAGTTGAAGTGATTGTCTTTGAAACGGTATCCTTGGTTGACCAATCTCTTAAACCCATCGTCTGTGTAATGATCCCAAAATCGTTCTACATAATCGTTTCTCATTTGGTCCACAACAATTCCAACAACTAACTTCGGTTTATTCCTCTTAGCTGGTTGAGAAAAAGATTGGAGAGTAAATAATCCGATTAGTAAAAGTAATATATATAGTTTCATAGTTAATTTGTTGAATTTGATTGTTAGAAAAATAAGTTCTATAACACATTTAGTAATGTATTATACTTTCGTACTGCATCAGTACATTAACAGAATATAATTACCATTAGTTCAAATATGATAAGCTTTACCGATCTCAGTGGATACAAGCATTCAAAAAGAAATATGTTTTAAATTAGCTCCAACCTATATTTTAGTTAATAATCCTTTGTATATTTGCAGCCAAATTATTTATTTTCAATTACACATAGTGTGTGTTAGTTGAGCGTGACACAATGTTTTGTCATTGTGTATGACACATAACTGAATAATAGTACTCATGTCAACATTTATTACTGATAAAACACTGTACCAAATAGC
>DENY01000056.1:8027-14174 GCA_002359825.1 Bacteroidales bacterium UBA2632
GGCGACGAAGAGCAAATATTTAAAGAATCTGCAAAGAATCTTGAGAAGATACAAGGCATATAGTTTCGATTGATCAATGAGATAAAAAGCAAAGAGGTGCTCCGCAAAGCGGAAGAGGAATTAGCGTTTGTTTCTAAAAACAATCTCCAGTTGCTGTTTTTTACTTCTCCCAACTATCCCGAACGATTGACACATTGTGTGGATGCTCCCATTTTGCTATATGTGAAGGGAGATAGCAATTTAAACTATAAGAAAGTAGTCAGTATTGTTGGTACGCGCAATGCTACACCGCAAGGATACGAAGTGTGTAAGCAATTTGTGAGAGATCTTTCGGCAAAGTTCTCCAACATCATTGTGGTGAGTGGATTGGCTTATGGTATTGATATTTGTGCACACAGAGCAGCACTCGAAAATGGAGTTCCCACTGCTGCTGTTCTGGCGCACGGTTTGGATAGAATTTATCCTGCAATGCACCGTAAAACTGCTATTGATATGCTGGATGCAGGAGCTCTGGTAACTGAGTTCCCAAGTGGAACACAACCCGAAAGGTTTAATTTTGTGCGTCGCAATCGAATTGTTGCCGGTTTGGCAGATGCTTTGGTGGTTATAGAGTCGTCAAGCAAAGGAGGTTCACTCATTACAGCCGAAATTGCCAATTCGTATTATCGTGAAGTGTTTGCTGTGCCTGGTCGAGTTACTGATGCTGCATCGGTTGGTTGCAACACCTTGATTGCTTCTGATCGCGCCATTCTGATGCAAGACATCAAGGGATTTATCGACCATATGGGGTGGGATGACTCAGTGAAACCACAACCAAGACAAAAAGAACTTTTCTTGCAACTTACCGAAACCGAAGAGCGAGTGTTCGATGCTCTCAACAAAGTAGAATCAATTCATGTGAATATGTTAGCCATCGAATTGGATGTGCCTGTGTCGGAATTGTTTTTCACATTGCTGGAGTTGTAAATGAAAAATGTGGTGAAGACACTGCCTGGTGGGGTGTATAAGTTGTTATAGAAAACACAGAATCAAGCTATCTAAAATACTTCCCATAAAATGGATTGATCTTTCTATTCATAAACGCATGTGTAAAAACGGAGATAAGAATAAGTGCTGCACACACCAATGAGGTCATGGCTATAGATTCATAGTTATTTTGATGGCGCACATAAATGGCAATTAAAGCCCATGCTCCAACAACTGCAAATTCGCGCATGCCGCGGGTGTAAATCAATATTAAGTTTAACAATGTATCACACACAATCATCACAATTGTCCAATATGTGAGTGATAGAAAACTACCATCCCAACCAATCTTAGACAAATACGCAGCAATATTGGCAATGGTGGCTACAGCAATCCATCCTGCAAAGATGGAGATGGGCCACCAGGCAAACATAATTGTTTTTGCGGGTGCTCGCCACAGTTCCATATTTGTGTTCGCCACAATTTTGATGAGCGAGAATAGTATCACCAACATAACGGCTACCGACAACAAAGTATATTCGTATAACCAAACAATAACCCACAATCCTGTGCCTACTGTGGCCACCACAAACCAAAGTCCAGATTGACTAATAAAATCAAATTGTCTCTTGCGTACGATTGTACGATAAATCTGATATGCAGCAAATGCAAATAGGGCTAAGAATATAATGCCCCAAATAGCAAATGCATATCCTGCTGGTGTAAAAAGATTGCTATATTTGTTGCTCATATCGCTCACTCTGTTGCCATTGATGGTGTATAGTTGTGAGTAATAATTGATGCCGATGGTAAACAATACTGCCAGCATATTGAGAATGGAGAGGGTTCGTTGCTTTTTTAATGTTGCCATAGTAACGAGGAGGTTTAAGTAGCTATTCTGTTTCTTAAACAATATATTGAGGAAAATGGTTCATGGATAGATCATTGCAATTATTACAATTGAGATAGAAAGATTATTCCCTATAAGTAGAAGTTGAAAAAAGAGACGTTTTTAAATAAAAAAATATATTCTCAGTTCAAAAAAAAGAGCTTTTATTTTAATCTGAGCTATATTTTTATTAAAAAAAACACACTTATAAGTCTTCCACACAAAATTATATGTGACATCAATAGGTGTTTATTTCACCCATGATAACATACTAGGTCTCTCAACGACTGTTTTCTTCACATATTATAAACTTTACCTTATATCAATGGATGCTTTTTCCTTTCCTGATAGTCTGTATAAGGGTAAAAAGGACCTGAAAGCTCTCTTTTAACTGTATGACATCCAAAAAGACATCTTTATTTGCCTCAACAAGTTGTAGAGATGTAAAAAAAGACTTCTTTATTTAACAACAAATCTATGTCAGGTATAAATAAAGGAGTCTTTTATTGTGTAAAAATTTATTATGCAGGAAATTAAAGAGTTTTTATAAGGCATCAACTCTTTTTGATACTATATTTAAGATGATTTTTAATAGATAAAATATAGTTCGTGTTGTTGATATTTAAGCGTATTCTAGAAAATCATTTTTACCTTTTGTTAAATGTGTTTTCCCGTTTGTAATGAGATAAATATCCTCATAAATATCGAGGACATTATTGTATAGGTGGTTGGTAATGATTATTCCTTTTTTATGCTTTGCTTTGTTTAATTATCAATAACTCTCCTTAGCCTCATCCACAACTCTTTTCAAAGCCAACTTTCCAGAAAATAAAATGTCTTCTATTTGCATGTTTTCTTTGATCTCGGCATGAGAGTAGTTTTTATACAATTGCCCAACGGCAGCTTGCAGAAACTCTTCGGAGAGCACCTCCATGTTGTCAAAAGAAAGGATTACTTTTTGGTTTTGAAAAAAAGCTTCCAAAATAAGGTCATATATTTTTTCTCCTTCTTCTGCATTTAGACCTTGGACGTCGCCCAATACAGTTTGTACATGAATGGTTGTATGTGTCATAATCTCAAGAATTTGGTTTTACATCAGTTTGCACTCCCCCAAAGATACATTAAATTGTGTTTGGTTGGTATGGATACACAAATGAAAAATGAAATTTAAATTGATGCCATCTATGCTAGTCTTATTTTATGAATTAGAGAGTGTTTATTTTATTGTTTTGTCAAATGGCGTCAAAGACAATATTCTCATTGAAGTAGCCAACTAACAACACCTCGTCCAATTCTCCCTTTGTAACCAACTCTAATATCTCTTTTCTAGACAATTCTGTGTGGGATATATAAGTCTCTATTTTGTAGCCATCTGTGGTCACCTTGTAAATCCTCTTGCCTTATTCATAATTCCAATACAATCTTGCTTTCAATTCTGCTGACAATATTTTGATCATTTGATTGTCGGAAAGATAGAGGCTGAGCATATAGCTCATAATGTCTGCAGGTTGCCCAGTTCTAATATAATCGAGATAGTGATTAATAGTAGTTGGCAAGCATCTAATTATAAAAAAGAGACGAAAATGTGTTATTTAAAGATTACTTCAAATTTAAGTAGCAACCAATAAATTGAAATTCCACTCATAATCAACCACAATATAATCGTTGATGTAGGTGTCTTCACCTTTCCATCTTCAAAAGTTATATTTAGTGCTTTTTGATTTCTCCACTCATTATTTACTTGCATTCCAAATTGATAGCATTTTTTATCTAAAGTGTCTATTTTTAGAACTTGCCCACCACCAAAAATAGATTTAAACCTAACCATCGAAGCACTATCAATAGATTCAATTGGAATGTTCCACTTTCCACAAAATACTGCTTTGTCAGTCAGAAATATAATTGATCTTTGAGAAAGTGCCCACTTGCTACCTCGGGTTATTTCGGAATTATTAGCTATTATGATTCCCTTCGCTGCGTCTGCTGCTAAAGTTTTCACTTTGTTTTTATCTTCAAATCTATTTCTTTTTGCGTTTGTTCTATAAAAGAAATCAACTATAGTTTTTAATAAGTTGGCCATTGTATTGTTTTTTGTAGGTTGCAATTTTATGGAACTGAAAAGGTGTTTATCTATTTCAGAATATACGTCACCCCCATTCTCACTCCTGTCTCTATCATTCTCAGTGGATACTTCTCAGATGAAAAAAGAATTAAAGCATGAGCTTTTGAATAGGGATTTATAAATACACCAAAGCCATTGTTGAACTCATATTGTGCGCCAATTCCCAATATAGCCCCCAAACCTCTGTCTATTGGACTAGAAGAACTTGCATCAATGCCTATTAACAAGCCTCCATTTGTAAAGAAGTAATTCAAGAAATTGGCTCTAAGAGTGATGGGTATATTTATGAGAGAGAAATCAATGTCATAAGGATTCCTATCCATGTTGGGAGGAAGATTGGGAAGTAATGTAATAGTGTGTTTTGCATATTCCACACCAGTTTCTATGTCTAGCCAATTGTTAACTGGGTGAATGTAGTTGATGCCAAAAGCATAGAAGCTTTTACTATCATAGCTTGCTGCTCCAACTAAATCAGCAGATTGGAATGGTTCGTTTTCGCCAAAGGAAGAGAAGGTGATGCCTACTTTTTTATTGCGAATGTTATGTTGTGCACTTGTGAAATGACACGTAATTAGTAATAGGGGTATAAGAATGAGAGATTTTGATTTCATAGTTTCTATTACTTTGCAATGGTTGACTATCCAAAAGTAAACAATCTTTTTGCAACAATAGGCAATAATCCCTAAAAAACAATGTGAGTGATCTTACAGTTATGCCCTAATGATATTGAATTATCAGCAGTTTCATTGCTTTCAAAAGTAGTACAGATTAATAGCGAATACACTATTATAGGCAAAGGGTTTCAAACAGGTGATAAGATAAAAATGACAACTATATCAGGAACAGGCAAAGAGTACTTGCTTGATGGAGTTGTTGCCAATAACTCTCTTACATTGACAATACCTAATAACTTTGAATCAGGGAAANNTGAATCAGGAAAATATAGATTCATAGTAATGAGAGGAAACAAACAGCTTGATATTGGTTTTGCAACTCTCACAATTGGCAGTAGCCCCCTTGGTAAAGCTCAGGTAATAGCTCATCGCGGTCATTGGAAACCAACTGGGTCTGCGCAAAACTCTGTTGCAGCACTTATCAAAGCTCAAGAGTTAGATATATATGGTTCTGAATTTGATGTATGGATTACTACTGATGATGTAGTAGTTCTGAATCACGATCCAACAATAGGTGGGGTAAGAATTGAAACATCTACATTTAACGATTTGAAAAATATCACTTTAAGTAATGGAGAGAAAATTCCTACTCTTAATGATTATTTTGTACAGGCCAAGAAAGATCAAACTACGAAACTAATTCTTGAGATTAAGACTCACAGTTCGTCACAAGGTGGTATTAACAATAATGATAGAGTCGCAAAAGCTGTTGTAGATATGGTGAAGGAGGCTAATATGATAGATCAAGTAGAATATATTGCATTCAGTTTAGATGTATGTAAGGAAATTCTTAGATTGCAACCTAATGCTATAGTGGCCTATTTGGGAGGAAATTTTTCTCCAAAAACCTTATTCGATTTTGGTATCAAAGGAATAGATTATAATATTTCAGTAATTAGAAATAATAAATCATGGATTACTGAATCGCATGACTTAGGTATGACTGTGAACGTATGGACCGTCAATTCTAAAAATGATTTACAAGAGATGATTGATTTAGGAGTAGATTTTATTACAACTGATGAACCTGTTTTAGCAAAACAATTAGTTGAAAAAAACTAGCACAAATTTTCTCTAGATTAAGAGACAGTTCATGTATTGAGAATTATAAAAAATGTCGGCTGCATTAGTCGGCATATTTTATTTATAATACTAAACTAATTTGTTTTGTTTCTTTACATTAAAAAAGGTTTTGTTTCCCACTAAAAAGGTTCGGAAATGTTATTTATTCCTTGCTAATTATATTTTTATTTTTCTCTTTTGCTATTTTTTCATTATAAAGTTGCGAATCGTTATTATTAATTTTATATTTGTGACGTTTAGAAGGTGTATGTCTTATAATTGTGAAAAGTACTTTTAATATATCTAACTGCACCAATTACATACTAAAACTTTTGGGTATTCATTATGGAAAAACCATTAGTTCAATATCAATGAATAGAATTCACTTACAATTAATTTCGCTATTTTATGAGAAACATTCTAACGCCCCCTCC
>DENY01000056.1:14180-22914 GCA_002359825.1 Bacteroidales bacterium UBA2632
CCAAAGGATAAAATTGATCCTACCTATAAGCGTTTACGTCTTCAGGTCTTTTTGGGTATATTTATTGGCTATGCTGGATACTATCTGGTGAGAAAAAACTTTTCACTAGTTATGCCCGATCTAATTGAACAGGGATACAGTAGAGGTCAATTAGGTATTATCGTTTCAGCAGTTTCTATTGCTTATGGAGTCAGCAAATTTGTCATGGGAGGAATTTCCGACAGAAGTAATGCAAGAGTATTTATGAGTCTTGGATTATTGCTTTCGGCAATTACAGTATTGACTTTTGGGCTTATTCCTTTTTTTACGTCCTCTGTATTAATCATGTTTGTGATGATGTTCTTGAACGGTTGGTTTCAAGGAATGGGCTGGCCGCCCAGTGGTCGGGTTATGGTACATTGGTTTTCGGGAAATGAACGAGGCACAAAGATGTCTATTTGGAATGTTGCTCACAACATTGGTGGAGGGTTAATAGGTCCCTTAGCAATATTAGGAGTTGCTATCTTTGGAGATTGGCAAAGTAAGTTGTATTTCCCTGCCATGATTGCACTCGTTATATCATTTGTGGCTTATCTGCTTATCAGAGATACACCTCAGTCCTGCGGACTGCCCAGTATTGAAAATTATAGAAACGATTTCCCCAAAGATTATGATGAGTCTTACGAAGAAGAATTGTCAACCAAAGATATCTTTTTAAGATATGTTTTGAACAATAGGTTTTTGTGGCTGATTGCTATTGCTAATGCCATGATTTATTTAGTGCGTTACGGCGTACTTGACTGGGCTCCCACTTATTTAGAAGAAGCTAAAGGTTTTTCAGTTACCGAATCAGGCTGGGCCTATTTTGCTTATGAATATGCTGGTATTCCTGGAACATTACTTTGTGGATGGATATCCGATAAAGTATTCAAAGGAAGACGTGCTCCTGCTATTATCATCTATATGTTACTGACAATGGTGGCTATCTATGTTTACTGGAAAAATCCAGCAGGCAATATTATGATTGATAATATTGCACTCATAGCAATTGGTTTCTTAATATATGGTCCAGTAATGTTGATTGGTGTTCAAGCACTCGACTTAGTTCCCAAAAAAGCAGCTGGTACGGCCGCAGGTCTAACAGGATTGTTTGGTTATTTGGGAGGCGCACTTTTCGCCAATATAGCCATTGGATTTATTGTTGACCATTTTGGTTGGGACTATGCATTTATCTTAATGCTTGCAGCCTGTGTCATTGCAATATTGTTTACATCATTTACATGGAATAGAGAAAAAGAATTACATCAAGTGTAAGAGGAAAAGAGGTTTAATTAGCATCTTGTAAGGAATTCAAAACAGCATCGATATTTTATGTAGGATTTAGATTAAAAAAGATTGAGTGCTTGTAGTGGATTTATTTTAAAATGTATTGTTTCCTAATACATACAATCAATTTAGAGATGAGTCACACTATGAACTTAAAAGATGGCTTTAAAATTAGCATTTTAACAGCACTGTCTGAACTCTTACAAAGGAAATTTGTTTGCGAAGGACATACAAATGAAGCTTTGTATGTTATCTGAGGTGAAAATATTGAAAACAATGATATGCTCAATGATTCATTTGGGCTTAAATGGATGATGTTTTTCACACTCAGATGAAATAAAACGTTGGATAATATATTAATTTTTTAGCATTAAACATTTTAAGAAAAGAATATGATAGTTAATGATTGGGTAATAAGAGTAAAAGAGAATTTTCAAGAGAGGGTGTTTAAAGACAATTTTTTACTAGTCTCTCTGGTTCTAGTTATAACTGTTCTAGGTGCTGGTTTAAACAGTTGTAGCAGTGATGATCCTATTGATTCTGTAAAACCACCTGAAACGGGAATTGATATAAAACGTGTATCTATTCCTTCTAGCCTTAATATAGTTATTGGTGGAGAAGTCACAATCAGTGGACAAGGTTTTAAAAGTGGAGATAAGATTCGTTTATCGTTATCTTCTGACTCAAACAATGAGCATTTGATTAATATAACAACAGTCACAGATGAGAAAGCGACTTTTGCGTTACCGAAGGGTGTTGTCTCAGGAAAATATTCAATTACTGTCGTTCGCGGTGATAAGGGTCAATTACTAGGCTCTATTATGCTCAATATTGTGACTGATACTACGATTCCAGATAAAGAAGGAATGACTGTTAAAGGTATTGTTTCTTCGGACGGAAAAGGGGTAGAAGGCGTAGTGGTTTCTGATGGAATTGAAGTAACTACAACAGATGTTGATGGGATATATTATTTGCNNAAACTTCTCATTGATCAAAACAGATAATACCAAACACGTTGTTCTTGCTATGGCCGATTGGCATTTAGCTAATAGAGTTAATGATCTATCACAATTTAACAGCTCAGTTCTTCCTGATATAAATGCGACTATCAATGAGTATAAATCTAAAGGCACCAAAGTTTATGGACTTACCCTTGGAGATTTAAGTTGGGATCTTTATTGGTATACGAACAAGTTTGCACTTCCACAATACGTGGAACAGATGAACAAAGTTAACACAACTATTTTTAACGTGATTGGAAATCATGATAATGATCCATATGCTTCAAATGACTGGGATGCTGCTCTACCATTTAAAGAATTACTAGCTCCTAACTACTACTCATTCAACTTGGGTGATGTACATTATGTTGTTTTGGACAATATAAACTATGTTAATAACGGAGGTTCAAATGGTAATGTTGGTGATCGTAGTTATAGGGGAGTTGTGGTTAAAGAACAAATGGATTGGTTGAAAAAAGATTTAGCAACTCTTAAAAATAAAAATACACCTATAGTTATTGCAATGCACATTCCTCTTTATAGCCGTCCGTCCTTTAATGTGAGTGGGAACCAAAGTAATAGTTATCGTTTAGATAATGCTAGTGAAATTGTGTCAGTGTTAAGTGAGTTTAATAATGTAAATATCTTAACAGGGCATTCACACAATAACTACACTGCAGAACCATCGACATCATTAATGGAACATAATATAGGTGCAATATGTGCTACGTGGTGGTGGACAGGTCATCATGTGAAAAATCATATTTGTACGGATGGAAGTCCTGGTGGATATGGAGTTTATGAAATGGATGGTAATAATATAGAATGGTACTACAAAAGTATCGGATACGATAAAGATTATCAATTCCGAACTGTTGATTTAAATTCAGTACATATAACTGCAGAAAAGTATGCCCCAAATTCTTCAAATACTGAATTAGCTAAATATGCGGGTGCTTATGCTAAACCAAGCAACAATAACGAAGTATTGATAAACGTTTGGGGATATGATACTCAATGGGAAATTGAGGTGAAAGAAAATGGGGTGGAACTTGATGTAAAACGAGTTAACGAAAAGGATCCTCTTCACATTATTTCTTATGATGCACAACGACTTAATGCAAAAGCAACTGTGACTTTCCCGGCTGTAGAAACTGCTCATTTATTTAAAGTGAAAGCATCGAGTGCAACTTCTACTCTTTATATAAAAGTAACAGACCGTTTTGGAAAGGTTTATACTGAAACTATGGAACGACCAAAAGAATTCACTTACTTAATGAAATAGAACAATCTATACTTATTTTAAAAAAAAACATAACTATGAACTTAAAATCATTTACAAAGATTTTTCTTGCTTCATTGCTGTTGTTTTGTTTAGCTATACCTATTATAGCTCAAAACAAAGTCGTGAAAGGCACAATTTTCGAATCGGATGGTAGTACACCTGTTATAGGAGGTACAGTTTTACTTAAAGGTACCGATGTAGGTACAATTTCGAATATGGATGGAGAATATTCCATTCCAATTTCCGGCACATCTCCTGTGTTGATTTTTCAATACTTGGGATATCTTAAACAAGAAATTGCGGTAGATAATAGATTTGTTATCAATGTGACATTGCAAGAAGATGTTGTACAACTACAAGATGTTGTAGTTACTGCATTAGGTATAAGTCGTGAAGAAAAATCATTAGGCTATGCAGTTTCAAAAGTAGATNNATTAACAAAACGGTGTCAGGCAACTGGTTGAATTCGATGTCAGGTAAAGTTGCGGGGCTAAATTTTGACCAAGCAAACTCTGGCCCAAGTGGTAGTATGCGAGTAACACTTCGTGGAGATCAATCATTGAACTACGGAAGTAACGAAGCTTTGTTTGTTATAGATGGTGTTCCTGTTTCATCTGGTATGACAGCAACGAAAAGTGTTAGTAACTATGCACAAGTAGATGCACCAGTTGACTTTGGTAATGCAGCAAGTGATATCAATCCAAATGACGTTGAATCAGTGTCTGTTCTTAAAGGTCCTGCTGCTACAGCTCTTTATGGATCACGTGCAGCCAATGGTGCAATTATAATTACAACAAAGTCTGGAAGAAAAACTAAAGGTGTTGGTGTAACAATAAACTCGTCTGTAACTATGGAAAAAGCTGGATATTTCCCAGATTTTCAAACAGAGTATGGAAATGGATCAGATATGGGGTTAAATGAATATTCTCTTTGGGAACTATCTGCAGATATGTCTCCTGACGGAGTTCCCGTTCAGAGGCGTTATTCACGCTATACATTTGGAGAGAAGTTTGATGCTAGTAAAAGCAGGTATTTATATTCATCTAAAGATTGGGAGACTGGAGAGTTTACTAAAATGCCTTGGGTTTATCAAGATGATTGGTATACTGGTTTATTCGAAAATGGTCTAACATTTAGTAATACTGTAACAATTGATGGCAGTGATGGTGAGGGAACTAGTACTCGATTATCAATAACAGATTTTAGGAATGAGTGGATTTTACCGAACACGGGTTTTGATAAACAAAGTATCTCGTTGTCATTTAACACAAAAATAAGTGATTTAATCAAGCTTAATGCCAAGGTGAATTATTATAAAAAAAGAAGTGATAATATGCCTGGTGGAGGATATAATGAAACAAATCCAATGTATTCTTTGATCTGGGGTTTTAATGTAAACAGTATAGATCAATGGAAACAAGAGTATTTCGATGGTCGATACAACTATGCCAACTGGTCTGCAGCGGGTGATAATGGAATGGGATTAGTTTATCCATCATCAGGTACATACAACCCATATCGCTCATTATATGAAGAGTTAAATGGTTACGATAAGGATAGATTACTTGGAAGTATAGGATTAAACTTCGATCTATACAAGGGTTTGAAATTAGATGTGCGTTCAGGTTTAGATTGGTCAAGTGAATTTAGAACACAACGCAAACCTTTCTATACAACAGGTAGACCACAAGGTTTTTATCGTGAGCAGACAATAGGTTTATATGAAATAAACAGTGACTTTTTGCTTACTTATGATGGTAGCACTTTAGGTTTACTTGATGAGAAGTTTGGGTTCACAGCAATGATTGGTGGTAACAATATGATTAATGAACGTCATAATGATAGGTTAACTTTGAATCAACTTGGAGAAGAAGGAATTTATCATACCGAGAATCTTCCTACTGGGATTATACCAGAGCCTTACAATGCTCGTTATAAAAAATCGGTAAACAGTTTATATGGAATGGCTTCATTCGATTGGGATGATACCTACTTTTTAGATATCACAGGACGTAATGATTGGTCTAGTACTCTTGCTAGAGGTAATTGGTCTTATTTTTATCCATCTTTAGCAACCAGTATATTACTTGATAGAGTTTTTAATTTATCTACACATGCATCATGGGTTGATTTAATGAAATTGCGTTTATCGTGGGCGAATGTTGGTAACGATACTTCTCCATATTCATTAGACCAATATTATGGAACAACCTCTTATCCCGGTGGCTATGTCCTCCCAGGAACGATTACTGATCCTTTTATTCAACCAGAAAATGTTGAGAGTTGGGAAGCTGGTTTAGAAGGAAAATTCTTTAAAAACCGAGTTTCCTTTGATGTGGCTGTATATCAATCTTCCACAACAAACCAGATTGTATCTGTGGACATAGATCAAATAACTGGAGCTACAGGGATGAAAATTAATGCAGGAGAAATTCAAAATAGAGGTCTTGAAATTGCAGCTCGTTTTGTTCCTGTTAGAACAAAAGATTTTACCTGGGCTTTTGATGCAACATGGTCTAAGAATAAGAATAAACTTGTAAGTCTACAAGAAGGCTGGGATCCTGCGGAACCACTTCAAACGNNCATATGTTTACTCGTACGTAGGTGAAGAAATGCATGTTATTTATGGACGTGGATTTCAAAGAGCACCTGAAGGATCAACTTATATAGATGAGCAAGGAAATTCCGTGGATGCTTCTGGTATGCACATTGTAAATGCTGATGGTTATCCTCTTCTTGATGGATCACCAGATAGGAAAATTGGGAATGTGAATCCAGACTGGAGAGCTGGTATGACTCAAAGTTTTAAATACAAAAATGTTTCTTTGAGTGCATCTTTTTCGGGTCAATGGGGTGGTAATACCTTTTCAGTAACCAATTTTAGTCTTTCATACCAAGGTAAGTTGAAAAACTCTTTACCTGGCAGATATGACGGTTTAGTGCATGAAGGTGTGAATGTTATTAACAATTCTGATGGTTCTGTTTCCTATACAAAAAACAATACTGTTACTAGCAGTATTCAAACTTATTACAATTCATATATTTGGAATAGGGATAATACGGAGATGAACACTTTTGATACTTCATTCTTAAAATTGAAAGAAGTTAGACTTGATTATGATCTTCCTGCAAAATATGCTCGTCATGTTGGTTTTCTCCAATCAGCAAGTTTAGGGGTGTATGCAACTAATTTATTTACTTGGACAAATTTTCCACAGTATGATCCCGAAACAGGAATGTTGTCAGGGTCTGATATCTATAAAGGTATAGAAACAATGGCATACCCAATGACTAGATCATATGGCGTTAACGTAAAATTATCTTTCTAAATTATCTGATTATGAAAAAAATTAATATTATACTTGCAGGTGCATTAACACTTATCTTAATGTTTGCCTGCACAGCAAATTTCGAAGACATTAATACCAATCCAAATAAAACAACTGTTGGAGAGATAAGAGCTAGTGGAATGTTTGAACCACTCCTTTATAATGGAGCTAACGCATGGTTAAACTATACTCACTTTTGGAATAATGAATTAATTCAGTTTACCGCATTTACCGGTGGTACTACACGGCAGGAACACAGATACTTTATTAGTGATGCGAACTGGGGTAGTGTTTGGAATACTTATGCAAGATATAGTAACAATGCACTTCATATGTATGATGTTGCAATTGAACAAAAAGATGTTTCTCTGGAGGCTATTGCTCTTACAATGAAAGTGTTATGGATGTATAATCTTGCAGATATATTCGGTGATGTGCCATATTCTGAAGCTTTCACAGCACGGAAACCAGGTGGGACTACAAAACCTAAATTTGATTCACAAAAGGAAGTTTATGAACAAATGTTTGCAGATTTAAATGCAGCTAACGATATATATGCCACCAAACCAGTTTTTATTAAGCCTGCATTGGATGGCATGTATGGAGGATCAATGGAAAAGTGGCGTAAGTTCAATAACTCATTATACTTAAGATTGCTCATGAGAGTAAGTGGACGTACTGAAATAGGAGCCGGAACTAAAATTGCTGAAATTGTTAATAACCCTACTAAATATCCTGTTTTCGAATCTAATAGTGACAATGCAACAGTAGTTTTCTCAGGAAATGATCCGTATCGTAATCAATTTGCAGATACAGATGAACGAACATTTACAAGTTCGGGAAGAAAGCTAACAGAACAAGTAATGAAAATGATGGTTGTTGAAGAAAATGGTCAACAGGTTTTTGTAGATCCGCGTTTACCGATAATTGGTAAGAAAAATCCAAGTGATGTGTCTAATCCAAATAATATATGGATTGGAACTGTTTCAGGTGGTAAACAAGAAGAACAAAGTGATGCTGATAGAGGAACATCATGGTCNNGGTTGAATACAAAAGTGTTTGCTCGTAATGATGCACCTGGATGGTTTATGGATTATGCTGAAGTTCAGTTTATTCTTGCTGAATCTGCAATAAAAGGATTTATTCCAGGTGGAGTAACAAAAGCAGAAGAGTATTATATTGAAGCTGTTTCATCATCTCTAAAAAAATGGGCTCCTTTGGGTCAATATAGTGAGTTACCAGTTACCATCACTCAAGATGATATTGAAAATCTCTTAAATTCAGACTTAGCTTCATGGGATAAAACTTCTAATAAAGAAGAGCTAATAGGTAATCAAAAATACTTAGCTTTATTTTGGATTGGTATGGAAGCATATCATGAATATAGACGCACAGGTTACCCTGAATTGACTATTGGAAATGGTGCGATATATAACGATTTTATTCTTCCTACACGTTTTGGATATCCTACTACAACAATGGCTACAAATAGTGAAAACTCTAAGGTGGGCTTAGATAGAATGGGTGGTGAAAATAATATGAAGACACCCGTTTGGTGGAGCAAAAAAGCAATAAATAAATAAAAATACATTAACATGAAAACTAAGTATATTTTAAGGTTAAAACAGAATAGCCTCTTATTCCTTTCTGTAATCTTCTTTTCCACATTGCTCTTTAACTCGTGTAAAGACGATGATAATAACAAAACAGGTACACCTTATTTCAATATTGAAGGTGATCCTACTGGTCTTTCAGTCGATGTAAAAGGTTCCACTACAAGTTATGTAGTTCGTTCAAACAGAAATTGGAAGGTG
>DENY01000056.1:22992-25639 GCA_002359825.1 Bacteroidales bacterium UBA2632
AGAGTTGAACAGGATGCTAATGTTCCTTTTTTGGAGGTTATAGATGCTGATGCTGGTATCACTGTTATTGCAGACGGAGGTGATGTCCTTATTAGTTTGAAAGCTAACGTGGACTGGACATATAGTTTGGATAATGATAGTTGGCTTGCAGAATCAGATAAGAAGGATTCTCAATTGAAGTTGATTGCAGAAGCTAATGAAGGAATAGAGAGAGCAGTCACTGTTACATTCACATCCCCTTCATATCCTAATTTGTCAGCAAAGATTAAATTGATTCAATCATCGGGATCTGTAATTCTTGAAGAGGACTTCAGCTGGCTTGTCTATGGGAATGTTATTCCATACGAAACTACTGGAGAAAAGCGTTTCGATACTTGGACTGAAGAAGAGAAGAATAAAGGATGGGAAGTAACACCTAATCCAGGCTCTGCAGGACAACAACTAGTATATGCTCGAACAGGTTTCGTGAAACTTGGTAAAACAAACTATGGAAGTGATTTAATATCTCCAAAATTAAAAATTGAAGGGACGAGAAAAGTGGAAGTTACTTTTAAAGCCGCTGGATATATTTCAGCTGGTGGGGCTGTGGATGATAATGTCCTCAAGATTTTTGTTTTGGGTGCCGGGACTCCAAGTATTTCTCAATTCACTATAGCCAACATCCCTAACTCGAGAGCTCAAGATGAGGAAGGTATTGTTAATAACATCTGGGATCCCGAAAGAGCATACAGCTTCATCATAACTGGAGCTACATCAGAAACACAAATTAGATTTTTAGGTGGTGACCTTGATTTAGTCGGAGTGGGACAAGGTAAAAATCGTATATTTTTAGATGATATTAAAGTGAAGATTATTCAAGATTAAATCTTGAATAAAAAGACTTTAGATTTTAATCAAAAGGCATTGAAGCAATGAAATATATTGCTTCGATGCTTTTTTTATGTAAATAATTCTACAGTGTTTTTTTAAAACATTGAATTTTGATTCATATTATGTAGATAGCTACTGAAAATATGTTGAAAGTAAACATTTAACATTAGATAGTGGACAAATGTATCCACTATTCAGTATATTTATTTATATTTGATGTCTAAAAAGGAAAGAATATGTTCTCAAAAGCATGTGAGTACGGCATTAAAGCATCAGTTTATATAATAGACTCTTCATTGAAGAATCAAAAGGTTAGTATGAAAGAAGTAGCTGAGGCAATAGATTCGCCTGAAGCATATACTTCAAAAATATTGCAGCAACTTTCAAGAAGTAATATTATACAATCTGAAAAGGGACCAACTGGTGGATTCTCCGTTGAAAAAGATAAAATTGATCAACTCAATCTAAGCAGGATTGTTGCAGCTATCGATGGAGATTCAATCTACAAAGGTTGTGGGTTGGGTTTTCATCAATGTAATGAAACCAAACCTTGCGTTATTCATCATCAATTCAAAACAATTAGGGATGATTTGAAAACAATGCTTGAGGATACGTTATTAGTTGATTTATCTGGAGATATCGAAAAAGGTTTGTCTTTTTTGAAACGATAGATGCATTAACATCTTGTGCCTGGGTGATATTCTATTTTCTAACTTAATACAACAAATCAAATGTATAATAACAAAAAACATTCACTCCCCGTTGAAGTTGATCTAGAAATGAAGAAATACCTCAACATCGATAATAACCGCATTCAAAAGATGTTGGAAATAAAATTGAAAGTATTCAATAAAGAAATAAATCCAGCAGAGGCACGAAAGTTAGTAAATGAAACATTCGAACATGTATCTGCTGAAGAGTTTGCTTATGGTGAACAGCATTTATTTAATTCAGGAATTACCGATGAGATTATGGCTGAAGGCATGAATGATATTTTGGAAGTATTTAAAGATGTGCTGGTGGATGACAAACTGAATCTCCCTAGAGGACATCCCCTTAGAACCTATTCTGATGAGGCTGTAGCCATTGAGCAACTGTTACGTGAAATGGAACAGAAGCTAACAGCAAAGTTCATAAAGAATGAATGGCTCGACATTTACACAAAACTTAGTCAAATAAATGTGCACTTTAGCAGAAAGCAGCATCAATTGTTTTCCGCGCTTGAATGCAAAGGTTTTGACAGACCATCAAGAATAATGTGGACATTTGATGACAGGGTGCGCGATGCTATTAAGGATGCATTTGAATTGTTGAAAGCCGATAAGGATAAAGAATTTATCAACGCACAAACTCAAGTGATACATTTGGTACGTGATATTTTAGAAAAGGAACGCGAAATACTTTATCCAACATCATTGAAACTAATAAGTGACGAAGAGTTTGTCGAAATGCGTAAAGGTGATGACGAAATAGGCTACTGTTTGATTGAAAACCCACCGAACTACACATCTTCAAAATCCGAAGAACAGACTCCTAAAGAAACTAATAAGAATAGCTTATTGACTGATTTACAAGAAGTGTTGTCAAAACATGGATTAAAAACTCATTCATCTTCCAAAGATGAGGTGCTCAGTGTGAGCAATGGAAAATTGACGCTGGATCAGATCAATCTTATTTACAAACACATGCAAGTAGATTTGTCATACGTTGATGAGAATGATATTGTGAAGTTTTACACAGACTCTAAGCATCGCATTTTCCCTCGTAGTCCGGGAGT
>DENY01000124.1:0-573 GCA_002359825.1 Bacteroidales bacterium UBA2632
ACATCTTTATTTATTTAATAAGCAAACATTATGTAAATTGCAAACTTATCAATATCAAAATTAATTTGCTATTAAAGACCAAACTCTATGAGATAGAATTTAAAAATTCCACTTTGGATCATACCAAATATCCTATTAGTAGCTTGCAGCACAAAAGACAATAAAATAGTAGAAGCTTAAAACAGCATCAACACCAGTGACATGGCCAATCATCAGCGAACATTAGCATCGGACGAATTTCAAGGAAGAAAACCGTTTACCGCAGGCGAAACCCTTACAATTGAATAGCTTGCTAAAGAGATTGATAAAATTGGGTTAAAAGCCCCCTACAATGGCAGCTATTTTCGAAAAGTACCAATAGTGAAAATTACCAACAACCCAAGTGAAAACATTACCCTAACCTGGACAAGCCAGAACCAAACAGGAAAAAAATTGCAACTTGCGCTATAGATTTACTAACAAATATGCGTTATGGATTTATTTACAAACATACACAAAGAACACATTCTTGGCACATTAAGTTGATTTGATCCGATTATAAATACCGAAACTTTGCCTGAGATTTCTTATTGA
>DENY01000124.1:578-3155 GCA_002359825.1 Bacteroidales bacterium UBA2632
TTTCGGACAATCGGAGCTCGACCAGTATGTAGAGCGTTTCGCCAAAGAGCAAGACCGCTACATTGTCCCCGAATCGTCACCCCAAGACGGTATATATTATCGCTCCGATCATTTTAGCTTTACCAAAGTAGGTTCTGAGTTTATGGAGGTAAGGGATGAATCGATGAAGATTGATTGATCTGATATTTTTGCGTTAGAAAGGCTAAACCATTCTCCCCCCTTCGATGCAAACGAAGGAAAAGTTAGAAATGCTTCGACCTGTGACATCCCTTTATTATTTTCTCATTTCAGATATCGACATATCGTGAAAAATAAAACTATCTTTGACTGAGTTATTTATTTATCATCAATTTAATACATTTGCTTTATGAAGAAATTATCATTGATTTTAAGTTTCATACTTCTGCTCTCAGTGAGTGCAATGGCGAAACAGAATACAACGCCTACATCAGACACCCTCATTCGTCACACAGTTGCTTTCAAACTAAAGCATCCAAAAGGTTCGATGCAGGAAAATGAGTTTTTCGACGCTTCTGCAAAGTTGTCCACCATACCTTCTCTGCAAAACTTTAAAATTTTTCGAGAAACAAGTCCAAAAAATGAGTATGATTATTTTTTCTACATGGAGTTCAAATCAGCAAAGGATTATGAAGCCTATAATGCACACCCAGATCATGTGAAATTTGTAGAAAATTTCTGGGTGAAAGACGTAGATATATTTATCGAAATCGATTACGAGGCTTTTAAATAGGATTCAGAATAACTATAAAGTTGCAAGGTGTCTGTATGTTAACAANNTAAGTCTCTCAATTCTACTTCACATATATAATTAACGCACACATAATTTCTTTAGGATAATTTGCCGAAATTGAGTAGATTTGCTTCTGAATATAAAAACAACATCGTCATGGGGAAGACTATAATTGGGCTATTGAATGAAACAGTAAAGAAATATGGGAACANNTTATGAAGCACTAAACAACATAGAATATACGGCTCTCACCTTTAGTGAAGTGAAAGAGCAATCCGTCCGCTTTGCTGCAGGATTGATGGCGATGGGCGTTAATGCTGGCGAGCGCATAGCTCTCATGTCAGAAGGAAAAAACAATTGGGTGGTGGGTGAACTGGGCATTCTTCATGCTGGAGCTGTGTGTGTGCCTCTATCTGTAAAACTCGATACAGAGCAAGATATCACGTTCCGTATCAATCATTCTGACTCTGTGATGGTGCTGGCCTCCAATCAGCAAATTAAAAAACTACGCCCCATCAAAAATCAGATGCCAACCGTAAAAAGATACATTTTGCTCGATGCTGATGTAGAAGCAGAAGAGGGCGAAATCCATTTCGAGAGCGTGCAAGCACTGGGCGATGCGCTTCTCACGACCGATCGTGCAAGGGTGGAAGAACGAATAGCGGGTGTACAGCCCGACAGCCTGGCCAATATATCCTACACATCAGGCACTACAGACAACCCCAAAGGAATCATGCTCTCGCACAATAATTATGTGTGCAATGTGGAGCAAGCAGTTGATCTTCTCAATGGCATTCCCTCCTATTTCAGGATGTTATTGATACTTCCATGGGATCATTCATTTGGTCACACTGCGGGTGTTTATGCATTTATGAAGACGGGTGCTTCCATCGCTTCCATTGCGGCTGGAAAGAGTCCCATAGAGATGTTGCGCAACGTTCCAAAAAGCCTCAAGGCAATCAACCCTCACTTGTTGATGAGTGTTCCTGCACTTGCCACCAACTTCAGAAACAACATTGAAAGTGGCATTAAGAAACAAGGCAAAGTGGCTTACAGCCTTTTCCAACAAGGTCTGAAAATAGCCTATACTTATAACGCTGAGGGACACAATAAAGGACAGGGAAGTCGTGCACTGCTGAAACCTCTTGTGGCATTGTATGACCGCATTATTTTCTCGAAGATTAGGGAGAATTTTGCCAGCAACCTGCAGTATTTTATTGGTGGTGGCGCACTGCTCGACATTGAGTTGCAACGGTTTTTCTACGCCATTGGCATCCCCATGTATCAGGGTTATGGACTTTCGGTCGCATCGCCCATCATTTCGGCCAATAGCACCCAAAATCACAAGTTAGGCTCATCGGGCAAACCAATTCCACGGATGGAAATCAAGATTGCCGATGAAGATATGAATCACCTACCTGTTGGTCAAAAAGGTGAAATCATTGTTCGAGGGGGTAATGTGATGAAAGGCTATTGGAAAAATCCAGAAGCTACTGCCGAAACCATCATCGATGGATGGTTGCGCACTGGCGATATGGGTTATTTGGACTCAGACGGTTATCTCTATGTGTTGGGGCGTACAAAGTCGCTACTAATTAGCAACGATGGAGAGAAGTTTTCGCCCGAGGGAATCGAAGAGTCCATCATGGCTACTTCTAAATATATCGATCAGTGTGTCTTGCACAACAACCAAAGCCCCTATACCACAGCCCTATTGACGCTCAACAGTGATGCACTCAAACAACATACCTCCGATCCTGCCGAAGCAGCTAAATTAATTGCCGATGAAATAGCGCAGTATCTCAAAGGTGGAAGCAACGATGGGC
>DENY01000127.1:0-18259 GCA_002359825.1 Bacteroidales bacterium UBA2632
GATAAAGCCATGAAAGATGGCATGACTGCCTTGGCATTAACCGACCATGGAGTTATGTATGGAGTGAAAGATTTTGTGAATTATGTGAACAAAAAGAATGCTCCTGTCAAATCGAAAATAAAAAAGATTGAGAGCGAACTACAGAAAATTCAAAAGTCCTCAATTGACTCCACATTATCTGAAGACCTGATAATAGCACAAAATGAACTCAAAGAAAAATTAGCTTTAGAACAAAAGAATCTATTCAAACCTATTATCGGATGCGAGTGTTACCTTGCACGCAGAGACAGATTCCAACAAAAAGACAAAGTCGATGGTAGTGGTTGGCACTTAGTGGTGTTGGCAAAGAACTTTAAAGGATATCAAAACCTCATCAAAATAGTTTCAAAAAGTTGGACTGAAGGATTCTATTATCGTCCACGAATTGACAAAGAGTTACTGGAGAAATACAGCGAAGGCTTGATTATTAGCTCTGCTTGTTTGGGTGGTGAAATATCTAGAAAGGTGGATAATGGCGAAATGGAAGAAGCTGAAGAAGCGGTGAAATGGTACAAATCAGTATTTGGCGACGATTATTATCTCGAATTGCAGCGTCACAAAACAAACAGACCCGATGCAGATGCCACCACTTTTGTTAAGCAAGAACGAGTAAACAAAGAGCTCATAAAAATTGCTGAGAAATTAGATGTAAAAGTTATCGCTACCAACGATGTTCACTTTGTGAACGAAGAAGATGCCGATGCTCACGACCGATTAATCTGTTTGAGCACTGGAAAAGACTTCGACGACCCCGATAGGATGCGTTACACTAAACAAGAATGGCTGAAAACTACAGCAGAGATGAATCAGGTTTTTGCAGACATGCCTCATGTATTAGCCAACACATTGGAGATAGCCGATAAAGTAGAGCACTACTCTATCGATCACGATGCTTTGATGCCCTTCTTCCCTATTGAAGACTCTTTTGGTACGGAGGAAGAATATCGTTCTCGTTTTAGTGAAGAGGATTTGAAAAAAGAATTTGGAGCTAAAGTATTCAAACGATTGGGCGGATATGAAAAAGTGGTCAGAATAAAATTAGAGTCGGACTATTTAACCCACCTCACCAATATAGGTGCAGAGATGCGCTACGGAGACAAACTAACCGATGAAATAAAAGAGCGACTCGCATTTGAGCTTGAAACAATGAAGACAATGGGATTCCCTGGTTACTTCTTGATTGTTCAAGATTTCATTAAAGCAGCTCGTGAAATGAATGTGGCAGTTGGACCTGGTCGTGGATCTGCGGCGGGTTCTGCTGTTGCTTATTGTCTTCGCATTACAGATATCGACCCCATAAAATACAACCTGCTTTTCGAACGATTCCTTAACCCCGACCGTATATCGATGCCTGATATCGATGTTGATTTCGATGATGAGGGGAGAGACGCAGTACTTCATTGGGTAACTGAAAAGTATGGGAAAGCAAATGTGGCACGTATCATCACCTACGGAACTATGGCCACAAAATCTGCCATTAAAGATGTGGCCCGCGTTCAAAAACTGCCATTGGCAGAAGCAGACAGACTATCCAAACTTGTACCTGAAAGAATTCCAGGCAAGAAAAAAGTCAATCTAACTGCTGCCATCGAATATGTGCCAGAGCTAAAAGCTGCAGCCAATAGCGACAACCCAATTGTGCGCGACACATTAAAATATGCACAAATGCTCGAAGGCAATGTTCGCAGCACGGGGGTTCACGCTTGTGGTGTGATTATATCGCAAACAGACATATCGGATATTGTGCCCATGAGCACAGCAGATGACAAAAACACTAAAGAGAAACTTTTGGTTACCCAATATGATGGTTCTGTAATTGAAGAAACAGGACTCATCAAAATGGACTTCTTGGGTCTTAAAACGTTGTCCATCATCAAAGATGCTCTAGAAAATGTTGAGCACACTACAGGTGAGAAAATTGATATCAGCGCAATCGATTTAGAGGATAAAAAAACTTACGAACTATATAGTCAGGGGAAAACAAGTGGTACTTTTCAGTTTGAGTCTGCAGGCATGCAGAAGTATTTAAAAGAGCTGAAACCTACCAAGTTTGAAGACTTGATTGCAATGAATGCGCTCTATCGACCAGGACCGATGGATTATATACCTTCGTTTGTGGCCCGCAAACATGGCAACGAACCTATCTCTTACGACTTGCCCATCATGCAAGAGTACTTGGATGAAACCTACGGAATTACGGTCTATCAAGAACAGGTGATGCTTTTGTCAAGATTGTTAGCCGACTTTACAAGAGGTCAATCTGATGAGTTGCGTAAGGCAATGGGAAAGAAGCAGATTGATCAGATGAACTCTTTAAAGGAAAAGTTCCTACAAGGAGGACGTAAGAATGGTCATAACGACAAAGCATTACTCAAAATATGGGCTGATTGGGAGAAATTTGCTTCCTATGCATTCAATAAGTCTCATGCCACTTGCTATTCATGGATTGCTTATCAAACTGCATGGTTAAAAGCCAACTATCCATCGGAATATATGGCTGCAGTGTTGTCAAACAATTTGAACAACATAACAGAGATAACGAAATTTATGGACGAATGTCGTGCCATGGGTATGAATGTATTGAGTCCCGATGTAAACGAATCCTTCTTTAAATTCTCGGTAAACCAAGAAAAGGATTTACGATTTGGCTTGGCTGCTATCAAGGGCGTTGGCAACGGTGCAGTGAAAAGCATTATCGAAGAACGTGAAAAAAACGGTCATTTCATCGATGTTTTCGACTTTGTTGAACGCGTACCTTTGTCGGCATGTAATAAAAAGACCATTGAGTCGTTGGCTCTTGCTGGAGCTTTTGATTCTTTACCAGGAGTTAGTCGTGAACAGTTTTTTGCAACTAACGACAAGGACGAAGCTTTTATTGACACCCTCATCCGCTACGGAGGTAAATTTCAAGCTGACCAGAACCTGACGATGAACTCTTTGTTTGGTGATGATTTCTCTATGCAAATTGCACGACCCGACATTCCAACGACTCAACCATGGACAGATTTAGAAAAACTAAACAAGGAGCGAGACTTAATAGGAATTTATCTGTCGTCACATCCATTGGATGATTATGAGTTAATATTGAAATATGTGTGCAATACTTCTACATCAGACTTTGACGAAATGGAGAAAATGAATGGAAAAGAAGTAACTTTTGGAGGGATGGTCTCTGCTACAAGAGAAGGACAAACAAAGCATGGCTCACCTTTCACCATATTTAAAATAGAAGATTTTAATGGCAGCTACGAAATTGCTCTTTTTGGAGATGATAGTATCAATTATGGGAGATTTGCTCGCCCTGGATTATCTTTATTTATTCGTGGACGGGTGCAGCCAAGACGATATTCAGAAAGTCAACTTGAATTTAAGATAAACAATATCCAATTACTGACTGATGTGAAAGATAAGCTACTGGAGAAGTTAACGATACAACTACCACTGACTGAGTTAACTGATGAATCGGTAGCTGACATATCAGAATTGTTAAAAAACAATTCAGGAAATACATTGTTATATTTCCACGTTAGTGGCGATGAACCTCATCTTAATCTTGAGCTCTTCGCTCGCAATCAAAAGATAACGGTTACTAACTCTTTGGTAAACTACCTGAAGAGCAATGAGGCAATCAAATTCAAAGTGAATTAATTCAACTATAAACATTTACATAAACAATTAAAAACAATACAATTATGGCTCTTGAAATAACAGACGCAACTTTAGAAGAAGTTCTAAAAACAGACAAACTTGTTGTAATAGACTTTTGGGCAGAATGGTGTGGACCTTGCAAAATGGTTGGACCAATTATCGAACAACTTGCCGAAGAATATAGCGACAAAGCAGTTGTAGGAAAAGTTGATGTGGACAACAACGACGAAGCCACTTCTAAATACAGTATAAGAAATATCCCCACAACCATCTTTATTAAGAACGGTGAAATTGTTGATAAAGTTGTAGGTGCAGGTTCTAAAAAAGTCTTTGTTGATAAGATTGAAAAATACGTATAAATAAACTGAGCTGATTAGTTTATTATAAAGTAGTAGTAGTAGTAGTAGTAGTAGTGTAAGGAGCGATTTTTCGCTCCTTACTTATTTACAGTTGTTTAATATATGTTTCACTAACAATAATTACAATTCAAAACACACATTCTCTCGATTTATTTCATTATTTTTGTTTCCATAGTAGACTTAAGGATAAGTCGAATAATCCTATAATATTACAGAATTATGAAACAATTGAGTATCATATTATGCGTTTTCATATCGTTAAGTACGTTGATTGCTCAAAACAAACAGCACAAGATTGCTGAAGGGATAATTGAGTATCATGACCTCTTCAACACTACAATGAATAAAAATGTGAGTTGCTATCGTATTCCTTCTATTGTAACGGCTCCCAATGGTGATATTGTAGCAGTTATCGACGAGCGTGTAGAAAGCTGTGCGGATCTGAATCCTAATAATGATATCAATATTGTAGCAAGAAGAAGCTCTGATAATGGTAAAACATGGTCAGACATTGAAACTATAATTGACTTTCCTTTCGGACAGTCTGCTTCTGACCCATCCATGATTGTAGATAGAGAGACCAATGAGATATTCATGTTTTATAATTACATGGACCTTGTGAAAGAGAAAGGGATTTACTATTTACATGTAATGAAAAGTGCTGACAATGGAAAAACTTGGAGCAAGCCAGTGGATATAACAGCACAGATAACTAAACCAGAATGGCACAACGACTTCAAATTCATTACTTCTGGTAGAGGTGAACAAACTCGATCAGGCAAGTTGTTACATACTATGGTGAATCTGAAAAATGGGTTGCATCTTTTTGGAAGTGACGACCACGGAAAGACATGGTTCTTTATTGACACACCCATCAATCCGGCCGACGAATCCAAAGTAATGGAATTGGCCGACGGCACTTGGATGATTAATAGCCGTGTATATCACAAAGGATTGCGCATTGTGCACACCTCTAAAGATGAAGGCAAGACGTGGGAAACAAACGAAGAACCTCAACTAACCGACCCAGGAAACAATGCAAGCTTTATCAGATATACGGCAATAGCAGATGGTTATGACAAGAATCGCATTCTTTTTTCTAACTCTAATGATAAAAAGGATCGTAAAAATCTAACCGTAAAAATCAGTTATGACGAAGGAGCTACATGGTCGGGAGGTAAAACTATTTACGCTGGCAGTGCAGCCTATTCATCCATGACAATATTAGAGAATGGTGATATTGGTCTTTTCTTCGAAAAGAATGATTACACAGAGAATGTATTTGTGAGTTTTTCATTGGAATGGTTGACAGACGGAAAGGACGTTTACAAAGCACCTACGAAATAGAGAAACAGCAAGAAAGAAATAAGACTTTTGCCTTATCTTTTTCAAAACATTTTCCGCTCGATGAAAATGTTTAAAACAGATGAAAATTGCATCCATCGACATGAAAATGTTTGAAAAAAGATTTTTCCCGTTTTAGTTCCCAAATAAGATCTATTTATGTCAAGAAAATCAGATTCTCGATCTGAAATCCTCGTTTTATTAGTCGAGACTTTAATCTTTGGATGATTTTTCTTTTTTCAATTCATTATTCTGTCATATTTGATCAAAAAAGCATCATTTTTGCGTTTCAAAACATTTTCACGGTCATGGATTGCGTTTTCATGAGATGAATGTCCAATCCATCGTCATGGATTTGATTTCCATCTGATTTACGAAGTATTCTCAATTGAATTCTAAGTAATAAAGAAATATTAGCTGCAAATTAATATTACTGAAACGTAAAAATAATGTGAAGCGTCAGATACAATTGTGCACAAAAAAAAGACCCATTATACCATGAGTCTTTTTTATATATAAGTAATGCAACGCTTATTTCTTTGCCTGATTAGCTACTGCATCCATTAGTTTTTTGATTTCTTCGGGATCACCTAAGAAGTAATCCTTTACAACCTCTAAGTTTTCGTTAAACTCAAATACATAAGGTATTCCAGTAGGTATGTTCAGTTTTAAGATATCTTCTTCAGAGATGTTTTTCAAGTGCATCACGATACCACGCAAACTGTTTCCGTGAGCTGCAACTATAATCTCATCATTGTCTTTAAGACTTGGCAAAATTTCATTTTCCCAGTAAGGAAGAATACGTTCAACAGTTTCTTTTAGTGATTCGGTTAAAGGCAAATCTTCACGATCAATTTTCTTGTATCTCTTATCCATCCAAGGAGAGCGTTCATCATCTTGTTCAAGTGCTGCAGGAGGCACATCATAACTTCTACGCCAGACCAATACTTGTTCTTCACCATATTTTTCAGCTGTTTCAGCTTTATCTAAGCCTTGCAGCATTCCGTAAGACTTTTCGTTGAGACGCCATGTTTTCTCTACTGGAATCCAATCCAAGTCCATTTCATCTAAAACGATGTTCAATGTTTTAACTGCTCTTTTAAGATAGGAAGTGTACGCTTTATCAAACGAAAATCCTTCTTTTTTCAATAGCTTACCAGCTTTGGCTGCCTCTTTTTCACCCTGTTCTGTAAGATCAACATCTGTCCATCCTGTAAATTTATTTTCGTTGTTCCATGTACTTTGTCCATGACGAATCAACACTACTTTTTTCATACCAATCAAATTAATGTTTATTTATATTGCATTTACTTTGTTCATATATCGCAAGTTGAGCATACAAAACTAACAAATTAAAGAAATAACCATAGTTTTTCTATCCTTAAACTCATTTAAAAACGGAGAATTAATATCTTTGTTTACTTATCAGTTGCTTTAAAACTTTTCGTTGACGAATGAAAAAAGTGAAGGCTAAGAGAGATGCAAGAAAATCTGATACGGGAGTAGCTGCCCAAACTCCATCCAAGCCAAACATACGAGGCAATATAATGATACTTGGAATCAAGAAAATTAATTGTCGACTTAAACTTAGAATAATAGATTTCTTTGCTTGTCCAATACTTTGAAAGTAACCTGATATGACAACTTGAAAACCTACAAGTGGAAATGCAAGGATACTAATGCGCATTGCATTTTCCGCTAAATCTAATAATTGAAGATCTGATGTAAATGCTTGAGCAAACAATCTTGGGAAAAACACTCCAAACAGAAATCCCAATGTAGTTACAATGGACGCAATTTTAATACCATAATAAAAAGTGGCTTTAACACGCTCATATATCTCTGCACCATAGTTATATCCTATTATTGGTTGCAACCCTTGGTTCAGACCAATTACAAACATGGTAATAAGCATTAACAATGACATAAGTATTCCATACGCACCTATAGCCAAGTCGCCTCCGTAATTTTTTAGAGATGTATTCATCAACACGGCAACACCAGATGCCGCTACTTGCATGAAGAAAGGAGAAAGCCCAATTGAAACTATGGCAATAAGGATATCTTTTTCGAAACGCATATTTTTTTTGCGTAATCTCAGGGTGGTAGTTTTTCTTGTAAAATGATGCATTACAAATAGCATCCCTATGAACATAGATATAATGGTAGCCCACGCTACACCAGCAATACCCATCCCGAACACAAAAATAAAAATCGGATCTAAAATAATATTCAAAGCTGCACCAATAAGCATGGTATACATGGCTTTCTGTGGATATCCTGAAGCTCGCATCATGCTGTTGAAACTATACGTCATGGTTACAAATATATTACCGGGTAATATAATTTGAAGATAATCTCTTGCATAAGGATAGGTTTCTTCACTCGCCCCAAAAGCCATAAGAATTGGCTCTAAGAAAACCATCAGTAGCGTAATGAAAACCACGTTGAGAAGAATGGTCAATAGGAATGAGTTTCCAAGAATCTTCTCAGCTCTTTCAGGATCTTTTTTTCCTAAATTAATTGAGATTCTGCTTGACGCTCCAGCTCCAACAAGCATTCCCAAAGCAGCTGTAAGATTCATCACTGGGAATGTTACAGCCAAACCAGATATAGCTAATGCACCCACTCCTTGACCAATAAAGACACGATCGACAATATTGTATGTGGCGTTTACCATAGTTCCAACAATGGCTGGAAGTGCATAATTCCAAACAAGTTTACTTATCTTTTTGGTTTCTAATTCTATTTCTCTGGTTGGTCTCAATAATTTTTTTTTAATTTAGATAAATATGGAGGTAAAACTCGTAAGTCATAAACATTTAACAATCAAATATAAAACTACAGCAAACTTAAGTATTGCAAGTTGCAATTATTTCTTATTTGTCATGATATCGAGTACAATTTTGTCGGTTTCAGCCATTCCTCTCTTTCCGATATCAGCCATATTCCTAATTGTTTGATCTACACCTTCATCCACAATACCTTCTTGCGAACTAATTACTCCCTTTTCTATTGCCATTAGAGCCGAAAGTAATGCAGTGGATACGCCACTCGAAATCTTAAGCGAGAAACTTGGTTTTGCGCCATCACAAATCATACCCGTGATATTGGCAATCATATTTTTAGTCGCAAATGTCACCTGTTCGTACGTCCCACCCATCAAGTAGGTTATGCCACAACTTGATCCTGTGGACGCTACAACGCAACCACAAAGGGCTGAAAGTCTGCCTAAATATTGCTTGATGTAGATGACTGACAGATTACTTAACACTAAAGCACGTATAAGTGTTTGCTCATCAGCTCCAAATTCTTCTGCATAAGAAAGTACAGGCATGGTTGAAGCTATACCCTGGTTGCCACTTCCAGAGTTGCTCATAACTGCCACTTTCGCTCCATCCATGCGAACATCGCAAGCTGCAGAAGTGGCAATTAACATCTTCGAATGTGGATTATTTCCGAAAAGGGAACGTCCTTTTTTGCCAGCCAAAATTTGTGACACATTGTGTCCGTAAACATCACTTTGCGCCATTTCTGAAACCTCTCTATTCATTTTAGCTGCTGCATAAATAAAGTTGAGTTCCTCAATAGGCGATTCATGCGCATAGTCATATACTTTTTTCAGATTCAGTTCAACAGTTTCGACATCAGCACTAATCTCTTCAAACTTTCTTGAGAGCAAAACCTCTCCATCTTTTTCTAAATGCGAAAAGAACGTGTGAGAACCACTAATGACAGTTTTCACACTATTATTTCCATGTTTACAAACTACCTCTATGTAAAGATTGTCAACAGTATCTTCTTTGACAGCAATGTTTATTCTCTCTTCATTAATAAACCGCTTAGCCTCTTCCAAATCATTTGCATCGAAATCGCTTAACAACTCCAATCCATATTCTGATTTAGCAATCAACGCACCAAGCGCAATTGCAATAGGTAATCCAATCATTTTAGTTCCAGGAATACCAACACCCATAGCGTTTTTGATTACGTTTGCACTTAAAAAAACATCGATTTTTTCTGGTCGATGTTCCAATAATTCTGATGCTTTAGCAACGCAAAGCGATACTGCAATAGGTTCTGTACATCCAATTGCAGGCACAATTTCTTTTTCCATAAGAAGTTTAATTGCTTTACGCTCAGCTAAAGACAACATATATATTTTGTATTAAAGAGTTTGATTTTGCACTTGAGTGAGATGCAAATTTACATAAACTCAATGAATAATAAAGCATCGAGCAGAAAACAGATACTGACAGCCAAATGTTTAATTATTTTTCGCAATTAAAAAAGAAAGTTATATATTTGGGAACACAAATAAAATTAGCCATGAGTTATCCAGAGCAACTACTTCATTACATTTGGAAATACAAGCTTTATGCCAACAGTGAGTTCCTTTCAATCGAGAACGAAGAAATAGAGATTCTTGATACAGGGATGTTGAATGTGAATGCGGGCCCTGACTTCTTTAATGCAAAAATAAAGATAGGCAGTAAGACATGGGCAGGTAATATTGAAATACACAAAGCATCATCTGACTGGAAAAAACACAAGCATCACACTGACCCTGCTTACAATTCAATCATATTGCATGTAGTTGAACTAAGAGATTGTGATATTGTTACACAAGAAGGAAGAAAAATTCCACAAATTGCTATTAAAATACCCGACAATGTCGCAGCCAACTATTCACAACTCTTGTCATCCAACTTTGCCATCCCTTGCGACAACAAGATGAAAGATATTCCAAAAATACATTTAAACAATTGGCTCTCTGGATTGCTCGTAGAAAGATTGGAAAGAAAGACCAATGATATATACACTCTGTTGGATAAATTCAACAACTCGTGGGATGAAACTTTCTATGTGTTATTGGCGCGCAACTTTGGTTTTGGTTTAAACTCAGATGTCTTTGAACGATTGGCCTTGAGTTTACCCTATTTTTATATTCAAAAACACAGTGACGATATCTTTCAAGTTGAAGCACTACTGTTTGGCCAAGCCGGTTTACTTGAAGACGACTTTATATTGGAGGATTACTTTCTTCAATTAAAAAAAGAATACCAGTTCTTGCGAAAGAAGTACACCCTCAATAACTTAGATGGATTCCTATTTAAATCTTTACGCGTTCGTCCACAAGGATTTCCACAAGTTCGCATTGCACAGTTGGCCGCTGTTTTGCAACAGTCGAAACGTCTTTTCTCTCATGTACTCGAAAAAAAAGATGAACATATGCTCCGTCTGTTTTTTCATATCAATGCATCGGAGTATTGGCAAACGCACTATACATTTGGCAAAACTTCAAATAAGAAAACCAAGTACCCCGGTGATACCTCTATCAATGTTATTCTTATTAACACTATTGTGCCTATACTTTTTGCGTACGGCAAGAGAAACAATATTGAGAAATACTGTACTCGTGCTTTAAGTATTTTAGAAGATTTAAAACCAGAGAGAAACAGCATTGTGACAGAGTTTAAGAAATTTGGAATATCCCCACTCAATGCTGCCGACACACAAGCTCTCATACAATTGAGGAAAGAGTACTGCAACCAACACAAGTGTTTGTACTGCAAAGTTGGGTATCAAATACTTTCGGGAAAAATGGATGCCGTCTAATTAATAGATGAAAAGTAATGTTTTACTTATTTTTGGCAAGCATTTTTTATCATACTCCCCAAAACGTTGTACTTTTGTATGTTCAACCAGTGTTGATTTTTATTTAATTCGTAATCTGACTATGTATTTTAACAAGAGATTTATTTATCAAATATTATATTCAATAGGGAGTTTACTGCTATTATATGGTTGTGCAAATATTGCGTCTCCTACTGGTGGTTTGTATGATGTGGATCCACCTAAAGTTGTAAAAGCATCTCCTGATTTTAATGCTTTGAATAATGAAAAAACTAAAATTGAAATTGTCTTTGATGAGAATATTAAGATAGAGAAACCGATGGAGAAAGTAATCATAGCTCCTCCTCAAAAAAAGTTTCCAATTATAAAAGCGCAAGGTAATAAAGCCATAGTTGAATTAGAAGATGAACTAATACCCAATACAACCTACACAATAGACTTCACAGATGCCATAGTGGATAACAATGAAGGGAACACTTTAGAAAACTTTTCATACTCATTTTCTACAGGTGGCGTAATAGATACACTGGCAGTTTCTGGGACGGTGCTCCATGCCGAGAACTTAGAACCCACCCAAGGTATATATGTAGGAATTCATTCAAATATGAATGATACGGCATTTACAAACATCCCATTTGAAAGAATCTCAAGAACAGACTCTCGTGGAAGATTTACCATCAAAGGCATAGCAGAAGGTAAATATAAAGTGTATGCACTGGGTGATTTAAACAGAAGTTATAGCTACGACAATCCACAGGAAGAAATAGCCTTTCTAGACTCCATCCTTATCCCCACAACAGAATTAGCGATGCGCAATGACACTTTGTTTATAGACAGTCTCACCATTGATACAATTTATAATATCGAATATACTCGTTTTCTACCTGACGATATACTTTTGAGGTCTTTTGAATCGGGCTTTAAAAGACAATATTTGCAAAAGCATGAAAGGCCTGTTCCTTATAAATTAGATTTATTATTTGCCGCACCTACAGAGAAACCTAAGTTCACTTTACTCCAACCCACTGCAACATCAGATAAATGGTATGTAAAAGAGAGTAATGTAACCAATGACACTGTTTCTATTTGGATTACCGATTCATTAATTTACAAAGCAGATACGGTAAAGCTCCAAGTGAGTTACCTGCGCACAGACACATTGAACAATCATGTTCTTGACACAGACACGTTAAACTTCACATTCAGAGGGTCAACAAAGAAATCAACTGAGAAGAAAAAAGATGCCGAAGCAGAAGAACCTATTCGTCATTTAGGAATTCGCCACAACGTTCAGAGCACGCATGAAATATATAACTCACTATTTTTTGAATTTGAACAACCGGTTGCTAATTTCGATTCTACAGAAATAAAACTTGAGCATATAATAGACTCTACATTTACTCCTCTCGACTATAAACTTATTCCCGATTCATTAAATCAAAGACGTTATCGCATAAAATACAAATGGGAACCAGGTGAGAAATATAAGTTGTCGATAGATTCAGCCGTTTTTGTAAGTGAATATGGTCTTCACAACAATAAGTTGGAACAACTGTTTACTGTTAAGGAATTGGAACAGTACGGAAACTTGGTTTTTATAATTAGTGGATTACCTCAAGCAAAAACAGCTTACGTGGAGTTGCTTGATGCGCAGGATAAACCTTTTAGGAAAGTACGTGTCAAAAACGACGAAGCTTTATTTATGGATTTAAACCCTGGGAAACTATACGCTCGTCTTTTCATAGATGATAACGAAGATGGCATTTGGACTACGGGTAATTATGAACAAAAGCGTCAACCAGAAACGGTTTACTATAATCCCAAATGGTATGAAATTAGAGCATTTACCAATCACGAGGAGTCATGGGATTTGAATGAACGTCCATTTGAGAACCAAAAGCCCCTTGACATAACAAAAAATAAACCGGAGGAAAAGAAGAAACGAAATAGAAATGAAGAAGATCAAAGAAATAATAGAGATAGACAATCAAACAGACAGTCTACCAATCCATCTATGAATATGGGAGGAGGCATGCGGGGAATGCAACAAAACAGGTAGATTGTAAGTTGCTACTCTATAATTACACTCCTTGATTTTTAACACAAACAAAATAAAAAATTAAATTGATTATAATGAAAAATAAACATGCATATGTAATTATCGCTTTATTGTTTTCTGTTATTAGCTTCAGCCTACAGGGCCAAACTAAACTAAAAAACAATGCTTTTGAGGCTGGCGAAAAACTCACATACGATTTATATTATAAATATGGAATAATAAACATGAAAGGTGGTAAAGCCACTTTGAATACTGAAGCAACAACATACAATAACAAGGATGCATATAAGATGTCTCTTCATGCCTCCACTGGAGGTTTTGTAGGGAGTATTTTCACTGTCGATGACACGCTCACGAGTTATATGGACAAAAACTTAGTACCATTATTATTCATAAAAGGAGCGAGTGAAGGAAAAGACTACACACGAGAGCGTCAAATATATACCTATGAAAACGGCAAAACATCCATCAGAGCTATACGCCATATAAATGGAAATTTTAAATTTGATGAAACCGTGAGCACTTCTCGTTGCACGTATGACATGATGTCTATATTGGCATTCGCTCGAACATTGGACTATTCTAAAATGCAAAGAGGAGATAATACCCAAGTCCAATTTATAACCGGTAAACGCTTGGTTGACATGCATATTAGATATATGGGAACTACTAACATGACAGTAAACAATGGCAAAACGTATGAAGCAGTAGAGTTGTCGCTTATGATTTTAGACAAAGCCTTTGTGGACCAAGAAGAAGCTATGAGAGTTTGGATAACGAATGATGAGAACAAACTACCTCTTCAGATTTATACTAAATTGAAAATAGGTGAAATGCGTTCCATTTTAAAAGACTTCTCAGGTAATAAACATCCAATAAATTAAATTCAAAAACAAAAAAGTTTATGAAGAAGCTCTTATTTAACACCCTAATTTTATCAATTATGATGGTNNATGAAAAAGCTATAGTTCTTTTTGTAGAATTTCAATTTGATGGCAAAGACATGGATCGAGCAGTAGAACTCCTTACTGAGATGCAAAACCAAACCATCGAGAATGAAGAAGGATGTATTGCGTATGATATTTTGATAAATGGTGAAGAACCAAATACAATTTATATATACGAATGCTACGAAAACAGTTTAGCGCTGAAAGCACACAACAACGCTTCTTACTTTAAGAAAATTGTAGGCGAAAAGCTTCCTTCACTTATTAAAAGTCAGAAAATATTGAAGCTAAATCCTATTAATGACATGGGGTTGATGATGTAATGATTTAAAACAATTAGCATCTAAATTACAACAACCCAATCTCTTCAAAGCATCGTTTATAAATGGCTGCTTTCTTGATTAACGCCATTGGATATGCGCGAGAAGATGAAGGCATACGGTACAAACTGAACTCACGTTCAAGATATTTGAACGACTCACATCCTCCCACGGGAGGATGTTTTATTTTGTCTGAAAAGTGAACACGAAGTGCTTCGGTTGCTTTTTCACCCGTTGTAATGAAGGTTTGACACAAAGGAACTTGAAATAGAATTTCCGATAGATTTAAAGGTTCCACTATTTCAAGAAACTTATCCGATGCATTGTTCTTCAACCGAATTACTTTCTGCCCCATATCTGCAATACCAATCCCTTTTTCTATGAGAGTTGATTTCAAAAGCTCTACGTCAAAAGACTTTTGATCTTTTGCCAGAAAGTAGTTTTTATTATTGAAAAATACCACCCCAAATATACGCCACATATCATTCATGAAATTAGGATAATAAAACTCCATGTTCCATTTAGAACGAGCTGGGGGAAAACTCCCAAACATCATTACTTTGACTTTTGGAGAAATAAATGGTTTCAAAGGATGCTTTTCAATTTTATTGTTGATAAAAGTATTCATTCGACAAAGATAAAAGAATCAATTAAAGAAATATTTCTTTTAATAGAATCAAGTTCGATAAAAATCAATAACTTTGTCCATATATTTTTAAGAATCTCATTTTTAAGACCTCCCATTTATGCATAATTCTTCTATACCTAATTGGAATGTACCTGAACCCGCGCTAAGAAGACTTCCGTGGTATTTGGCTTATATCAAATTGCTAAAGAAGAAAGGACAAACACATGTTTCATCCACACAGATAGCAAAAAAAATAAACGTTTCATCCACACAAATAGCCAAAGATTTATCTTATGTGAAAGTAGCTGGCAAAACTCGGGTTGGTTACGAAATTGAAGTGCTAATTGATGTTTTAGAGCAATTTTTGGGATTCACATCTCAACATCGAGCTGTGGTGTTGGGCGTGGGAAGTTTAGGTGGAGCACTGCTAAGTGACTCAGGACTTGAGCAATTTGGATTGAAAGTATTTGCTGGTTTTGACGTAAACGACAAGGTAATAGGAACCAAGATTAACGATATCTCAGTTTATGACATTGAAGACTTCGCCAAGCATAATAAGACAATAAATGCCGACATTGCCATTCTCACAGTTCCACCAGACAATGCACAGGAAATTGCCGATTTTGCAATTCAAAACGGCATTCGTGCCATATGGAATTTCACTCCTTTTAGAATTAGAGTGCCAGAACATATCGTTCTTCAAAACACCTCTCTTTATGCACATTTAGCTGTTATGTTCAATCGTTTATCTGTAAATGCGAGTGATGACAGTAAAAAATAACATCCTCTTCCAACATTACATATAATATACTTCCATAATGAAAATATTAGCGGTAGGGCTCAATTACGAGTCTCACAATATTGAGATGAAAAGGACTTTCAAAAGCGAAACACCAGTTATTTTCATGAAGCCTGAGTCAGCTCAACTCAAAGACGGGAAACCATTCTTTATTCCCGATTTCTCTAACGAGATTCATTACGAAACAGAGATGGTTGTAAAAATAAACCGTCTTGGAAAAAACATTGCTGAGAAATTTGCCAATAGATACTACGATGAACTAACGGTAGGTATTGATTTCACCGCACGTGACTTACAAAAGAGTCTAAAAGAAAAAGGCCTACCTTGGGAAATTTCCAAAAGCTTTGATAATTCTGCGGCAATTGGTAACTTTGTTTCAAAGGGAGAGTTTCAAGATATTCAGGACATTAACTTTCATCTCGACATCAATAAAGAAACTGTACAAAAAGACAATACGAGCAATATGATATATTCTATTGATAAAATAATCGCGTATGTAAGCCAATACTTTACATTAAAAATTGGCGACCTCATTTTTACGGGTACACCAGCGGGAATTGGCCCAGTAAAGATAGACGATCATTTGGAAGGTTTTATAGAAAACAAGAAGTTATTGGATTTCCATATAAGATAAAAGAGCTTTTGAATGTGCTCAGTAGTTAAAAGCGAACCATAACGCTTTTATTATGGTTAATAACTCAATCAATAAACTAAGATATGAACACAAGAGTCGGTTTTGGATATGATATGCACCGCTTTCAAGAAGGCAGAGAGCTTTGGATTGGTGGTGTGAAAATAGATTATAAAGGCTTAGCCGGCCACTCGGATGCCGATGTGCTTATCCATGCTATTTGTGATGCACTGTTGGGAGCAGCCAGCTTACGAGACATTGGATACAACTTCCCGGACACTGATGAGGCGTATAAAAACATTGATAGCAAGATTCTGTTGAAACTAACCGATCAACTATTGCAAAGCAAAGGATATTCAATTGGCAACATCGACGCAACCATATGTGCCGAACAACCCAAACTAAACCCATACATCCCTAACATACAAGAGACATTGAGCAATATATTGAACATTGACTTAGATTGTCTTTCAGTTAAAGCAACAACATCAGAGAAGATGGGATTTGTGGGTCGCGAAGAAGGAATCACAGCTTACGCAGTTGCATTGATACAAAAACTTTAATAAGATAAACAATTTCTTTTTGTGAAAAACATTAACAATATCTTTCGATTTATTCATCGCAGACGCCATGCTGCAGGATTTGGAGTGCATTCACCTTTTGCATTTAATTTAATTTTGGATACTATTCACACTCCCCACAGTTACTACATATATGAAGAAAACAGAAGAAAGATAGACAAAGCTGGACTTAAGAAACAAGCCAATATTAAGTATGCAGAATTGATATTTAGGTTGATTAATAGATTCAACTCAAAGAATATTTTAGAAATTGGTTCGGGATTAGGGATAAGCACCCTGTATATCAGTGCACATTCTAAACAAACCTCAATAGTTTGTGTTGAGCAAGACGAAGACAAATCAAGAACAGCCCAATCGCTACTTGCTGAGAAATTGGGGAACATTATATTCAAAAATGTGTTACCTACAAAGAGAAATAGTTTTGATGCTATTATTTGGGATTTAATGGAGTATCCTCTTCAACAAGAAGATACACTTGATGTGATATATAGCACAATGAGGAGTGATGGCTTTATGGTTGTAAACCATATAAACAAGGGTGAAAAGAACAAAGAAACGTGGCAAAAGATACTCAAGCTGGATACACTCACAATGAGTTTTGATTTAGGGGAGGTTGGAATAGGTTTTTTCAAACCGTCGTTACCCAATTTAAACTACGATTTATATTTTTAATCACTTAAAAGTAAAAGAATAAACATTATACAATGATAAAGAAAAGCTCTATTTATACTAAAACAGGCGATAAAGGTAAAACCTCATTGGTTGGAGGAAAACGTGTCGACAAAACTCATATTCGCTTGGATGCTTATGGAACCGTTGACGAACTAAACAGTTTTGTGGGTCGNNGCAAAACAAACTATTTGTAGTGGGTTCTTATTTAGCCACTGAAGTAGAAGCACAAACAGAAAATTCAGCTCAAATAATTAAAGAATCCGATATCGAAGCAATAGAAACTATGATGGACAAGATGGACGCTGAATTGCCAAAATTAACACGCTTCATTCTCCCTGGAGGAAGTGAGTCGGCAGCACGTGCACATATTTGTCGCACCGTATGCCGCAGAGCAGAAAGAAACGTTTATAGAGTAGCTGATGAATTCCCTATACACGAAATGATTTTGATATTTTTGAACAGATTATCGGATTTCTTCTTTTTAGCAGCACGCATTGAGTGCCAAAAAACTGGAAAAGAGATGTATTGGGAACAAAAATAGTGCAATATTGAATTTTATTGCTACATTTGCGAAAAGTAAAGAATTAACTAAATA
>DENY01000127.1:18337-18524 GCA_002359825.1 Bacteroidales bacterium UBA2632
ATAATATGTATTGGACACTTGAATTAGCTTCGAAACTGGAAGATGCACCATGGCCAGCTACTAAAGATGAACTTATTGACTTTGCTCAACGTTCGGGTGCTCCCATGGAAGTGGTAGAAAACCTGCAAGAGATAGAAGATGAGGGCGAGGTATTTGAATCTATTGAAGATATTTGGCCCGATTATCC
>DENY01000125.1:0-529 GCA_002359825.1 Bacteroidales bacterium UBA2632
AATTCCATCTTCGTAAAACAAATCCCACTTCGAGCCTTTTTCACCAGGTGAGTAAAGCCAGTATTTTTGACGATTTTCCAACATAATATACAAGAAGTTCTGAGTTATCAAATTATCATCATTCCAACTTGTTCGTGGATATATTTTATTATGAAGTTTGTGTATCTCTTCGTTGTTTTCTACATACATTTTCTTCAATTCTTCTGCAAGTTGCAAATAATGAAATAATCTTTTACCTGTTTTCATTTTTTGAACAGCCAACTTCTTACATAAATGTTCATAAAATGAGTTTTTATAAAGGTAATATTTTTCAGGGAATTTAAAAGTAAGATATACTGCTATTGTGCGCTCATCCTGTTGATGGCTTAACTTAGATTTTTCAGTAACTTCTTTTACTTTAGGCACTAATGCTTTAGCGACTTTTTGAAAGACAAGTATTCGGTTTTCAAGTTGCTCTTCTTCGTTATAAAGATTTTCGAACATCACTTTGACTTCTTCAGGAAAGTACTTAACAGCTTTTGTTATGAAA
>DENY01000125.1:539-2851 GCA_002359825.1 Bacteroidales bacterium UBA2632
TAAAACATTTCAGTAAAGTTTTTGTCATCAATGTCCCATATCTTTTGAAAATGATTAATAGCCTCCCATTTATAGCTTTCGCCAAGGTCACCTTCTGTTTCTATTCTTCTTAAATATTTATCAATTAAGTTATCCATGTCAAGTAAGTTAAAATGTATAGATTCCAAAGTTAGTGAATAAATTATAATCTATCCTGAAAAACATAGAAACTTGAAATTATTATTTTCCTCACTTCCTCTCAAAGTGATGATCATCCCAATACTTAGTAAATGTGTGCCCCCAACGAAAGCCACGCTTCTTAAATTCTTGAACTACTGGATGATTGGGGTGTAAAGTTCCATTTACGGTGGTGTCTAATACAGCTCCATGGGGTTTGTTGGGTAGGTCTTTGGTTTTCCATCGTAATGGGTTGAACCGTGGATTGATATCTAAGGCCAATCCCTTTGCATGATTGGAATAGGCGATATTGCGATAGCAAAAGCTGTAAGAGTTATTGTTTGCCATGGAGAGACTGTCGCTCCAGTTATATGCCACTATCGGGATGGCTCTCTCAATGATGAACTCTTGTTCGAGCATAAACTCAAAAATTTCTTTTATATCTTGTGCCAATCTCTTGTTGGTTAGTATTTGTCCTTGGTGAAGTTTTTCGTCAGTGGTTAGGTAGGTTACATCTATCAATTCTAATTGGTCAATTACTGATTGTGGAGCATTTGAACCTTCTATTGCTTCTGTAAAAGTGTATCGACTATCAATTATTATGGTGTCAACTTCTTGAATGAGTTCTACTTCAGTTGCTTCTTCCTGTTGAATTGTTTGCTCATCGCTGCTTTGCTTTGGATGACAAGCATACATAAATGTAAGTATTAACAAACTGATAAGAAAACAGCGCATAGATTATTTCTTTTTTTTAGATGCAAATCTAATGTTTCTATGCATCATTTGGAACATTATTTATTTTTTATTTTTCGCCAATTTAAGTGCAGGGTCTTTCAAGTCCCGCGCTCCTTCTGCAACTGCCCAAAGATAAAGTGAAGCAACAGAGGCATAAGGAGTAAATCTACGTTTATATTTTTGGAACAACTTTTTGTCTATTTTCCGATAACGATATAGCATGCGTAGTCCGCGTTGAATAGCAAGATCGCCCCAACTCATAATATTGGGTCGTTGCATACAAAAAATCATAATCATTTCAGCAGTCCAAATTCCTACACCATGCAGTGCCGAAAGCTTTTCGATTACTTCTTCATCCGATAGTGTATAGAGTTCGTCAATATCTAATTCACCCGAAACTATTTTAGCAGCTGCCTCTTTTATATAGGTTGCTTTTCGTATCGACATACCACATTGCTGAATCTCTTCTAACGTTGCATTGTTTATCGTCTCAGGTGTGATTTGAGGAAATCGTTCTTCAAAGCGTCCCCAAACAGTATCCATTGCTTTTGAAGATATTTGTTGTCCCACAATTGAATTAACCAGAGCGGTAAATAAATCGGGAATAATAGTGCGTTTTATCGGGCCGACTTCTTCTATGATTTTGGCAAGTACTGGATCTGATTTTTTCAGAAACTCTATTTCTTTTTCTCCATAAATGAAACATTCTGCCATATCTTTTCAATTTTAATGTGAAATACGAAAATAGGAAAATAAGGAGCAATAAACAATCTGTCTTTCAACGAAATATATTTCATATACGTTGGTTACTTTAAGTTAATTTGCTAAGTTTGCGCTTTAACTCTAAGCACACTTTTAGACACAATCAGATTATGTGAAAATTATTTGAAAAATGATTCGATCGTTCTCACTCGGATTAATTATTGTAGTATCGTTGTTTATACTACCAGATTTGTATGCGCAATCAAATGATTGGCGCACTCACCTTGAGCAGCTTGCTGAAGAAGAAATGGATGAAATTTCCATTGAGAATATGTTTGAAGAGCTGAGTTTTAAGGAGCTAAACCCGATGAGTCTCAACGCAGTAACGCGTGATGAGTTAGAGATGTTCCCTCTGATCACTACAAACCAAGCAAATGCTATTGCCGACTTTCTTGAAAAGAACAGACCTGTTTACACAGTGTTTGAGCTACGCAATGTGTATATGCTCGATTATGCTACTGTAGAACTAATATTGCCATTCTTTTATGTTGGCGAAATGGAGAAGAAGAAAGAGCCTTTCAATTTAGGGGAAATCATCAAATATTCACGTCACAATGTGCAATTGCGATTCGATAAAACATTGAATAAAAGAGCCGGTTATGGAGACTTTTCAGATTCTATCTTGTCTAAATATCCCAACAGGAAGTATGTTGGCGACG
>DENY01000125.1:2919-3832 GCA_002359825.1 Bacteroidales bacterium UBA2632
GCGATTACCGATTGTCATTTGGTCAGGGATTGGTGTTGAATAATGATTTTATGTTGGGCAAAGGCTTCTTTTCAAACAACATTGTAAGGCAAACAAGCTTACCAAAACGGCATTTTTCTACTGCTGAGAGCGGTTTCTTTAGAGGTGCAGCGGCAGTGGTACGATTGCAAAATATAGACATCACAACATTCTATTCCAATAAGTTGATTGATGGCAATGTTTCATCCAATGCAGATATTACTTCATTCAAAACAGATGGATATCATCGTGTGCCACTCGACTTTACAAAACGGAACAATACGCGAGAACAAGTGATGGGTGCAAATGTGAATTATCGCATCAATACGTTTCAAATTGGAGTGAGTGGTCTGCATCATGCCTATAACCGAGTATATAACCCCACCTTGCGACTCTATAATGCAGAATATTGGCGGGGCAGTGAGAGTGTTAATTTGGGAATTGATTATTCATATCGGTTTTCAAAGTTCAATTTTGCTGGAGAGACTGCCCGTTCTCAAAATGGAACAATTGCTCACTTACATGCCTTAGAATANNTCATTGGCTTCCTTCACATTGCTCTATCGTGACTATCCATCGAGCTATCAGGCAATGTATGCGAAAGCATTTTCCGATGGGAGCCGGGTTCAAAATGAACGTGGTTTTTATTTAGGGACTACTTTTTATCCCTTAGCGAGGGTCACTGTGTCTATGTTTGGAGATGTAGTGAAATTCCCAAAACCAAAATATAATGTTCAGGAACCATCTACGGCTCTTGATTTGTATGCTTTGGCAAGTTACAACTTCAGGCGTGAAACCTTTTTAGAAGTTCGCTATAAATTTAAACGCAAAGATAAGAACACGAAATACCCCGATGAAAAAACGACCACTGTCCTACCCTACCAAACACATAAAC
>DENY01000125.1:3953-4130 GCA_002359825.1 Bacteroidales bacterium UBA2632
AACGAGTTGGGCTACATGGTTTCTCAGAATTTTGGACACCGTGGGAATAAGATTATACAGGGTGACGGTTTCGTGGGATATTTCAAATCGGACACTTTTAATGCCCGACTCTACTCTTATGAACGCAACATACTGAGCACTTTTTATATGCCATCTTTCTATGGTGAGGGTGTGCGT
>DENY01000159.1 GCA_002359825.1 Bacteroidales bacterium UBA2632
TGCGAATAAACATACACAAAAGTACTTATATTTATGCTTGCGTCACCCAAATAGGTGATGCAAAAACCATATAGTGCAGAACTACAACTGTTTACTAAAAGTTAAACTTTGAAGTGTCGAAGTCAGGAGAAGCCCGTTCACTTTTTTTATTTTTCTATTTCCCACGTACATATCAAATGAACCATTACTGCACCATGAGCTATAAATAAAGAAAACGAAGCCCTAAGACCTCGTTTCTTTATTATTATATGTATTACAAGAGCTTATTTCACTTTCTCATAAATATAAAGCTCACGAACTTCCTTCGTATAGCCTTCAGCTTCTATAGGTCCTTGTGACATACCAAGAACGATTGTTGTTCCTCGGTTATTCAAAACTACTAAGTCGTCATTTGTGGGGTCAATGGAAAGTCCTTCAATCTCACCAGTACGGCGGAAGTCATTCATTTCACGGAACAACTCAACTCTACCGTGTTGTGCACCAGCTGCAATTTTGCCTGTACGCATTTCAGGTTTACCATCTTTACCAAGCTTAACACTGAATGGAGTTTCTTTAACTACTTCAGTACCCTCTTTCAATCCAGTGAAAGGAACCGCAGGAATATCAATCATATAAATATTGTCAGGTATATTATACATAGATTCACCATCATCAGCAGTAATCAGCATTTTACCATCAGCTATAAAAACACCTTGAGCCCAATATGGAGTAGGTTGACACTGCATTTTAGTATAATATTGACCAGTCTCTAAGCTATAGCAATAAACATATCGACTATCAACCCAATCAGTCATCCAAACCATATTCTTTTCGCGGTCTACAGCAATTCCAGAAACTTCTACTTGTCCTGATTCTGGAGACCAAGGTAAATCGCGTTTCCACTGTAATGTTTCTGCATCATAAACAGAAATTGCAATATTGTATCCACGACCATACTCAAATTTCTCTAGGCCAGTATAAATTTCGCCATTAAAGATATCAATATCACCAAAGTGATTAGCTTTTTCCGGATCTTGAAACGGTTGATCGTTCCTCATCAAAAGATTACCCTCTTTGTCATATTTTAAAAGAGCTGTAGTATTAGATACATAGTAGTAGTTTTCATCGATTGCTATTCCTTGGCGGCCTTCTACGGGAATAACTTTTTTCAAACGATACTCAGTTCCTATGTGTTGAGCACTTATTGATATACCCACAACGAGTAACGCTAAACTAAAAAATAACTTTTTCATAAGATTAAAATTTTAATGGTAATAAAAAAAGAGTGTCTATTAGAATTTATAAAGAGCCATAATTTGTACTTGATTATCTGAATCATAGCCTAAGGCTTCTTTAGCTTTATCTGTGAACATTTTGTGATTATAATTAGCTTGTAACTTAAAGTTGTTAGTTACATGATAAGTAACCCCTGCAAGGATACGATTGTAATTGTTGCTTGTCGTTTCATTTTCAGCATCTTTATACATGTCCCAACGTACTACAGGAAGCCATTTGTCAGCTCGCCAACCTAGAAGAACATACGCACCGGTTTCATCAATCTTAGTAGCAGAGCTACTTTTAATTTGACCAAATTCAGAACGAAGTGTTAATCCTAGAGGATTATTGTACCATGCACCTAATACATAACGATCCATCGCTTGGAAATTACCATTATCATTAGCATACTCCCCCCAGTTATAAGCACCCTTAATCATTAAGTGCTTAATTGGACGCACAGTCAATGCACCAATCAAATCCTTAGAAGTATTATTGTCATCCTTCATTGGAAGCGCTCCGTTTGTCAATGCAATATCATAGCTTAAGTAGTTAAATCCCTCTTGTGAAGGAAGAAGATGACCTATTACCATAACACCAAGATCGCGACCATATTCTACGAAATCGTAGCTAATAGGGTTGCGACATGCTATACGGTAAACAATATTAGAGAAATCAACTGTTTCCAGAGTTGCTGGTGAAATGTCATAATTTTCAAATCCCATTGGGGTGTAAAATTGTCCAGCTCTAATTTGAAATTGAGGATTTATCTTCCATGTTGCAAATGCATCCATTACTTGAAGACTCTTTTGTCCACGACCGTTAGTTGTACCAGAAATGCCACTGAAAGCTTCAATTTGCAAACGGAAAGAAATGTTAGGAGCCACATTTCCATCCATTAAAAGACGAAGACGTTTTGCTTGAAAAGAAGATGTAGTTTTCTCATCATTGCTTGTGTAGTTCCACCCAGTTTGTAAATAACCAGATAGATTTGGCATCAAACTAATTTTTTTTTCAAGCATTTCAATTTTCTCATCAGTTTGAGAATTATCACTGGGGCTATTTGCCCAAGCTGGTGAAGTAAAAAGTAACGCAAAACTTAGCATCAAGAAGCTTAACACAATTTTTTTTTTCATAAAAATTACATTTTAATTATTAGATGTTTGTTATTGATTTAGACCTATTTTTTATATTTGAAAGATTTGTAGTTTATTTCATGAATTAAAACTTCATTTAATACACATGGTAGGTCTAATTCATTTCGTACACCTTACAAAGATAATAAGTTTATTCAATAAGCTTACTGATTTATACTATAAAATATAATGTAATTTGATGAATTTTCATTATTAGAAAAGAGCTATATTACTCAAGTATCCCTGCTGTTTTTACTCTTTTAGAACAAAGTAGGTTTCATGTGGTAAGATATTACAAAATACAGCAGAAAATTGCTTCGTCCATGGACGAAGAG
>DENY01000204.1:0-2240 GCA_002359825.1 Bacteroidales bacterium UBA2632
GCCGAGAAAACCAAAACAGTAGAAATCCCAGACGATGTGCTAGAAGAGCACCTCAGCAAAGAGACTATTGCCGACTATAAAGCTGGCAATGTGGGCATATATTCGATAACTGTGACTGGAGTGAAATAGATAACAATAAGAAAGCCTGCAACATCAAATATATACTTTGACTTGCAGGCTTTTTATTGATTTACGCAATCGCAAATTAATACTACTCAAACATCAATTTATAGTCCTTCTCCGCCAATTTAGAGGCAACATCTTGGGGTACAAACTTCCAATGATTGAGTTTGAGTCCATCAATGAAACCATGCTCTAAAAAGTGTATATAGAGCAATTCTCTTATATCGGATAATCTCTCAACCAATCTGCCATTCAATTCTTCTTTGGAGATACCAGCACCCTGTTCCAGCAAGTAGCCTCCTCCACTGGCTCTATAAGATGTGAGGGCTACTTTGTAGGTGGCACCCATATTAAAGACATTATCATTCACAAGCGATACCTTGCTCAATATCTTTACTCTCTCTCCCTCCTTCTTGGTAACATCTACCTCATACTTGATACCTGCTGCCGAATCAAAATTATAACTTGGCTCTTTAAATCTCCATCTCTTACCTTTGTCATCCAACCCAATGTTGAGCAAATGACCATTCTTCACAGGATCGGGATTCAACCACATGCCATAAGAAAACTCTAAGTAATCTTTTATTTCCTGACCCGTCATCTCTATCACATACAACTGATTTTCAAATGGGTAAATATCAAACAAGTTCTGATAAATCAGCATTCCATTCTCAATTTTAGCGTCAAAAGATAGTGGAGCAGCAAAAGAGACATCAGCCCCCGAAGCATCCAGTTGCAGTGTATGTATCATATCGATATAGGCCGAAGGTCCAAAATAGGCATCACGAGAAGCTATATCGTTGTTGAGCATTCCCACTTCACGGGTTGTAAACTTCTTCACCTTCAAGAAATCTTCTCTAAAGAATTCCAAATACACTGGGTCAGGAGTCACACCAGTCATGTTTAGGCTCTCTCCTGTCACGTTAGTAGCAACTACAGCACCATCTTTCACTGTTAGCTCAATAGAGGCCCTAGAGAGGGCGGCAGCACGTGAGCCTCCTTCTAACAACCATACTTCTTTATCGCCATTCATAAATTTCTCGGCAGTCACTTTATGGTCATGCCCTGCCAACACAAGGTCTATACCCTTCACATTTTTAGCCACATAGCGTGCAGGATTCTCTTTATCATTTCCCTCCTCATCGCCCAGTCCTGCATGTATAGCAGCTATCACAAAATGTGGTTTCTCTTTCTCCCTCACCTCTTTCACCCAATATTCTAATGATGGCACCACCTCTTCAAACTCAATGTCTTTCCACAGATGGGGCGACAACCAGTTGGGAATATTTGGATTGGTCAATCCAATAACGGCAACCTTTACACCATTCCTATTTATAATCTTATAGGGTTCAAAATAGGGCTTCCCCGTATTGGTGTTGATGGCATTGGCTGCAAGATATGGGGCATCTAATTCGGCAATCACCTTGTCATACACATATTGTCCAGGCTCTATATCGTGATTGCCTACCACTACAGCATCATAGTTCAAATAATTCATCACCCTTGCAAATATATGCATAGACACCGTGTCAATAAAATTGGAGTAAAACACCGCATTGTCTCCCTGCAGATGATCGCCTATATCTATCAACAAAACATTATCATTGTTTTCTCTGGCTTGATTCATGGTAGTAGCCACCGATGCCAATGAGTAGGGGTGTACCACCTGGTTCTCTTTACTCACATAGAGCGAGTCAAAAAAACGTCCATGGAGGTCATTCGTAGCATATACTTCTAGTGTGTAGGTACCATCTTCCAATTTCTTTTCGGAGCAAGACAATAGGGTGAAGGCTACAATACTAGCCAAGAATAAAAGTTTGAAATATCGTTTCATTTTTTTGTATCTATAATAAATTAAACATCCTTGCATGACGCGGAATGTTGGTGTTATTTAATCTTTGTTGCATCAACATGTACCATAACATCTTCTAGAATGTATTGTTTGCAATCAAATAGAGTACAGATGGTAACATATGGTTTTTTTCGGTATACAAAGGAAAGTGTTTTTTGGATGATTTGGAAATAATTGGGGGAATATAATAGTTTGAATCATGATTTTTAGAATGCAAATAATATCATCACTATTCAGAAGTTAGCAATCCAGAATGGATTGTATG
>DENY01000204.1:2360-6850 GCA_002359825.1 Bacteroidales bacterium UBA2632
ATGCAAGTCCGAAGGACTGACATTATTGTATCAATTGTATGTAGCAAAAGAAACAGAACCCCGCAGGTGGTGATATTATTGTTATGTTCACCCTTAAATCAACTCTAAAAGAGGACTTCATTATACATACAAGAAACGCTTTAAAATATCTGATATGAGTTTATTATTAATATTATTTTGTTTGGCCAACACTTCGAATTTAGAAATAGCCGACTTCACTTGTTCTATTAAAGCNNTATCGTCATCTTTCCCATTAACAGTTATAGCGTGCGTATTGACATAGGCTGGAGCTGATAGATCAACACTAAATGTTATATCATAAGCAGGTGACAATCTCCAATCACCTTCTCTATTCATTATAAATGCAAAATTCTTGGTGTGATCATCCACATTCTTAGCCAATATATTAAACACCATTCGTAAATAATGTTGTTCAGTATCTTCATAAGATAAATGGAGTTTACGAATGACAACAAATAAATCTTCATAGCTATTGGCTAAGGGAGACATAGCAGCTAATGTTTGGATATGTAGCTTATCATTTCCCTGTCTATCAAATCGCTTAGTAAGGAAATGAGTGACTCCACCATAGGTTTTTAATTCAGAATGCATCATATCTATGCCTGCTTCTATTGCCATCAAATAGTACACATATTCGAGCTTGGCGAAAGGGTAAGAAGAGTTGTCATCATATTTAAGAATATAGTGCTCAAATCCTTTTGGGACTTCTCCTTGTCCAGATTTCACTTCATTTGTCACGTCATTTATTGCTACAATTGCTTTAGGCCTTTTGCCTCCTGGCGATGAACTTATCTTGATTAAATCTTGCCATAGAATTGAGTTTTCAGCTTGTAAAACAGTGTTTTCTTTTTCAGATAACACTTCTTTAGCAAAGAGGTATAGTTTTTGAACATCTACATCAAAAGTGCTTTCATCTCCTAATTCTTTGGCAGGGTGAAACTCAAAAGCTCCCATCGCTCTTGAACCAATAAATGACAAGTGATCTACGGGTGAAATTTTATTTGTTGAAATCTTATTATCTCGCAACCAAGCATTGAAGAGTGAATTCCCATATTTGTCGGGAAGTGAATCAGCCAACATTGGGGGCAAACCCGCATATAGCTTATCAGAATTTCCAAACCATGATATTCCCTTTTTGCTCCTTTGACTATTTATAGACATAGTTAAAGGAGCTATATCAAGACCACTGTCAAGAAAACTCTTGTCGTATTCGAAAAGTGCTAATTTCTGCTTTCTATCCCAAGTTAGATAGCCAACATCCATGCCCCACAAAGTGACTTTTACTGCATTTGAATCCATAATTATCTCGCTTTCTGCTGCTCTTCATACACTTTCTTAGGACTGATAGGTAGTTCAGGCAATATCTTTTCTATCTCTTCCAAACTCTCTATTGCCCTTAGGAGCCTTAAGAGAGAGGCCAATGTGATGCCCGTAGAAGCACCACTCTCAAAAGAACTAATTGTGAAAACACTTAGTCCTGTATGATGTGATATTTCTTTTTGGGTGTATCCAATTCTTTTTCGATAGGTTGCAAAACGTTTGCCCAGGTCGGTGATTATTGCACTATTCGATAAAGCATACAAGTCTCTATTCATTGTTGAATTGATTTTTATATACAAATATAGGTATATCTGTATAATATGCAAAATAATAGGGGTTATTTTAGATATATCTGTAGTTAGAAATAGAGATAATGCTTAATAACGTGAGTTCGGGATAAGATTACCTCCAAATAGTTAATTGGTTTGATTTTTCCACTTCAAATTTGATTGAAGGTTTTTTTGGAAAGAAACAATATGCTACAAGCGCAGCAATAATATTCATGATGAAATTGTGAGTGGAACGATGTCTTGAATGTTCAATCTGACAGATGTTTTTGAGCTCATCATTTATGGATTCTATAACTGACCTTTTACGTAAAAGAATCTTATCACGAAATGACATTAAACTGTTTTTCATATTAGAGCGTATGCCTGTCACTAAGTGAACTCCTTCATCAAAAAGCATCTCGAAAAGCTTCTGGCTAATGTATCCTTTATCTGCATAAAGCTTGCCGAATAAATCCTTTGTGAGAACATTGATTACATCAGGGTTTCTATCATCGACATTGCCTTTAGTTAGTGAGAAGTTAAGCAGTTCCCCCTTTTCGTTACAAACTAAATGGAGTTTAAATCCGAAAAACCAACCCATTGTACTTTTCCCTCTCTTAGCTAGATCTTTAAACACTTTGTTTGAATAAATGCGTTTGTTATGGCATACTTTAATAGGAGTAGAATCCACATAAGTAATACCTGTACATTCTCCAAATCCAACTAATTTTAGTAGCAACATGAGAGGTACAATTGTTCTAGGTTGTAACTCTAAAAAACGGTTATATGAAACAGCCTTAGGGAAGTAACTACTCATGTGCTTACAAATATAAAAGAGATAGTAATGCTTGAAGTTATGGAAAGTTCCACAATGAAAGCAAACCATCACAGTTATAATCTCACTTTGCGACATTTGTGTTGGTCGGTTTCTCTTTTTTGTTACACTATCTGCCTGAAGTTGATGGTTCTGAATTTCCTTTTCATATTCTTTGCAAAAGTCGTCTGCTATACAAAAAATTTCTATAACTTTGTCTGTTGTGATCATAGAGCNNTTATCCCGAACTCACGTTATTACATTTAAAACATCATAGTGATGCGCATGTCGAATCCTTTTATTATAACTGCTCAAAAACGTTCTTTCAACACATTTCAACAAGCTGAATGACCATATTAGTTGCGGAGTTCGTCTACTCATCGAGGTAATCAGATCATAATTCTTGCGAGCAAACTACTCCCATTGGCATATTCTTAAAGTATAAAGCAAAAAAATAGCAACTCTTCGGATTGCTATTTTTTATTATAATCAGTTTTGACAATTATACTATTGTCAAATAAACGTTTTTATTTCACACGTTTGTAACCATATACTGCACGGTCGCCTAATTGCTCTTCGATGCGAAGCAGTTGGTTGTATTTTGCCATACGGTCTGAACGACTTGCTGAACCTGTCTTAATTTGTCCAGAGTTGGTTGCAACAGCAATATCAGCAATAGTTGAATCTTCAGTTTCGCCAGAGCGGTGAGAAGTTACACTTGTATATCCATGACGATGAGCCATTTCAATTGCGTCTAATGTTTCTGTCAGTGTACCAATTTGGTTTACTTTGATAAGGATAGAGTTTGCACAACCCATTTCGATACCTTTTTTCAAGAAATCTACGTTGGTTACAAATAAGTCGTCACCTACTAATTGAATTTTGTCGCCCAATCTGTCGGTAAGAATTTTCCAACCTTCCCAGTCTCCTTCGTCCATACCATCTTCGATAGAATCGATTGGGTATTTTTCAACTAATTCAGCAAGGAAATCAACTTGTTCTGATGGAGTGCGAACTTTACCAGAGTCACCTTCAAATTTAGCATAGTTGTAGTTACCACCCTCATAAAATTCAGAAGCAGCACAGTCCAATGCAATTGTTATATCTTGTGCTGGTTTGTAACCTGCTCTTTTAATAGCTGTTAAAATTGTTTCTAAAGCATCTTCTGTACCCTTAAGTGCTGGTGCATAACCACCTTCATCACCTACTGCAGTACTCAAGCTGCGCTCGCCTAATACTTTTTTCAATTCATGAAACACTTCAGCACCCATGCGTAATCCTTCTTTGAAAGATGATGCTCCAATTGGACGAATCATGAACTCTTGGAATGCAATAGTAGCATCAGAGTGAGATCCACCGTTGATGATATTCATCATAGGAACTGGAAGAGTTACTGTGTTGGTTCCACCAATATATCTGTAAAGTGGCATTCCTAATGCATCAGCAGCGGCTTTTGCTACAGCCAAAGACACACCTAACATTGCGTTAGCACCAAGATTTGATTTTGTTTTAGTGCCATCAAGTTCTATAAGTCTAGCGTCGATGTCTGCTTGTTGTGAAGCATCCCAACCTAAAAGTTCGGGAGCGATAATATCGTTAACGTTAGCAACTGCTTTTAAAACACCTTTACCACCATATCTTTTCTTGTCACCGTCGCGAAGTTCGATAGCTTCGTTTTCGCCTGTTGATGCACCGGATGGTACAGCAGTACGACCAAAACCACCACATTCTAACATTACGTCAACTTCAACTGTAGGAAACCCTCTTGAGTCTATAACTTCTCTTCCGATAATACTTTCAATTCTCATGTTTTTAATTTTAAAATGATAATTATAATGATTTCTATTAATATACGAAATAATTCTTTAGTAACACTAACAATTACAAGGTTACAAATATACGATATTTTATAGAATTTATCTTTCTATATATGTTTAATAAATGCAAAGGAGACACTTAAAAGTGATGAAATACAACTATATAGTGGAATTAATTAGAAATTAAAAGTTAAGACTTTGCCCTACACATAAGCAGGCAATGAATATCTCGGTTGTTGATCCTGTCGT
>DENY01000204.1:6859-37044 GCA_002359825.1 Bacteroidales bacterium UBA2632
CCTGCGGTCAATCCAGACATAAAACCCGTCTCCTTACTAATTCGTAATAACATTTCTATTCTAGTCCTACTATTTGAATAAGCGCACTCATATTAGCAGTAATCAATCGCACAGAAATAGCCATAAGGATGACACCAAAAAACTTTCGTAAAATATAAACACCCGACACACCCATTAATCTCTTCACCAAATCGAGATGTTTCAATACAAAATAAACGAACAATATATTCAGAAATAAAGCAAGTACAATATTGATTGTTTGAAACTCTGCGCGCATGGATAATAATGTTGTAAAACTACCGGGACCAGCTATAAGCGGAAAGACAACAGGAACTAAGGTGGAAGAACCTGATGGGCTATCGTTTTTGAAAATTTCTACACCAAAAATCATCTCAATGGAAATAATAAGAATTACCAATGCGCCTGCCACGGCAAATGATTGTAAATCAACTTGGAAAAGCTTCAATATCCATTCACCTACAAATAGAAAAATCAGTAGAATAGCAACTGAATAAAGAGAGGCCTTCTCAGGATTGATGAATTTGCCCTGACTGCGCAGGTTCAGGAAAATGGGCACAGAGCCTGTGGCATCAATGATGGCAAATAGCACAATAAATGTACTTACTATTTCAAGAAAATTGATATTGAACATACTTTGAGTTGTATTCGGGTGTTTTATAAACGTTTATTACGATGTTGTATAACGCATCTTTTTTAGCGTGTAAAAATACTAAAAACAGAGGTTATATCAAAGCAAAGTGGCTAATTTATCTTTCGCTATGTGTATAGGGGTTAAGGCAAAATGACTGGTGTGGGCATAGTTTAGGTACTTTATGATGACAAAAGCATCAAAGTGATGAAAAAACCCTTTCTGATACGTGGCTTCTGTAGCAGAATTTTGGTTGCAATCTGTGATAGCAGATAAGAGTTTATTGTCATTTAAGAACTCACAGATTGAAGGGTGCAAACCTGATATCAATGTAGCTATAGCATCATCCGACTGTTTGTAAAACTCTATGCGAAGATTGAAGAAACTTTGTAAAGCTCTGAAGGCTTCTACTGAATAAACGGACAAAACTCCATTTTCAGATGTTATTATCTTCTCTAACGCCGGACCAGTGCCAAAAGGAATCCTATCTGAAAAGCGAGCTTCAGGATAGACAAATGTATCCATCAATNNAGGCTGAACATTTTTTGAAGAAAGTAAAAATCTTCTCCTCCTTGCTGTCTCCCTATTCCACCCTCTCGCACATAAGCATCTGCCAATACTGCAAATGCAGAGCCAATGGTGTGATAGTAATGCGGAAAATGAATAGCCTTTAAAGCGTTGCGGAAATACCAGATGTAACCTTCATATTGATTGATAGCACTTTGCAAAGAACTATTATCATCAACAAGACGATGATGAAAGTTTATTACACAACAATTAGGTGTTCTGGATGAAAACTCATCCTCTATTGAACACAAATAATTCTGAGACACAGTGCAATCGGCATCTAATGAAACAATAACACCCTCACTATTCCCTGATTGAAAGAAGCCCCTTACGGCCCACTCCATTCCGATTTTGCGCGCCAAACCCACTCCTGCATGTTTACGGGGAAGATTCTCGCAGAGCAAAGCATGAAAAGAGAGACTTGGTTGATTGTGATCTTTTGCAAAAGCGATTAACTCATTGTAAGTCTCTTTATTTTTTTGCACAATAGTATAGTCAGATATCTCACTTGAATTTACAACCACTAACACTCCAACTGGATGTTGAGTTGGCACACAGCTCATAAGACTATTGAGAGTGGTCAACACATCGGGTTCATCAAAACATGGAATCACAACTACCATACCATAATTGAAGTCGGACGGCACGACATATTTATCGTATGTTTTGTGTTTGTGAATGTATTTTTGCCAGTGCTTCATGTAAAATGGTGTTATTTAAATGTTAGATTTAAAAAAGGTGCTTTAAAGTCTCACATGATGTATGAGCTTCAAAGCACCTTGATTATATCAACATTCAAAAAACTTTATGATAAATGAATGTAGTTTATCTTTTTTGTTTAAGTAAGTAAAATTACTTCTTCACTTCCGTTTTAGATGTAACTGGTCCGTAACGCTTGTTCAAGAAGGCAATTACTTCATTTGTTATGTCATATTTTGGATGTGCCAACAATAAATTATCAGAGGCTGTATTGCTAAGAATCATTTCGAAGTTTTTGCTCTTATTGAATTCTTGCAAAGCATTTCTAATGCTATCTGACAACTGAAGGTTGAGTTTCTGTTGCTCTAAACCGAGTTCATTACTCAACTGTTGTGCCATGCGCTGATACTCATCTCCCATTTTTTGAATACGAGTTTGTTCTTCTTCAGCTCTTTTTTGTGTCAAAAAGGCATTGTTCTCTAACTTGCGCTGAAATTCTTGCGCAGCTGCTTGTACTTGACGTTCTTTTTGAGTTAATGATGCACGTGAGTTTTCTTCTATTCTCATCAGTGCCTCGTTAAGGTCTGTCGCAAAGTTATAATTCATCAGCAATGAATCAACATTCACATAAGCTATCGGTAGGGCTGCACTATCACCTGCTGCAAATTCATACTTAACTTTATCTCCAGCATTTTTTGGAGAAGATGTGAAATGTAAAATGTAAAGTAAAATCAATGCAGCAGCAAGGATGCCGCTGATAACGTAGTTATTCTTCATCTTAATATATTAATTTATAAATTATCCGATTTAAGCATTTCTATAATAGGGCTCACATGTTCTTGCTGATCTCGTTCTTGAGAAGTAGCACAAGATATGCCACGATCTTTCATTGCTTGACTGCCACTAATGTGTGAGTTTACGAAAGTTCCTTTTTTAGTAAAAAAAACTCTAACGCCCATAAGCATGATAGCTATAGCCAATAAAATTACTGATATGATGATAGTTTATAACATGATTTTATATTATTTGAGTGGCAAAGATAGTTTAATTAGATAATTATTTGCCAAAGATTCGTCTTAAAGATACAAAATTTTTTGTGCTCCTAAATATTTCTCGTAAATTTACAGAATAAGAATAAGAATTAAGCTACAAAAAGTCAATATGGATTGATAATCAAAAGTAGTAATTCTTTTTCTAAATACTAAAAAATACACGCTATAAAAATTTTACAAGTATGACTATTAAAGATTTAAAGCCTGTGGAGATTTGGAGTTACTTTTATGATATAACTCAGATCCCTCGTCCTTCTAAAAAAGAAGAGAAGATATTAGCCTATTTGCTCGATTTTGCAAAAAAACACAATTTGGAAGCCAAACAAGACAAAGCTGGTAATGTGTTGATTACAAAGGAAGCAACCAAAGGTAAAGAAAAACTTCCCACCATTATTCTTCAGTCGCATGTGGACATGGTGTGTGAGAAGAACACAGACGTAGAACACGATTTCGATAACGACCCCATCGAAACAGTAATAGAGGGTGAGTGGCTGAAAGCAAAGGGGACTACACTGGGTGCGGACAATGGTATTGGTGTGGCTGCTCAATTGGCAGTGTTGGCATCGAAAGACATTGCTCATGGCAAAATTGAAGCTCTGTTTACAATTGATGAAGAGACAGGACTGACTGGAGCTTTTGCTTTAGAGCAGAATTTCATGACAGGCAAGATTCTTTTAAATCTTGATACTGAAGAAGAAGGAGAAATTTACATTGGTTGTGCAGGAGGTAAAGGCACAAAAGCTTTTTTCAAATATAAACCTAAAGAAGCTCCAAAAAATTATTTCTGGTTTAAGGTAGAAGTCAAAGGCCTCAAGGGTGGACACTCAGGTAGCGATATAGACCACGGATTGGGCAACGCTAACAAAATATTGAACAGATTCTTGTTTCAATTCCTAGATGAAGAGTATAAACTTGTTTTAGCAGAAATAGATGGTGGCAATCTTCACAATGCTATTGCACGTGAAGCTTATTCTATTTGTGGAGTGAAAAATAAACACAAAGAGACTGTACGTGTGAAACTCAATACTCTATTGGCCGAAGTGCAAGAGGAGCTGAAACATACTGATCCGAATGTAAACCTTACGTTAGAATCTACCGACACTCCTAAAAAAGTAATTGGTGCAAAAAAAGTAAGAAAATTAGTATTGGCTTTATATGCTTGTCCTCACGGTGTGATTGATATGAGTAGAGACATTCCTGGCGTGGTGGAAACATCTACTAACTTGGCTTCGGTGAAAATGCGTGAGAATAATATTATTGAAATTGGCACCAGTCAACGCAGTTTAGTAGAATCGGCAAAGCACGATATTGTGAATATGGTGTCCTCTGTATTTAAATTGGCAAAAGCTGAGGTTCGTAATAATGACGGCTATCCAGGTTGGAAACCCAACCCCGGTTCAATAGTGCTGAAAGTTGCCAAAGATGAATACAAAAACCTTTACAAGAAGTTCCCCGAAGTGAAAGTAATTCATGCCGGATTGGAGTGTGGACTTTTCCTTGAGAAGTATCCCGAGTTGGATATGATTTCTATTGGGCCTACTATTCGCAATGCACATTCTCCAGACGAGAAAACAGAAATTGCTTCTGTAGGCAAATGGTGGGATTTCTTTGTGAAATTGCTTGAAAATATGCCGGTAGAAAAGTAAGATACANNACGATTCATTCGGCACTACGGAAAGAATGTTTCCCTTTTTTTTATAATGTAAAATCAAGCTGAATTAAAGTTCCTTTTCAAACAAATTGAACACACATGAAAAGAAAACACCTTCTACTATCTCTTTTTTGCTTTTCAATTCTTTCTTGCTCTGAGATAGTTGCGCAAGAAAGTTTCCGTATAATGTTTTACAATGTCGAGAATTTATTCGACACTAAGCATGATTCGTTGAAAAACGATCATGATTTCCTCCCTGGTGGATTTATGAATTGGAATAATTGGAAATATTGGGAGAAGCAACGCAACATTGGTAGGGTCATTACCGCAGTAGGCGAAATGCAATCGCCTGCTTTGGTTGGTTTATGTGAAATAGAGAACGACAGTGTGATTTTCGATTTAACCAAACGCTCTCCTATACGTTCACAGGAATATGATTATATTACTACCAACTCGCCTGACATACGTGGAATTGATGTGGCCCTTCTCTATCAACGTCATCTATTTAAATTGCTTGAAAAGAATGAATATGAGTTGGTGTTAAGTGGAAAAGATGCACATCCAACACGTAATATATTACATGCTGTAGGTCAAGTTGTTTCGGGTGACACTTTGGATGTATTTGTTTGTCATTTTCCATCACGCTATGGTGGACAATTGGAATCGGAAGGTGGACGCATAGACGCTTCTAAGCTATTGAGAGACAAGGCAGATAGTCTATTTTCAGTGAGAAAGGATGCCTACATTATAATAATGGGTGATTTCAATGACCACCCCGACAATAAAAGCATTAATCAAGTGCTGAAAGCACGAAGTCTCAATTATCATTTAAATAAAAATGAATTGTACAATATGTTTTTAAATCGAATAAATGAGAGAGATTTTGGCACTCTCAAGTATCAAGGACAATGGAATGTGCTTGATCAGTTTATCGTTAGTGGCAATCTATTGATGAAGGAAAATAGTTTGAAAATTAACAACAACGAAGCACATATTTTCAATGCTGACTTCTTGACCGAAAAAGATGAGAAGTATGGAGGAGTAAGACCTTATAGGACTAATTTGGGACCACGTTACATTGGGGGTTTCAGCGACCACTTTCCAATATTTATGGATTTAAATATTGGAGTAGTTTGACTATTACGTTGAAGTTAATATAGAAAATGACACTTTATTCATGTAATGAGAAAAAAGATTAAACACCCTATCATCCTAAATGTTAACATTTAAACGATAATTTGTAGACCTTCACTACAAAAAAGCCTTGTTTGTTCTAAATTGATTGTTTTTTCTAATCTTTATACTAATTCCTTTGTTTGTGAAAATAATAAACTCTATTTTTGTCATTCTAAAGAGATTAAATTAAACTTTCTAATAACTACTTTCATGAATCCATTATTAAATCCATTATTATTCAATTTAAACGGTTGGGAAATTCCTATTATAGTTCTAGCAATTCTTCTTTTGTTTGGAGGAAAGAAAATACCTGAATTTATGAGCGGATTAGGAAAAGGTATCAACAGCTTCAAAAAAGGACTAAAAGACATTGAAGAAGACGTGAAATCAGATACCTCTTCTGAAAACTAATATATTCCCATTCATTTTATTTGTAAATCTCAAAAGCTAAAATTCTTATTTAAGCCTTCGAGAGTGAACTTCATAATTCAAAAACCGGTAGGCATCTCTATCGGTTTTTAAAAACTAAACATATTGCATTAAAGCAAATGAGCAAAGATGAAATGTCCTTTTGGGACCATTTAGATGAATTACGTGGACATTTAATTCGAATTATTATAGCGTTGATGGTACTCACGATAGTGGGTCTTATCATCATACCTAAAATATTCGATAGCATTATACTTGCTCCACGCGACTCTAGTTTTGTTACTTACAGGTTTTTTGAAAAAATGGGGGAATATTTACCCTTCCTTCCCGATTTTTCGAGCGATGCGTTTTCTGTGACAATCCTCAATATAAACATGACTACCCAGTTTATGACTTATATTTCTACATCCTTTGCTTTTGCAGTTCTTCTATCTATACCTTATCTTTTCTATGAAGTTTGGAAATTTGTAAGCCCTGCATTGTACGAGAATGAAACAAAAAATATCAAAAAGGCTTTCACCTTTGGAGGAATTATGTTTGTTATCGGTTGTTTGGTGGGTTACTTTATTGTTTTCCCTCTCATTTTCAGATTCTTAATCACATTTGAATTGAGTTCACATATAGAAAATATGTTGTCGCTCGACTCATATATGAGCAACTTCTATATGCTCATCCTTATTATGGGCATAGTTTTTGAACTTCCTNNCTATTATCAAATATGGGTTTGGTATATCGATCTTTTTTTCGTAAATATCGTCGTCATGCAGTAGTGGGCTCACTCATCTTAGCAGCTTTAATTACACCTTCGGGAGACCCTTTCTCTCTTTTTGTTGTCACCATCCCGCTCTATATGCTTTGGGAGATTAGTGCCTTTGTGGTTAAAAAAGATCAGCCACCCGAAGAGTTACCAGCAATATTTGAGTAAATGGTAACTAGATTGTTGCAACATACAATTCTTAACCTAACTCCCATATAAATTAAATGCCCCAATCAGCTTTACTGATTGGGGCATTTAATTATCTATAATAGAATAATTGAGAATAACAGTTTAGTGATGTTCTTTGACTTCAATAGTCTTTATCAGACTCCCAACATTATTAATATTTCTACAAGTTCTAAATTGCAAGTAATTGACTCTTATTTTTTACAATTCAATTAAAGATGCGCCATTAAATAGATAGAAATCAAATCCACGGACGTGGATTCGGCATTCATCAGATGAAAACTCAATTCACGGTCATACAAATGTTTTGAATCGCTAAAATGGGGTTTTCCATAGCAAATATGATAGAAATATAGTGTGAAAGAAGAAAAATGCAACTCATGATTGAAAAAACATCTTGTAAAGAGAATTCATCATCTGGATTTGATTATTTATGTCATAAATGGCATGAATTAGGGCGTGAAAAGGAAGATAATCTTTTTTCAAACATTTTCTACGCCATGGATGCAATTTTCATCTGATTTAAACATTTTCATGGCCGTGAAACTGTTTTGAAAAAAGTAGTTCAAAAGTGCATTTCAAAGCAATCTATCCATACTCCCCTGCCAACTGCACCCTAAACAATATAGAACTGATGTATCAAAACCATTCAATGATTCTTCCTGATGAATGGGGATAATTTCTTTATCTTGATTGACAATAACAACTAACCGTTCTCCCGCATTATTTTTTAAATAAAAACGATGAATTTTACACTGTGGACATAATTTATTTCTCATTCCTGATCCTCTTTTTTTGCCTGTTGCCAAATTTCCTCCATTTCCTCAAGTGTCATATCCTTTAGGTTACGCCCATTTTGTTTGGCTTCATTTTCTAAATAGGTAAATCGCTTGATAAACTTCCTATTAGTGCGTTCCAATGCGTTGTCGGGATTTATGTTATATAAGCGAGCCGCGTTCACAATACTAAATAGTAGATCGCCAAACTCGCCTTCCATACGATCTTGATCCATTTTCTCAACCTCTACTTTCAACTCAGCCATCTCTTCATTTACTTTGTCCCACACATCGCGACGCTCATTCCAATCAAAACCAGAATTGCGCGCTTTGTCCTGAATTCGATACGCTTTCACCAACGAAGGCAGTGAAGCAGGCACTCCATCAAGAATGGTTTTGTTCCCATCTTTCTCCTTCATCTTTATCTGCTCCCAAAACTGTTCTACCATCTCGGGTGAATCTGCTTGAGTATCGCCAAAAACATGTGGATGGCGAAAGACCAACTTATCAGATATCGAATTGCAAACATCGCCAATGTCGAAGTTAGCTTCCTCCTCACCAATTTTGGCATAAAATATAATGTGAAGCAGTAAATCACCCAACTCTTTTTTTATTTCATTTGGGTCGTTATTCAATATGGCTTCAGACAGTTCGTATGTTTCTTCAATTGTATTTGCTCGCAGACTTTCATTGGTTTGCACTTTATCCCACGGACATTTCTCTCTCAGTTCGTCTAAGATATCCAAAAGACGATTGAATGCTTGGAGGTTCTCTTTTCTATTATTCATTGTTTATGTATCTATTTGGGAAATGAAAAATACCGATGAACGAAGCATGAACTTTGTTATCGGTATTTATATATATATTCTAATATAATCAATTAGCTATTTGCTAAAGTTACTCATTCCAAACTGTAAAAACTCCACGTAATTATCTATATTCTCATCAAAAGCATACGATGTGCTTAGAGGTTTTCCGTCAGTATCAAGCACCACATAAAATGGTTGAGAATTAGAAGCAAACTTGTGTCGTTGCAAATAACTCCACTTGTCCCCAATTGTTTTAAGCTTAGTAGTTCTGCCATTTTCTTCTACCTCGATAATTTCGGGCAACTTTGTTTTATCGTCCACCATCAATGTTATCAATACAAATTCATCGTCGATTAGGCTCTTTACACGAGGATCTGTCCACACAGATGCTTCCATCTTTCTACAATTTACACATCCATAGCCAGAGAAGTCAATCAACACAGGTTTATTCACCTGTTTGGCATAAGCCATACCCGTTTCGTAATCCAATGATTTTGCATGTACAGCTCCTTCATATAGATTAAAGTCTTGAGTGTACATGGGTGGAGCAAATGCGCTAATTGCTTTGAGCGGTGCACCCCACAATCCGGGCACCATATAGAGAGCAAATGACAGTGAAATAATTGACATGAATAAACGTGGCACAGACACATGAGGCACGTCACTATCATGCGCCATTTTCAATTTACCTAATAAATAGAAACCTAACATTGCAAATATTATTATCCACAATACTAAAAATGTTTCCCTATCGAGTATTCCCCAACCATATGCTAAGTCTGCAACAGACAAGAATTTGAGAGCTAATGCCAATTCTAAAAACCCTAATACAACTTTTACAGAATTGAGCCATCCACCCGATTTTGGCATGCTTTCTAAGAATGAAGGGAAAATTGCAAAGAAACTAAATGGTATAGCAAGAGCCAATGCAAAACCAAACATACCAATAGCAGGAGCGATGATACTACCGGTGGTTGCGGTTTCCACCAACAATGTACCAATAATAGGACCTGTGCATGAAAAAGAAACAAGAGCTAATGTAAAAGCCATGAAAAATATGCTTAGCATACCTGTGGTAGAGTCTGCTTTGGAGTCTATCTTGTTGGTCCACGATGCTGGTAATACCAAATCAAAAGCACCAAAGAACGATATTGCAAAGAATACTAACAGTGCAAAAAACATGATATTGAATACCGCGTTGGTTGCTAAATCATTGAGCGCACTTGCACCAAATATACCCGTTATGGCTAATCCCAACAACAAATATATTACTATAATAGAGACACCGTAGAGAATGGCATCCGAAATTGCTTTTTTCCTATTAGCTTTGTTGCGCTTTAAAAAGAAACTAACCGTCATAGGAATTAAAGGCCACACACAAGGTGTAAGAAGTGCAATAAATCCTCCCAGAAAACCAGCAATCAAAATCCACCATAAAGATTGTCCCTTAATACTTCCTTTTAAACCATATTCCTGTAATTCATCNNGTCTGCAGTTTCATTTTCTACTGAAACTGTATTATCATCCGATAACGTTGTAATTGAAGCACTTGTCGCTATAACTGTTTGTGGAAGATCTGATGATTTAAAAGCAAAATCGTCAGGTAGTGGAGGGGTGCATTCAGAACCATTACAAGCTTGAGAGCGAACATCTCCTTCGAGTGTAAATTTTTGCTTATCGGTTACTTTAAATCGTTGTACGAACTTAGCTGTATTCTCATAAGAGCCAATAGTCATTTCGAATATGGCATCATAGCCTGATTTCAACTTTGAATCTTTGGGTTCAAAATTACCTACTGCAACTGCACCTGCTATTTTATCTATAGACAAAGAAGTTGGATATGGGCCTCCATCAGGTATATCGGTGCCGTATATATACCAACCTTGTTTTATAGCAACATTGGCAACTAATTCAATTTCACCGTTCCCTTTATCTTCTAAGCTAAATTTCCAGTCAGTGGGACCTGTTTGAGTAAACCCTTGAAAGATAAAACTTAAGATAAATAGAAGTGTAAGAATATTTCTCTTTTTCATAATAGTCCACAATTTATATTTTTAGGGACAAAGATAGTGTTATTTAAAAAAAGTAGCGTGTAAAGAATGTTTTATGGTGTAAGTAATTATTAAATGGACTGCATCTTAAGTTATTACCTAAGATGTTAAATATCTATTACACCATACGAATAGTCTATTGAAGAAATAAAGATAACAAGAAACTCACTTCTTATCGCATTGCAACCACCTCTATCTCAATATCTGCATTCTTAGGCAATGCTTTTACAGCAAATGCCGAGCGTGCAGGAAATGTACCGGAAAACTGTTTGGCATACACCTCATTCATATCAGCAAAGTCAGCCATGTCTGCAAGGAAAACAGTAGTTTTCACTACATTGTCCAATGTCATATCTGCCTCTTTGAGAATTGCAGCAATGTTCTTGAATATTTGCTCGGTTTGTCCTTTTATGCCACCTTCGGCGGTCTCTCCAGTTTGTGGGTCAATGGGCAATTGTCCCGATACAAATACATGACCGTTTACATCTACTCCTTGGCTGTATGGTCCAATGGCTGCAGGTGCGTTAGTTGTTGATAGTTGTTTTTTCATAATGAATTATTATTTTTAATGGTTTGTATAATTTATGAATTTGTGATTTCAGTTCTATTTTGCACAAAAAAAATTGTCAATTGTCAATTATCCACTGTCAATTGCCTTTGTCTAATCACCTCATACATCATCACCCCTGCTGCAACAGAAACGTTGAGTGACTGAATCGTACCAAAAACAGGAAGTTTAACTAACTCATCGCTTATTTTCAACAATTCGGGTGATATACCAACATCTTCTGCACCCATCAAAATAGCTACAGGGTCAACATAAGAAGAACTGGTATAGTTCTCAGCAGCTTTCTCAGTGGCTGCTACTACTTTAATACCGCTATTTCTCAAAAACTGAACGGCATCTCTTATATTCAATTCTCTACAAACAGGAATGGAGTGCAACGCTCCAGCCGATGTTTTGATGGCATCAGCACTCACCCTCACACTTCCACGTGCGGGAATTACGATGGCATCAACTCCTGCCACTTCGCATGTACGCGCTATGGCGCCAAAGTTGCGCACATCAGTTATTCCATCCAAGACAACAATAAAAGGATTTTTGCCCTGTTCATATAACAAGGGGACAATATCCTCTATTTTCTGATAGGTAACGGCAGACATAAAGGCTAACACACCTTGATGATTTTTGCGAGTGAAGCGATCGATACGCTCAAGGGGCACTTTCTGAATGGGGATTTCGTGCATCGTCAAAACTTCTAGTAGCTCGTGAAACAATTCACCTTGAAGTTCTCTTTTCACCAATACTCTATCAATATCCTTTCCGGCTTGTGCAGCTTCGATAACTGCGCGAAGACCAAAAATCATTTCTTTCTCTTTCATATATAATTTATTGTTATTGTTCGTAAGTTTTCAACATCACCCTAGCATTTTCTAAAGCTTGCACTGTGGTTTCTGCACCACTCAACATCCGTGCTATCTCTTCGATACGCTCAGGCATGGTTAGTTTTTTTATGGAGGTAGTTGTGGCATCTGTCAACTCCTTTTTGTACACATAGTAGTGTGCATTTCCTTTTGCCGCAATCTGTGGCAAGTGTGTTATGGCCATTACTTGCATTTTATCGCTCAACTGTTGCATGATGAGGCCCATTTTATCTGCAATCTCTCCCGATGTCCCCGTGTCCACTTCATCAAAAATGATTGTTGCCAAGGAGGTTGCATCAGCGACCAATGATTTGAGGACAAGCATCAAACGGGAAATCTCGCCTCCTGATGCAATTTGAGCAATGGGTTGTAGATGTGTGTTTTTGTTGGCTGAAAAGAAGAAATTAATGGTGTCTTTACCTGTAGCATCGAGTTCCTTTTTGTCGGTAAAATTGATTTTGAAACGTGCATTGGGAATGCCTAGATAACTCAGTTTATCTTCAATGTTTTTCTCAATGGTAGCTACTGCCGATTTTCGCAACTCGCTTAAAGCTTCAGCTTCTGCATATACTGTTTTCTTCTTTTGAGTAAATTCTTTTTCTAGTTGTTCAATGCGTTCGTCCAATGATTCGATATTCTGAAGCTTCTCCCCAATGTCGGAAAGTATGTCTATCAATTCCTTCACGGTAGCCACTGAATGCTTTTGTTGCAAACTATATATCACGCTCAGCCTATCTTCAATAATTAATTGTCGGTCGGGGTCGAAGTCCACATCTTGAAAAACTCTTTCGGCCTCTTGTCGCAGATCTTTCATATCGATATAGGCAGATTCGATTCTCTCAACAAAGCTTTGGGAATAGGCGGAGGTTGAAGTAAAATGTTGAAGTGCCTTGGCCGATTCTAATGCTGTGCGCAAGCCCGACTCAACGCTTTGCTCATCTTCCGACAATGTATTGGTTAGTTTGTAAAGGCTCGATTTAATCTCTTCGGAGTGGGTAATTGATTCAAGTTCTGCTTCCAAAGTCTCTTGTTCATCCTCCTGCAGGTGTGCTTCAGTGAGGTTGTTAAACTGAAATTGCAAATAGTCTTGCTCTTCCTTGTTCTTTTGTGCCTGCTGATGTAAGTCGAGAAGTTCACTCTCGGCTTTCTTGTAAACTTTATAATAGGTTTTATACTTCTCTTTTATAGATGCTGTTTTGGCTATTGAATCAACTAAGGTTAATTGAAAAAGATTGTCATTCAGCGACAAGTTCTCGTGTTGCGAATGTATATCTATTAGCCTTTCGCCTAATGCTTTGAGGTCTTGCAAATATACAGGAGAATCATTCAAAAATGCGCGCGATTTGCCATTGGCCCATATCTCTCTCCTTATAATGCACACATCTCCGTCATAGACCCAGTCATTGGATTCGAATAGTCCGCTCAGCTCATAGACAGAGATATCAAACACCCCTTCGATGGTACATTTGTTTGAATCCTGTTTGATGAACTTACTTTCGGCTCGTTGTCCTAAAATTAAAGACAGCGCACCCAGGATAATTGATTTACCTGCACCAGTTTCACCTGTCACAACAGAGAAACCTTCGTCGAACTCCACTTTCAGTTCTTCAATCAATGCATAGTTTTTAATAAAGAGAGTCTTTAACATATTAGTGTTTTAGTAGTCAGTTTCAACATATGTGATTAGACAATAGATTTATAAAACTTCAATTCTCCTCTCAGTTTTTTCACATCCTCTTGAAGTTGTTGAACTTGTTGCAACATGTGATGCAGGGCTTCAATGCCTTCCATATTTATCTCCAACTCGTAGTGCCATCTAACAAATTGCTCAATCTCTTGCAGATAATCATATTCAATGTATCTATCGTCTTCTTCAATCACAATTTCTATCAAGCCAGAACTCTGAAGTTGATCCAAAAAAGTTTCTTCCACCTGATAGATTTGCAAGCATTCCGTGTATGTTATCTTCTTTCCGCTCATCATTTGTTCAAGTTTGATAATTCCGTAAATAGTTCCTTCTCTTTATCGGATAGTTTCTCTGGCAATTTCACTTTCACTGTTACATATAGATCACCAAACTTTCCATCTTTCTTATAAACAGGGAATCCTTTACCACGCAATCGCACGATGGTGTCTTGTTGTGTATTTTGCTTCACTGGGAATTTGACTTTTCCTGTGAGAGTGTCTATCATAATATCACCACCCAATATGGCTGTATAAAGATCAATTTCAATTTGTTTGTACAAATCGTCTCCTTTGCGTTTGAAAACTGGGTCTTGCGCAATCTTAAATGTTATATATAGATCACCGCTGGGCCCATTGTTTATGCCAGGTTGACCATAACCTTTTAGTTTTATCTTTTGCCCATCGCTCACTCCTGCCGGAATGGTAATGCGCACGTTCTTTCCGTTGATGGTAAGTGTTTGCTGGTGCGTTTGCATTGCTTGAAGCAGTGACAGCTCCAACTCCGCATTCAAGTCCTGACCTTTGAAACGGGTGCGTCCGCCTGACTGTTGCGAAAATCCTCCACCAAACATTGAGTGGAAGAAATCTGAAAAGTCATCACCACCAAAACCTCCAGCCTCTCCAGAGTAATATGATTGTGAACCTTGCCCTTGATATTGTCTTTGGGATTGTTGTGCACGTTGTGCTTTCTCAAACTCATCGCCATGCTTCCAATCCTTCCCGTATTTATCAAACTTCTTCCTTTTTTCAGGATCGCTCAACACTTCATTCGCCTCATTAATCTGTTGAAACTTTTTTTCTGCCTCCTTGTTGTTTGGATTTAAATCGGGATGATGTTTCCGTGCCAATTTACGATACGCTTTCTTCACTTCCTCGGTGGTAGCGTTCTTGTTTATTCCCAGCACATTATAATAATCGATGTATGCCATTAATCAGTTTCTGTTTGAATTACTATTCTCTCCACAAATTTAATAAAATAAAATTGGCTTTCATAGTTTGGATAGAATATTATATGTACATGAGGAGATTCACTTTTCTCAATTTGCAAGAAAAGCGTTAAAGCTGATTATATTCATCAATGAAATATGCAGTCAGATTATGACATGTAAAACTGAGATTCAATTTTAGCCAAAGACGAATTCAAAACATTCACAATGGGTTGTATTTATACGGGTCGAACTTGACCATCACCTTCTATAATCCACTTATAACTGGTGAGCTCCTCAAGTCCCATTGGTCCTCGAGCATGTAGTTTCTGTGTACTAATACCGATTTCTGCTCCAAGACCAAATTGTGCACCATCAGTAAATGCAGTGGAAGCGTTTGAATATACCGAAGAAGCATCTACCATTCTTTGAAACATCTTAATTGTCTCTGCATTTTCAGAAACAATAGCTTCGCTATGCTTAGAACTATATTCAGAAATATGAGCAAGCGCTTCATCGAAACTTGAAACTGTTTTAATGGCCATTTCTAAAGATAGAAACTCCCTACCATAATCATCAGTTGCTGCTTTCTGCAACAATTCTGAAGGATAGAAATCTTTTAATATGCCGAAGGATTTTGAATCAGCATGTAGCAAAACGTTTTCTTCAGCCAATTGAATGGTTAAAGTGGGTAGATCGCTCAGGCGATTTTCATGAATAATTAAACATTCCAACGTGTTACAAACAGAGGGTCGGCGAGTCTTTGCATTAAAAATTATTTTACGCCCTTTCTCAACATCTCCCTGTTCATCAAAATAGGTGTGACAAACCCCCACTCCTGTTTCAATGACAGGGATGGTAGCATTTTTACGCACAAAATCAATTAAGCCTTGGCTACCCCGAGGGATAATCAAATCGATGTAACCTCGCGCAGTCAACATTTCATGTGTTTCCTCGCGTCCAGTGGGTAAGAGTGTTACAATGTTTTCATCTATCTCAAATCGCTTCAATACTTTTTGAATGATAGACACTATGGCAATATTTGAATAAATCGCATCGCTCCCACCTTTTAATACACATGCATTGCCAGATTTAAAACAAAGTGCAAACACATCGAAAGTTACATTTGGTCGTGCTTCGTAAATAATTCCGATTACACCAAAGGGAACGGTAATCTTTTTTATTTTTAGTCCATTCGGACGGACTTCCTCCTTTAATATTCGCCCAACTGGATTGGGCAAACTGGCTACATTCTCAATATCAGAAGCAATACTATTAATACGTTCCTCGGTCAATTTCAATCGGTCGTATGTAGGGCTTTCTTCATCCATTCGTTCCAAGTCTTTTTTGTTTTCTTGAAGAATGAAAGCAACATTGTCACGGGTTTGCTTGGCTAATTCTATTAAGACATTATTCACTGTTTCTCCTTCCAGTATATTCAACTTTCGAGAGGCTAGTAGCGTGTTATGTAGTTGTTGTTCTGTTTTCATAATCAATAATTATTTACTTCCTGTTCTCCATATATAAGTAATCGTAGTGAACAGTCGGTCTTTGCTTTTCAGATAGTTTCTCGGATTCAATTTTATCAGAATTGTAGTTGGCTTTCCCAACACCAATAATATGCCCTTGTTCGTCTGCAATCTTTATCAAATCGTCTTTCTTAAATTGGGCACTTACTTTAATAATTCCACGAGGTAATAAGCTTACAGCTTTCTCAGAGTTCAAAGCATCTGCTGCTCCTTTGTTCACAACAACTTTTCCTTTTGCAAAATCATCAGAGTAAGCAATCCACTTCTTGACACTGTTTGCTGTTTTAGGATTAGGCACAAAGAAAGTATGTTTTAAATTCGATTGCACTTTCATCAAATCAATCAGCACATTTTTAGTAGTACCGTTTGCAATGTGAACTCCAACTCCATCTCCAGCAACTTTCTTTGCAATGCGAAACTTTGTCAACATTCCTCCACGCCCAAAGTCAGAGTGTTCAGTAGAAATGCCTTCCTCTGGTTTCTTATCCCTCAACTCTATTTGTTCAATGAGTTGAGCATTCTCATTTTTAGGATTAGCATTATATACTCCGTCAACATTAGTAAGTATAATTAAAGCTTCAGAATTCACCATAGAGGCTATTAATCCAGACAACTCGTCATTGTCGGTGAACATCAGTTCATTTACAGAAATAGTATCATTTTCATTTACGATAGGAACTACTTCATTTTCCAATAGAGTAGTAAAGCAGTTTTTCATATTGAGATAATGCAGCCTACTCGAAAAATTCTCCTTTGTGGTTAAAACCTGTGCACACACCAATCCGTGTTCACCAAAGAAGTCTGAATAACGACTAATTAACTTCACCTGACCCAAAGCAGACCACAATTGACGTTTCGAAATAGTGTCAGTCTTTTTTGCAGGTTGAAGAACTGCACGCCCTGCAGCCACAGCACCAGATGTAACTAGAACTATTTCAACACCATTTTTCCTAAGGAGTGCAATTTGGTCAACCAAATGTGCAATCTGTGCAACATTGAGTGTTCCATCAGGCTTTGTTAAAACATTGCTACCTATTTTTACTGTTATCTTTTTGTATCTGACCTGCATTTGTTTCAATTATTCTAAATAGTGAATACCTTTACTTAACTGGCTTAATCTTTTTGTAAGAAGCCAATACACCTTGTATGAGAGATGCGCTAAAGCCCTTGTTCTCCATTTCATTCAGCCCTGTGATAGTAATACCCATTGGAGTAGTCACTTTATCAATCTCACGTTCGGGGTGATTGCCACTTTGAAGAATAAGCTCAGCTGCTCCTTTCACAGTTTGGGCTGTAATAAATTGAGCTGTTTCAGCACTAAAGCCAATTTCAATTCCGCCCTGCATGGCTGCGCGGATATATCGTAATGCATAAGCAATTCCGCATGATGAAAGCACAGTTGCCGCTGCCATCAAATCCTCATTTATCTCAACCGTTTTTCCCAACGCATTGAAAAGCTCAAATATATACTCTTTGCAAGCTTCAGTGTTACCATTTACAGAAATACATGTCATCGACTCTTGAATAGCAATTGCAGTATTCGGCATTACCCTGAAAATTGGAATTTTCTTTCCAACCATTTCATCCAACACTTTAAGACTAACTCCTGCTACAATGGACAAAAGAATTTTATTCTCCGTTAAAACTGGTTTTATCTCATTCAACACACCTTCTATATGGTATGGCTTTACAGCCACTATCACCACATCAGCATCTCGAACTGATTCCTCATTACTTTCAAAGATAGTTACTCCCAACTGTTCCATTTTATCAAGTGTAGTTTGTCTTCTGACATACACATGAATATCGCTCGATGAAATAAAGCTTGATGTAACCAACCCCTTGACGATGGCGGTGCCCATATTCCCTATACCAATGATGGCTATTTTCTTGTTCTTCATATTTTGGTTGCTTCTGTTATTTTGAATTATTCAACAAGTAACTTTTAAAAGTAGCGAACTCGTTATTTAGTTGAATACTTTTTTTCTCACCACGCATAAACTCTGAAAGTTTCTCAGGTATTTCGACTTTTCCTTTTCCAATAACACCTTCAACAGTCTCAATGAATTTTGCTGGATGTGCTGTTTCTAAAAACACACCTATCTCTTCATCCTTCAATAATTCCTCCAAAGACCTAAAGCCACATGCACCATGAGGGTCACAGAGATAGTCATGCTCATCATAAACTTTTTGAATGGTAGCGCGAATTTGTTTATCAGAATAGGTAACTGACTTTATGATTTGGATAATTTCAGCATATGTGTGATGATATAAATCTAAAATACGAGCAAAGTTGCTTGGATCTCCCACATCCATTGCATTAGCAATCGTTTCAATTGACGGTCTGGGACTATAATCCGCATAATTGATGTAATCATACACTACTCGGTTAGCATTATTAGCAGCAATAAACCCATGAACTGGTAATCCCATTTTTTTAGCAAAAAGCCCTGCTGTGATATTCCCTAAATTGCCACTTGGCACAGAAAACACCAAAGCTTTATCACTTAAAAGACCTTGTTTTTGCAACTGTGCATAGGCATAAAAATAATAGAAGGACTGTGGCAGGAAACGCGCCACGCTAATTGAATTGGCAGAAGTTAGCACTAACTTTTCATTTAACTCTTTGTCTAAGAAAGCTGATTTAACCAAATGTTGACAATCATCAAAAGTGCCTTCAATTTCCAATGCAGTAATATTGCGTTCTAGCGTTGTAAATTGTGATTCTTGTATCTTGCTTACTTTTCCTTTTGGGTAAAGCACATAGACATGAACTCCCTCAACACCTAAAAAGCCATTTGCAACTGCACTGCCTGTATCTCCTGAAGTAGCTACTAAAACATTGATTTGTTTGTCACGGTTTGTCATGAAATAGCTCAACAGTCGCGCCATAAATCGCGCACCAATATCTTTAAAAGCTAAAGTTGGACCATGAAAGAGCTCTAACGAATAAATATTGTCAGTAACTTTGACTATTGGACAATCAAATTGAAGCGTATCGTAAACAATAGTTTTCAATGTTGAGTGCTCAATGTCATCTCCAAAGAACTTTAAGGCTACTTCATAAGCTATCTCCTGAAAACTTAAGTTGTGTATGTTTTCAAAAAACGATGACTCAAATTTATTGATCCGTTCTGGCATAAACAACCCGTTATCTGCTGCAAGTCCTTTTATGACTGCTTCCTTCAAAGTAACTTCTGGTGTATTCTTGTTTGTACTGTAGTATTTCATAAACTTACTTTCCTAAAAATGTTCTCATAAACTCATCTCCTTTTAAAAGCCCTAAAGAACCTTCTTTTACACTAAACTCATCATAGACCTCAACACTATCAGGGTCTTTGATAGGAGAATATATAGAGAATGGTACAGGATCATAAGTATGGGTTCTTATTGCACATGGAGTTGGATGATCGGGCAAAATTGCAATTGATACAGGTTCATCAAACTCTTTTATCTCTTCTAATATATATTTCACTATTCGTTGATCAAGATACTCAATGGTTTTCACTTTTAGCTCCACATCACCTTCATGACCAGCTTCGTCACTAGCTTCTATGTGCAAATAAACAAAATCATTTGTTCTCAATGCATCAACTGCTGCTTTTGCTTTGCCTTCATAGTTTGTATCGTACAGGCCAGTTGCACCTTCCACCTTAATGATTTCCATTCCAGCATATACACCTATTCCATGAAGAAGATCTACTGCAGAAATAACTGCTGACTTCTTAATCCCAAACATTTCTTGTAAAGTGGGCATGCTTGGTTTATATCCCGGCGACCATGGCCAGATACTATTCGCTGGTTTCTTTCCTTCTGATCTACGTTTTACATTAACAGGATGATTTTCTAATAACTCCTGCGATTTAAGAATTAAATCATTTAATAAAGTTGCAGTATTTTCAGCCTCCGATGTTTTAGACTTTATCATCACATCTCTAAACAAAGTATCCAATACATCATGTGGAGGTGTGCAATCTAACTGTTTATTCCCGTTTTTAATAACCAATATGTGTCGATAAGAGACACCAGAATAAAATTGAATGTTTTCGTCACCCAACTCTTCATTCAAGAAACTTATTAATTCTGCTGCTTCGGCTGTTGATATATGACCTCCCGAATGATTTATGATTCTTTCATCTTCGATGGTGATAAGATTGCAGCGCAAACACAAATCGCCAGGCTCTATCGCTACCCCCATACTTGCTGCCTCAAGCACACCACGACCTTCAAAAACCTTTTCGACATCATAACCCAACACGGCCATGTTGGCAACTTCACTCCCTGGGTGCATGCTTGCTGGAACTGTAGTAAGCAAGCCCGACCGTCCATTCTTTGCCAACCAATCNNATCGATATTTGGTTTATTTGCCATTTGCAATGGGGTTTTGTTACCATAGTTCTCTAAGGGTTCGTCTGACATTCCGTCTCCCAGTATAATTAAGTATTTCATTATTTTATTATTATCTTATAGTTTAGATACTCTGATGAGATCAGCAAAAACACCAGCCGCTGTAACTTCCGCACCAGCACCGTAGCCTTTTATCAACATGGGAAATTCACGGTAACGTTCCGTGCTATATATTACCATATTATTGCTGCCCTCTAAATCGTAAAAAGGATGTTTAGCATCAATTTCTTGCAAACCTACCTCCGCAGAGCCATTTTCAAATTTAGCAACAAACCTCCATTTTTTGTTTTCGGTTACTAACCTTTGTCTTTCATTCTCAAATTTTGCATCTAAAGTTGATACAGAATTCCAGAAATCATTCAGCGAGCCTTCAAATAATGAGTCTGGTAGGAAACGATTTATTTTGACATCATCCATTTCAATCTGATAACCCGATTCGCGTGCAAGTATCAAAATTTTGCGTGCAACGTCTATACCGCTTAAATCAATGCGAGGATCTGGCTCTGAATAACCTTTCTTTTTAGCTAATTGTATAGTTTTGCTAAGAGGAGTTTCAGACGAAATTACATTAAAGATGTAGTTTAAGGTACCAGATAAAACAGCTTCTATCTTTAATATTTTGTCGCCCGAGTCGATTAAATCATTCAGCGTATTTATAATTGGAAGACCTGCACCCACATTAGTTTCAAACAAAAACTTTACACCTTTCTTCTTAGCTATCTTTTTTAGTTCTTGGTAACTATGAAAATCGGATGAAGCTGCAATTTTATTGGCAGCTACAATCGAAACATTCGACTGTAATATATCCTTATATATAGTGACAACATCTTCGGAGGCTGTGCAATCTACAAAAACAGAATTATATATATTCATGTCTTTTATATGATTAACAAAGCCCTGTAAGGAAGATTTTTCTTCCGATTTATCAAGCATTTCTTTATAGTTATCGATATTGATACCATCTCTATCAAAAGCCATTTTACGCGAATTAGCAAGACCAACAAGTTGTATTTTAAGATGCTTTTCATCAATCAATTTCTGTTGTTGCATTCCCAATTGTTGCAAAAGGTTGCCCCCTACAGTACCTATTCCCATCAAGAAAACGTTGAGTTCAACATTCTCAGATAGGAAAAAGGACTCATGAACAACATTAAGGGTTTTGCGAAGCTCTTCTTTTTTCACAACCCAAGAAATATTGAGTTCAGATGCACCCTGTGCAATAGCAATTATGTTGATTCCATTTCGTCCAATAGTCGAAAAGAGTTTCCCGGCAATGCCAGTAGTACGCTTCATGCCTTCACCCACAATAGCCACTATTGCAAGATCGTTTTCTGTTTTAACTTGACTGATTCTCCCATCAACAAGCTCCTTCCTAAATTCTTTATTTATACTTTCATACGCTCTACCAACATTGTTTTCGTCAATTGCAACACTTATAGAGTTTTCAGAAGAAGCCTGTGAAATAAGAATGACATTTACATTTTCTTTGGCAAAAGCAGTAAACAGACGCATGGAAATACCTGTAACTCCAACCATCCCAATACCGTGCAAAGTGATTAAGGTGATTCCTGAAATTGAGGATACACCCTTTATAATATGCTCATTGGTTTTACTAAATTCTTTCGATATAATTGTTCCCTGTTTCTCGGGATTCATTATATTTTTGACATGAATTGGGATTCCTTTTTTATAAACAGGTAAAATAGTAGGAGGATAAACTACTTTTGCCCCAAAGTGTGACAACTCCATTGCTTCAGCATAACTTAACTCAGGAATAGTATATGCTTTTCGGATAATGGAAGGATCAGCTGTCATAAATCCATCTACGTCGGTCCATATTTCGAGTAGCTCTACATCTAAAGCCGCAGCCATAATAGCTGCTGTATAATCTGAACCACCTCTTCCAATGGTGGTATATTCCCCCTTTTCACTTTTTGAGATGAAACCAGGTACAACAGCAACACCACTAAAATCTGAAAACGCTCTTTTTATATTAAGGTTAGTAACTTCAAAATCTACAGTTGCATTTCCAAAGTTGCTGTCAGTACGTATTAACTCTGACATATCTATGTGCTTTACACCAAGATACTGTGCAACTATATAAGATGAAATACGCTCGCCTATTCCTTCAATTCTATCAAGAGTATTTGGTGTCAACTCTCTTACCAAAGCAATACCTGAAAGAATTTGATCCAATTCATTCAGCAATTCATCTACAACATTCTTTATAGAAGTATCATCATGAAACAACTCATTTACGAGATCATAATGTTTTGTTTTGATAAAATGCAATTCGTCATGATAGCTGTTTAACCCCGCTGCAGCAATATGTGCTACTTGTAATATTTTATCAGTAATACCGTGTAAAGCCGAAACAACTATAACCGTGTCCGCATTCTGACTAGATACTATCTCTCCTACACGCTTAAGATTTTGAGCTGACCCAACCGAAATACCACCAAATTTTAGAACTTTCATATACTAATATTTAAAAAGATGGACTCATCCATCTTTACAGTCTATAACCAACAACAAACCCTTAATATAACAGTAAGGATTTAAATATATAAAACAAATGTAGCAATTAAATTTCTCAATCAAAGAGTTTTTAATCAAAAACACGAGTTTCATTTTATTGTGAAATTTGACAAAAACACACCACAATAATAGAAATAGACGATATTTTCTATCCTTTTACATTAAAGTTGTCTCCATTAATAGAAAACTTGAAATCAATAGGATTTGGAAGTAGTATGTATTAAAGAAAAAAAGTTAGTGTTATTTACACTGTTAACTTATTACAATCGAACCGATGGAGTCTTTTTTGATATTTCGGGTTTCCAGAAAGACTTCATTCTTTAATTTTGACGTTTTGGAAACTCCAGGAAGCTGGTCTATTTTTTAAGAATCATTTAAAGAAGCGAATGAAAAAAATTGCTTATTCAGAAATCGAAGAAGAACGATCGCCCGTAACTGCCTTCTTTTTCTTTCTTTGAAAGAAACGAAATTTAAATAGATCCTTAAATCTCCTGCCTTCTTTGTTTATTTCCACACCAACACCCTGAGTAGTGGGTGCAAGTTTATAATATCGTTCATTTGCTTTATTAAAGGCTCGTAATCTGAGCCAATTGAATATCTCATAACGTGCATCGAACTCAGCAATAAAAGACTCTTGGTCCTGATACAACTGATTGTCACCATAGCTCAGATTCGTAGATACTTCAAGTTTATCATTCAATAGTCGAGTAGAAACATCCACTCCCATTCGTACATCTTCAAAAGAGCCGTTCTGACTTTTCAAGTTAGTACTAATACTCCAATTGTCATTAAGTGCACTTGCAAAAAGTGCATCTAATCCCTTGGTTAATGCACTTGCAGCAACATTCGTAAACATATCATTACCAAATCCTAAGTCGGGATTGCTAGAAGCGCCATAGAAACTGTTTGTTGCCACTAAATATGCAAACTGTCTGATACGAGTTTCTTCTGTATTTATCAAACTTTGCACTTTACGTTGTACATCTTGCGATGCTTCAGGCAATTCAATGTCGTAATACAACTCCATTGCATCCATATCACCTCTAATTTCCAACAATGCATTTACAGGCACTCTGGTATTAGCAACATTGGTGTCGTGTGAGAAACTTTCACTTAGCGTTGCTAAGTCTGCCTTTACTTGGTGGTAGGCAGTAAGGTTAAACTTTGTTTGAAGGGGATCTCCCATGAAGTTAATCTTGCTTCCTTCCTTCACCTTGAATTGAATTTTCTTTAATCCCTGCAAGTTATGACTGGCCTCGCCACTTTGCGCAACGTATTCCCCATACATCCTTATTTGAGGGTCCGACTTGGTATTGTAGTTTACTCTTAACTCACCAGTTCCGCTTATCGAAACTTCATCACCCGTACGAGGATTATATTGCACCCCCAATTCTAATTGAGGAGTTAAGTTCAGAGTTGCTTGAATATCTATAAGCATAGCATTTGAAGAACCACTACTGGAAGATTTCCTCCTATCTTTCAGAAAAGAAAGAGGATCATCATCTTGCGGTGTGTTGATATAAATAACCCCCTTATACTCTGAGGCAGAGGCTGTTTGAGGTAACTCTATCTTTNNATTAGCTGTTCCGAACAAACCTGTGGGAGAGCCATTCAAAGAAATATTTCCATCTAGTTTCAATAAACCATGAGCCATCAAGTCAGTCCTGTCTTCATTGTTTAGCAACATGAAATCGTCGAGGGTGATATTAACTTTATAATCCAATCGCCCAAAGTTATCACTATGATTAAGTATAAGCCCAATTGTCGCGGTATTATTGTTTTCATCCAGAATAACTAAATTTCTGAAACCAACATTATCTTTATTTACCCTTATAGTATCTGAAATTCGATATTCCACATTGGTGAAGTCTGGTTTCAACAATCCATCGTTGATGCCCAACCACCCTTCAATAATTGGTGCAGAAGTTTTTCCACCAATATCCATTTTGGTGCTCATTGTTCCTTCCAGTTTACTAAACGTCTCCATTGCAAAAGGCTGTATCCACCTTAGTGGAAATTGCTCTATAATCACATCGAGATCAATATCTTTTTCACCTACAGTGGGAACAAAACCTGTAACTCCTGTATGTCTTTTCCCGTCTTTATTGATATAAACATCAAGCTTAAGACCATCTTCGGCAGGATTTAAAAGAGCTTCTACAAAGAGAGTCCCAATAGTATCTTTGTCAGTGCGAATATCCAATATATTGAAATGGTCAGTATGTACTACGGGATTATCGAGAGCTCTACGAACCATCAAACTTCCATCGATAGTGCCAAAAATATTCTTTATATTAAATGCTGTGAGAATATTGGCTAACTCTGCACCATCAAAAAAGACACGTACACTATCCTCAATATGTTTAGAAGCTATACCATCTATGCCAAATTGTTGCTTCCCCTCGTGCACAATACCAAAGTTACTTACTTTTATAAATTCACCGGTATTCATTATGGAGCTTTCCTTAATGTGTACATCTTTCTGATTGAAACGTAATGTAGTGGGATGAATGAAAATATTAGTTACTAGATTTTGTTCTTCATTTTTGTCAAATCCTACTGATGCCCACAATACTCCATTAGATTTTATGACATTATTGTTCATGTCAAAAAACAATTCGTTAGTTACAGAATCTTGAAAGACTTGTGTATCCAGTTTTCCATTTATATAACCATCGTCTTGTACCAAATAAGTTATTACATCTAAGTCCACACCACTCTCTTCTGTAATACTTACATCCACTTTGGTTTGTCTCACATCATTCGCACCAAACATCAAACGAGGCACAGCTAGATTAATGGTACTTTTGCGTTTGGGCATATCTATCCTACCTTTTATTGTGCCTGGTTCAATATTGAAGAAAGGCAACGACATAACATAAGACAAATCTTCTGTATTTTTAATGGTAACATCAAAATTGAAATCGTTTTTATAATCTACCTTTGTGCTAGTTGAATCTAACAGTGTTGACAAATGTGGTTGTAATAACTGCGTGAACTCTTGCGCTATTGAAGTGAAGTAATAATCGCCTATAATTTCCGCTTCTAAGAAATTCGAAAACATTCTAATTGTTTTCTCACCCTCTTCCACTTCTGATTGAAGATATATTGGGCCAGGATTAAAAACAAAACTCTCCTCTACCAACGATGTACTATCTACAANNGAATTACCACTAAATTGTCCATCGATTCGTGCAGTTATTGATGCATTGGTCCATTCTTCAGGTGAGTAAAAAGGTTTCAATATTAGTCTGTCTATTGTCCCGTTTACGGTGATATCCATTCCAGTTGTCTGTAGCATTTTTCCATGCAAATCGAACTTATCAGTAGGAGTATCGGTGCTTATATTTGCCTCAATGTTCCTATCGCTGTAACTTCCAGCGAAGTTAATATTGTTATAGTTATATTCTTTGTAAATTAAGGATGAAATATTGCCATCTGCGGTTACGCTGATAGGTCTATTTTTTGATTGCTTTACTTTAGCTCTGATATCTGCCGACACCAAATCTAAACCCACACCTTCACCTAATAACATAGCTGTTTTAAGATTGTTAGTAACAACTCGCCCATCAAATGTGAAGTCACTAAAAGGCTGAGTAATAGCACCACGTCCGGTGATCCTAACATTGCCTGGTGCAGTTTTTATCATCCCATTAATGTTTAATCGCTTCAGTGTTCCCTGCGCCGTGAGATTCAAATTCAAATTACCCAGAGCTTTTACTTGATCGGGCAAAACAGTTTCTGTTCCACCAATTTTTAGAAAAGCATCCAAGTCAGCCTGTGTAGTTTTTAACTCCTTTAGGTCAATTGATACATCTGCATCAGCATATTTTGAATAATCTTGTATGTGACCTTTCATATCTATTCGAGTAGAAGTTCCATATTCCACCATCAATCTGGGAACATCAACTTGTGGCAGTTGACCCATTAGTTTCGCATCAAGTTTTAATAGCTTGTTCAAATGGGCAAACCGTGATGAGAATAGGGCAATATCTTTTGGATCAATATTGTCACTTTTCACATCAATTGCAAACTCTTGAGTCTTTAGATGGTAAACAACATCTGCTGCATCTATCTCTGTAGTATTTAATTTGATGGAAAGTTTATCAGCTGTCAGTCTGGAATCTTTAGACCTTACCCTACTCGATTGCAAATGATGCAATGTAACACCAGATTGCTCCTTAAAACTCATTTTTTTGATAGTTGCATCGAGATTCTTCATATCGATGGAAGGAGCTTTTAGATTTGCATTCAAGTCATACACATTGATATGACTAGGATTGAATTCACCGGGAGTTGTAGGTTCAGATTGAATGTTATAGTGGGCAATGCCATTCTTCAGTTTCACGTTGTCAAAACTAATTATCATTGGATTAGGATTGGGCTCTTTAGGCATTGTGTCTTTGCTTGCAAAAGCATCGATGATAAACTGAAAGTTAAAGGTCGTATTGGGAGTTTCCTTATAAATATTAGCCGTAAAATCTTCTAGGTTGATTGCATAAAACTGCAACTTATTATTCAGCAAACCCATTGGGTTGAACTTCACATCTATTTTTCCAGCAAAGAGTAGTGTATCCTTGCTTTGGTCCTCCACATATAGATCGCGTAGCCTCACACTATTGAGCAATTGCAAATGGATATTGCCAATTTCGACCTCAGTGTTTATGATGGGTTTTAATTTGCTTAATGCAAAATCTTTTGCCTTATTTTGGACAAAAGGGATACTCAATGTGATAAACAATATGATGTTTAGCAACACGACTGATACAACAATTATGGCAAATATTCTTAGGACTTTTAGAAAGATTTTCATCGTTCGGTATTTTTCGACTTCATTTATTTGCAATTATACGAAAAAAAGCAATTACAACTAGTGTTTAAAACTTCATTTAACCAAATACTAGTGGATAAAGTAGTTACTTGAATATATATGAATAGATGCAAAAGAAGTAAATGTGGTTTTGGTGGAAAAATATATGAATTGTTTCTTGTAATATGCATAACTCCTGCTAAACGTAATATTAGCCATAGATAAAATTTACAACATCTCTAACGAGCTGTAGCACTCATTTTGATAAGCCATACACACATAAGTAAGCAAGCGCGAAAACACAATTTATCAACTCTCCAATGTTCTCTGTCAATTATTCACCCTCTACTCTACTCCTTGGGCTCCATTCCAATTAGGAGAATTTAGCTCACTATGCTCTCTTTCTTCCACAACAGCGAACTATCACCATAACTCAAAAAGCGAAACTCATTATTCAAAGCAAAATCATAGATGTTGCGCCAATCTTTACCTACAAAGGCAGAAACTAACAATAGCAATGTACTTTGTGGTTGATGGAAATTGGTAAGTAATGCATCAACAAACTTAAATTGGTAACCTGGCGCTATTATAATTTGCGTGGAAGCAATCAAAACATCCAAGTTGTGTTGCTTCAAATATTCTAATATAGCCGACAATGCCTCTTTAGCACTATACACATTGTTTTCATCATCATAAGGTTCCCATTGTTCTACTGTTATATCATCTGTCGGTGTTAACTTGTCCTTCAACATCTTCACTCCAATATAATACAAACTCTCGATGGTTCGCAACGAAGTTGTACCCACAACTATGAGTTTATTTTTGTTGCTCAGCATCTTCTCAATAGAAGTTCGCTCCACAGAAATCAGTTCTGTATGCATTTCGTGCTCACCTATATGTTCAGCTTTTACAGGTTTGAAAGTTCCTGCTCCTACATGCAGAGTCACTTCTGTACGCTCTATATTTTTGTTGCTTAATGATTGCAAAACATTATCGGTGAAGTGCAATCCGGCCGTGGGTGCGGCCACAGAACCTTCTATATGAGAATAAACAGTTTGATAAGTTTCCTCGTCACTCTTTTCAGAAGGTCGGTTCAAGTAAGGAGGAATAGGCAAATTGCCTGCAATTTCCAAAATTNNATTGTGGATTGTCCCAACTAAACGCTACCTGATGCTCTTGCCCTTCCGATAGTAATTTTTTAGCAGTCAAAGTTATTGTACCTCCCTTACTATCAAGCGATAGGATTAATGATTCATCCTTCCATCTTCGTGCATTGCCCACCATGCAGGTCCAAACATTGGTGGCGGTTTGCTCAAAACTTTGTGCATAATCTTTTGGTAAGTGAGGCGATAAGCAAAAGACTTCTATAGTAGCACCTGTCGGCTTCTGAAATAATAATCGTGCATGAATCACCCGCGTATTATTAAACACCATCAAACTATCAGCTGGCAACAAATCAGGAAGATCACAGAAACTTTGTATATTTATGGCTCCATTAGAGTAATGCAACAGTTTTGATTGATCTCTCTCAGCGAGAGGATATTTCGCAATCCGTTCATCGGGAAGATGATAATTATATTCTGAAATAGAGATGGATTCTACTGAATTATTTTTCATTTTTTAAGTTTATGTCCTCATCAATTATTTTAAATCATGATGAATATCCAACAAAATTAGTCAACTTTGCAACGAAGACAAAATAAAATCAATGAAACGATTTTTAAACTCACAAAAAAGTTTCACTCAATATAAACAACATGCACAAAATGCAAATAGGCGACAC
>DENY01000204.1:37050-39519 GCA_002359825.1 Bacteroidales bacterium UBA2632
ATCAGATTTCTCAATACAGTGGGCGGGGGTGTCGTTAAAGGATTTCAAAACAAAAACTTAGTAATAGTGGAAGACGAACACGGTTTCGATTTCCCAGTACTCATTACCGAATGCATAGTCGTAAAAGCTGCAGAAACAGAAAAGCTGCAGAATGCAAAGGTCAAAGAGGACAATTTAGATGTTAAAACGGAAGAGAATGTTCCTCAAATCAGTAATATTGATGACGACCAAATAGAAGAAACTCCAGGCGGGAACAAAATAACTACTTGTTTGATATATTTACCTACCGACATAAAAGCGTTGTCGAACACTACTTTTGAATGTTTCTTTGTTAATGATAGCAACTACTACCTATTTATAAACTACATGAGTCGCACCAACAATGCTTGGCAGAGTAGATATAACGGACTCATCGAACCCAACACTAAACTCTTCTTAGAAGAATTCAGTAAAACAAATCTCAATGACTTGGAGCAAGTGTGTGTTCAATATGTAGCTTTCAAACACAACAAGCCTTATGGTATCAAAAGCCCAGTATCTGTCGAGTTGAGAATAGACACCGTGAAGTTTTACAAACTACACAGTTTCAAAGAAAACGATTACTTTGATGATGATGCACAAGTGTATTATATCACTAAGAATGATATTCCCGAATGCGACATGCTAATCTCTAACGAAGATATTCAGAAAGTAATAAGAGAAAAAGAAGCCCCATCTCGCCGCCCACGCATTCAGAAGATTGCAAAGAAAGACAAAGATGATGTACTAGAAGTTGACTTGCATATCAATGAGTTGCTAGACAGCACCGCTGGCATGTCCAACAAAGAGATGCTCGATTATCAAATGAGTAAGTTTCGCGAAGTGATGAACGAAAACATAAACAATAAGAGAAAGAAGATTGTATTCATTCACGGCAAAGGCGACGGAGTTTTGAAGAGTGAAATCATCAAGGCAATCCGCAAAGAATATAAGAACACGGACTATCAGGATGCATCTTTCCAGGAGTATGGATATGGAGCCACAATGATAATCATTAAATAAAAGATCTCCCACAGGGATGTAAAACCCACAACTAACAAAAAAAAGACTGAATCATTACTGAACAATAATATGAAAAAAACAATAATTATTCTCTCCACGATTTTAATGATGTATAGTTGCGATGTGTACAAACAAATAGGTGGCGCATACAATTTATCTCAATGTAAATATGATTTCAACTCCATCGATAATATCCAAATTGCAGGAGTAGAAGTAGGCAAATCAAAATCAATTTCTATTGCAGAGATTGCTACTCTTACAACTATACTTGCAGGTGGCAATATGCAAAGCATCCCTTTTTCTATGGTATTGAACCTCGATATCGATAATCCGAACGAATCTCCAGCCTATTTAAATGGATTGGATTATATGGTTGAGTTCAACGACATGGAATTCTCGCGCGGGAAATTAGATGTTCCTATTCGAGTTGAACCAGGTAAATCATCCATTATTCCTCTTTCAATTGGAGTTGACTTAAAAAACTTAATGAATCGCTATTCCAAAGACAGAGTATCTTCAGAGATGAGTCGTTTTTTGGGTGTATCACCTGGACAAACAAAAGTAACTGTGAAATTGTGGCCCAAAGTTTTGATTGGAGATGTTCCAATCACATCCCCTGCCCATATTCCAGTTACGTTCCTGTTTGGTAGCAAGAAATAATAAGAACACAAATTCTTCGCAAAGAAGCATACACAAAATATATTTATTCATTTATAACTCGTAATTCATGTTTATAATAGGTATTGCTGGGGGATCGGGCTCAGGAAAAACAACATTGGTCAATTCAATCTTAAAGCGTGTGCCATTCGATCAAATCTCCATCCTCACACAAGACTCGTACTACAAAGACAGTGGTCATTTGCCCATGGAACAACGTAGAGAACTCAATTTCGATCACCCCGACTCCATTGAGTGGGATTTGATGTTGAGCGACATTCAGAAACTGAAAGCTGGCTTACCCATTGAGTCCCCCACCTATTCCTATCTAACTTGCACCCGTCAAGAAGAGACTGTTCCGGTTGAACCAAAAAAGATTCTCTTGGTAGAAGGTATTCTCATTTTCACTTGCCGACAGCTTTGTGATATAATGGATATGCGTATCTACTTGGAAGTGGACGCCGATCACCGNNCGCGCATCATTGAGCGAGATATGGAGTCGCGAGGACGTTCGGCACAAGATGTTATCGAGAGATATTACAAAACCGTTCGCCCCATGTACGAAGAGTTTATTAGACCATCACGTAGAGAAGCTGATATGCTTGTTGTGGGTGGTGGACTGAATGTAGCGGCGGCTGAGTTTATATCATCGGCCATTGCGGGGAAATTGTGAGTGGATTAAAACAATAATTAATACAACAAATGCTTTGGTTGTTGAAAGGTTACAATAGCATGAGAAAAAAGTTACTCGCCTAATTGTAGGGATACAAT
>DENY01000205.1 GCA_002359825.1 Bacteroidales bacterium UBA2632
ACCCTAATAATAGTATTTATGGACAACAACTTTGGAATGGCCCAACAATGTCAACAATCACAGATGAAGAAGTTCAAAAGACTTGGCGTGAATATTCTGTTGATATGAGCGTGAATGATGGAGGAGACAACTCTAATTACCGTCATCGTCTTTTCGTTATCAATATCGGTCACGAAGGAAGTGTTACTTGGAAATATGACGAGGATAAACAAATAGTTGTATATATAGCGGATTTACGCCTTTCAAAAACACTTAATGATTAAGCAATTTCTAAATAAAAAAACGAATGATTAATTTTAATATTTTCAAAAAACTTTTCTGGTTAAGTGTAATGATTATAGCAGTTTTTACAATGTGCCAGGATAAAGATGATGATAATGGTTTTATCATTGATGAGACTTATCGTCCTGTTAAGGTTGACCCAATCAGTGGATTGCGTATTGGTTGGGATCATAGTTCTCTTTCTCAATTGTCTGAAACAGGGAGCAATCCCAGAATGATTAGATTGGATGACGAATCATTGGTCGCAGTTTATGAAGAAAACAATAACATTTATATGCGTCGAAGCGAAGATGAAGGTCTTTCTTGGAATAGCCCTGAAGTCTTATTTCCCAAGACTACGCATGAAGGTAAGGATGGAGATTATGCAAAAACAATAAACGATTTGATGTCTCAACCTACTATAATTCAACTAGAAAATGGTGATTTATTGGCTGCTTGCGCTGTAACTTATAGTTATTTGATAAGCAAAGATGTGATAGAGTATCCTGCTGCAATTAGAGTTAGACGCATAACGGGAGGAACTTACATGCGACCTGTTGAAGAAGTGTAAAGTAATCTTGGTTGCGAATCACCATCTTTATTGGAGTTGCCAAACAATACTATACAGCTCTATTTCACTAATGGACCCAGTGCAACATCTATAGAGATGATGAGTTCAACTGCATTGCTCACGACTGTTAGCGAACGTAAAATTGATATGATTAGCTCAGTTGATGGCGGAATCACATGGTCGAGTCATATTAAAGAGTTTGGGCCCGATGGAAAAGATGAATTGTGGACAGGTGCTAAAACAATTGCAACGCGCGCTAAAAAAAACAATAAAACTCCTTCAGCTTCGGTTGTTGGTGATGATATTGTTGTGGCTCTAAGCGATGACAAAACCGTTACTTTCAAACCTTTCACTGTTAGAACATCTATAGATAACAATTGGTCTTATGCCATAAACGGTGATACGAAAGATCGTCACTATGCATTTTATGAAATAGTTCCGGATGAGTATTATATGAGTTCTCCTGATTTATTAGTATTATCTTCAGGTGAAACACTACTCGGGTATGAGACTGACGGTAACCGGTTTGACGACAGTGAAACCATGGAAGTGGCAATTGGCGATAATAAAGCAATGAATTTTCATAAGTTTTCGAGACCTTTCCCATTTCCCGATAGAAATAACGCAATCAATAATTCATTAATGCAACTGGATGATAAAACGATTCTTGCAATGACTACAAGCAATTTCGAGAAAAAGGATCAGACGGCTCCATGGTATATGAAAGGACACCTAATTAATGACTTATCAATTACTGAGAGAGAAATCACAGAGCATCCCATTTTTGTGGGCAGTAAGTCAGATGCTAACATCAGCGTAGGTCTAGGGTATGATGTTACCAATCTTTATGTGCACGTAAAGGCAATGGACGATACGCAAGTTTCAGCCGAAGCAGGTTCACAAAAAGGTGACGGAGTATATCTATACATCGATGCAGCCAACTTGTCGTTGTTAGATGTGGATGCAGGTATTTCTAAGTTGTGGATTTCATCTACAGGCGATGTAATGCGCTGGAACGGCAAAGAGGGCACTTGGGTGTCAGTCTCGGCCGATGGCATTACGGTTACACCAACAGCTGAAACTGATGGCTACTCACTAGACATTGTTATTCCTACTGCCAAACTTACTAAGTTTAATAAATCGGGTATTCGTTTTGCAGCAGGATTCAATGATTATATCAATACCGAAAAAGGAACAACAGAGCTCTTGTCGCTTTGCAAAGACCTTCGCTCAAGTAGCTGGTTGGGAGTAACATTTTAGGATAGAACTCACACAAATTATATATGAATAAAAAAAGGCTGTCAATTAATTGACGGCCTTTTTTTAATTCTCCTGTATGCTGGCGCAAGTTTGCAACTTGTGTCTGCCGTAGGCAGAGATGTATTTCGCTTCGCGACACACGCTTTACAAAAGCGCGCGAGCAAATCCTCAATTCTCTTTCACATCCTCTTCCTCCTCCACCTTCCGTTTCTTCTGCTTACCACTCCCCACAGTTTCTTTAATCAATGCATTCATGATTAGTTTCAACTCTGCATATTTCTCTTGGCCTTCCAGCATGGCCAGTGCGTTCACAATATCTACAAACTCCAAAAACTCTTTCGTCAAATCCTTGCGTGCAGCTTTCACCACACCTGTCACATAATGCGCTTCTTTTTTGAGCCGAATCTGTTGCGCTTTTTTAAACGAATTGTTGTTTTTGATGAGTGCCTCCATCACTTCTGTCAAGTGGAGTGTAGCAAGGTGTTGTTGTGACGACTCTCGGTCTAGTTCTTGCAGCAGTCTGTCCATCAGCGACCACTGTGTGTCTTGTGGCATCCTCGATATGGTGTAGCCAGTGCCATAGCGTTTGAAAATAAACATCAATGCCTGTGCGGCCTCCTCCTTTTGTTTGTCGTATCTATAGTCGGAATAGTCAGAAATGATGCTATGCAGTTTACGAATATCATAATCGCGCAAGGCTTCTGCCTCAAACACATCGCTGGTCGATATTCTGCGCTGTAGAAACACCTCGTCATTACATATCTGGAAGGCTGTGCGCAACTCCTCCATCTTGCTCATGTAGGCTTCGGGCATTCCTTCCGATTGATTTTCGATGAAAACCAACGCATCGCTCACCATTTGCACGAGCTCCCAACCCCGAAGACTCTTTAATTGATATGCTTTTACTTTCATAGACACCTTTTCTTGTTAAAAATGTATGCTTCGCAGGCAAATATAGGTGAAATTAATCAGAAAAACTACTAAATCTTTATCAAAACAGTGTAATGTGATGTCACATTGGTTAGTTCCTATTTCAGAATAGTGCAATGTGACATCACATAGGTTAGTTCCTATTTCGGAACACTGCAATGTGATATCACATAGGTTAGTTCTTATTTAGGAACAGTGCAATGTGACATCACATAGTATAGTTCTGAAATGCATCGCCTACTTTTCATCAAGAAAATGCTACAAACTCTCACACCAATGCCCCTTTTGCACGTCGTTTAGTGTTTACCTCGCATGACGACACAAAAAAAGCATGACAATTCATTTTGTCATGCTTTGATTGTATACAATTTCCTTGCGGAAACTACTTATTCTACACTTACGTGACTGAAATAAACACCATTGTTAAGTTGATTTACTCCGTTATAAGAGCCTTTGGTTGCAATAACAGTTAGTGTGTCGCCAACTTTAATGCCTTTGTTAGCTAACAAGTTCTTTCTAAAGTCGCCCGTTGCACCATAACCAGGATGACAACCACGCAAGTATATATTGCTGTCTCCATCTTTCAAAAAGATGTTAGCATACTCTGCATTCTCAACTTCCGTAATTTCACCAGTTATCATATAGTAAACGTCCTTGGAATCAGCTTTGGTGTTAACCTCGGCAATGGTAGCAGGAGTTACAGGAATAAAGCTTTCCAAAACAGCACCAGCCATTTGAGCATCACCTTTATATTCGGCGCGTTTCCCAACAATTGTGATGATGTCACCCACTTTCAAACCTTTTGTTTTGAAATCCTTGATACCATGCACATACGCTTCGCCAGAGAAGTCTTTTATGTTTATATTTCCATAGTCACCATTTTTGATTTCAGTGAGAACACCTGTCAAACGATATTGAATGTCACCTACTGGAGCTGCAAGAAATTCTGCAACAGTTGCTTTCACAATTGCTCCTTTTTGGAAAATGCTTGTTTCGGTTGAATAAGTTTTACCGTCCATAACTGTACGGAATTTGATAGTAGTTCCACGGTCGCCACCTGTATTGGGTGCGGCTTGGAATTTTACTACAGCACTATCTCCTGCCGATTCAACAGCAGCAATAGATAACCAAGATTTAGCATCCTCTGGAATATCTACTGACACGCCTTCTCCTTTCACAGTGAGGTGTGCTTCAACCATTCCTCCTTCGATAGGAAGCGAATCGTTTTTAACGGAGTTAACTTTAATAAGTGACTTTCTAACTTCGCCAATCACCATTACATTCACCATTTGAGCACTACCACTGTGAGTGCCTTTTGGTCCTTCGATAGTTACTTCATCTCCCACTTCGATACCAAGACTCGCAAAGTTTTTATCAACACCTTTTTTGTCAAGTGTACCGTAAATAAGTATTTCACCCGTATTATCCATCAAACGCCAGTTACCATATATAGTATTTTCAATTTTAGTAACAACACCCGATAATCGGAGAGTTTTTCCGTCTGGAGCAGCTTTAGCTTGAGCAACCGTAGCTTCAGATATTTGAGCCAAACCTTGGATGATATTAATTCTCTGCGTTACGCCACCACTTTTGATTAAAACCTCGGCAGTGCGACCATCTATGGCAGATGGGGCAGTAAATGTTAGTTCTGATTCACCAGCACTTCCAGTAGTTGAAGAGATTGTTAACCATTCAACCTTGTTTTTATCGGTTGTTACTTTCTCTGCTGTCCAGCTATCTTGCGACGTTACAGTAATCTTAGTAGCTCCGCCCTCCACAGGAATAGCGACATAAGATGATGATACTTTAATTTCATCAAGCATCGTTGCTTTTTCATCTTCGTCACAACTTGTCATCAAAGCAAGCATTGCGAAGAGTAATGGGAATAAATATTTTAATTTCATATTAATTGTACTTTTAATTAGTTGAAAATATACTTGATACCAATTGATGCATACCAGGTTTGACCCAGTGAGTAGTTTGAAGTAAATGTTTCGGTATCACCTTTGATAGAAGCTGGTGTAGAGAATGTGGCCACACCATCAGTATCAACACCTTCATATTTGAGAATACGAGGATCAGAACCAATTTCAGGGTTCAAATATTTAGCTACACCCCACTTCGAGTTAAACAGATTCATAACATTTTTCACATCAAAGCTAAGTTGTAATTTATTGATAGTCTTGCCAAAATTTACAACGAAATCATGTTTGTAACCAAAGTCGATGCGGTGAACCCAAGGAGAGTATAAACTGTAAGGCTCTGCATACTTGCCTTGTCTGCTTTTTAAGTAACTGTTGCTATGAACATAGTCCATAAAACGAGTTTGGTCGTTTTCAGAAACAAAGCGAAATAGATTGTCTGCCACTTCCTGATCAGTTGGAACATAAATCGCATCATAGTTATAACCATCTCCATTAATATCGTTAGCAGTCATATATGAGTAGTTTCTTCCACCTTGCCATCCTTCATAGATAAGGCTATAGTGATTGCCACTCTTGTCGTGAGCAGTTAGCGATGCCACAAGACGATTGGGTGTGTTGTATTGAGAGTTGTGCAATTTAATGTGGTTAGGACCTTCCACTGTAGGAACGTATGTAAATGCAGATTCTGCATTAGATCCCGGCATGCCAGTTACATCTTTAGCAACTGTATGTGTGTAAGCTGCCATCAAGCTCAGATATTTTGTTGGTTGAGCATTAAGTGTGATGTTGGCTGACCATCCATAACCACGGCTTGTGTTTTCCAACACAAATGCTTTTGTACCGGTATGATAACCTTCAGGATAAATTGGACGAATGTCCACACCATTAAAACGAGCAAAACCACCTACTGATGGAGTACTCCAATCTGAAATAGAAACACCGTTAACCGTTTTGTTAAAGATTCCTTCTACTGTTGCAGAAAATGGAAATACTGTAGGGAATGCATAGTCAACAGCAAGTGATGTTTTCCATACTTGTGGCATTTTGAAATCTGGATCAACTGCCGCAATAGTTGAAGGCTTTTCTCCGTCTTCGGGTGAAATAGTTTTAGGATAACCCAAACCTGTCAACTTATCAATTAAAGCTGAGGCATCAGTTATTAGGCTGCCAGCAAATGTATCCATTGAGAAACCTCTCTTTGCAGCTTCAGCAGCATTTATTTGTGCCTGATATTGCACCATGCCTCCGTTGGTGGGCATATTT
>DENY01000206.1 GCA_002359825.1 Bacteroidales bacterium UBA2632
AGGAGTGAGGGGTGAGGGGTAAAGGGTAAAGGGTAAAGGGTAAAGGGTAAGGGGTAAAGGGTAAGGGGTGATGTGTGATGAGTGATGAGTGATGAGTGATGAGTCAGTTTCGTAATAATATAATTCATTTCTGATAAGAATGAGGGGGAAAATAGGTGTGTCTTCTTTAGATGTTTTCTATATATGTTTAGATGTTAAAGTTTTGATTTGCAATGGTGTTACGTAGAACAAATATTTGGCGTTATCTGTTATCTTATTGAAAAAAGATGCTGTAAATCTATGAGCTTACACTATTATTCATAGCTCAAAGCATTCATAATAAGTGATGCGATAGATTTACAAAGGATAACTTTCCCACATAATAAGTAAAGGATGAAGGGAAAGTAGGTTACACAGAATACGGTCAGTTATTGTGGTTAAGTGGTTATTATTATTGATATACTACAGACTGTAATATTAACGCCCCACTTTGACTCGATAGCCCTCGTCTCTTTTTATCAGCCTCACATATCTATCCTAAGACCGTATAGATGCGACCAATAAATTATTTAATGGATGATGATTTCTTCTCATCTTAATGCAAAAGTAAATAGATACACTTTACGTTTAAATCAAAGTTGTTATTCAGAAAGAGATTGGTATCCTACACCTTCCAACATTGATAAGTTTTGACAAGAGTTAGCGGTATATTGTTTCTGCAAAAAAGCTCTATCCACTTTCCCACAGCAAACCTTTTTCTCTTAAGTTTATTGGTGAAATAAACAAGTATGAATTTAACTGAAATAAATCAGACATAATGATGGAAAAGATGACTGTTCAAACAAGTGTGAATGCAGATATTCTAAAAACTTGGAACTATTATACAAAACCCGAACATATCACCCAGTGGAATTTTGCCTTGGATGATTGGCACTGCCCCGATGCTGAGAATGATGTGAAAATTGGGGGTAAGCTCATCGCAAGAATGGAAGCGAAAGATGGTAGTGAAGGTTTTTCTTTCGGGGGTACCTACACCGATGTTCTTTTTGGGAAAAGAATGGAGTATTTAATGGATGATATGAGGCATGTTAGAGTGGAATTTAATGATAATGGGAATAACAATAACAAGACTGATATAATTGTAACATTTGATATTGAAAACGAGAATCCACCAGAAATGCAGCGAGAAGGGTGGCAGAATATTCTGAATAACTTTAAAAAATATATAGAGTCAAATTAATTCAAATCACTTAAAAAAGAAACCCATCATGGAAAGAAATAAAAATCAAAAGATAACACCCACACTTTGGTTTGACGACAAAGCCGAAGAAGCAATGAAATTTTATGTATCCGTTTTCCCCAATTCGAAAATAAACTTTGTGAAAAGATGGACGGAAGAAATGTCTCTACCAGATATTGCCATTAAACCTGGCACAATTAAAATAGCTTCGTTTAATTTAGATTGGATGCAGTTTTATGCTTTTGACGCAGGACCTGCTTTTCAATTCAACCCCTCGGTCTCTTTTTATGTAGTTTTTGAAACCGTAGCCGAAGTAAATGAAGTTTGGAATAAACTCGCTGAAGGTGGAGAGGTATTGATGGCTTTAGACAAATACGATTGGAGCGAGCGCTATGGCTGGATAAAAGACCGATTTGGAGTATCATGGCAAATAATGAAAGATGAGTTGAAAAATGTGGGGCAGCATATCACGCCACTCATCATGTACTCGGGCGAAAAGCGCGGAGATGCCGAAGAAGCAATTGATCTGTATATGTCAATTTTTGACGACTCTGTTATTCATGGTATTGCCAGATATGAAGAAGGCGATTTTGGCCCTCATGGAATGATAAAACATGCACAATGCCGACTAATGGGGCAAACATTTATGATGATGGACAATGGTACTGACAAAGATATTCCGTTCACGGAGGCTATTTCGTTTTTTGTAAACTGTCGCGATCAAAAAGAAGTGGACTATTATTGGAACAAGTTTACCAAAGAGGGAAGTGAGTCTGAGTGTGGTTGGCTAAAGGACAAGTTTGGTGTTTCGTGGCAAATAGTCCCTGAGTTTCTCATGGAAAAAATTGAAAATGGGGAAACAAATCGAGTAAACAATATGAGGGAAGCCATGTATAAAATGAAGAAATTGGACGTGGCTCAACTGATGGAAGCATACAACAAATAAGGTCACTATACTAAGTGTGAGTATGCTATGAGAACGTAGAAAAGCAAGATTTGCGACTCTACAAACACTGAATAAATTAAAAAATACAAGTCATGAAAATAGAAGTATATTTAAACTTTGATGGACAAACAGAGGAAGCATTTATGTTTTACAAATCTGCTTTTGGCGGAGAGTTTCAGGCATTTCAGAAGATGAAAGATGCTCCTGGTGGAGACAAGCTATCAAAAGAAGATCAAAGTAGAATAATGCACGCAGCACTACTCCTTAAAGGAGGTGCTATATTAATGGGTTCCGATACTATTCCCTCCATGGGACCAGTATTAAGTAAAGGGAATAATATAAATATTTGCATTCAACCTGATAGTATGGACGAAGCCGACCAACTATTCGAGAAGCTTTCTGCTGGAGGCAAGGTTGAAATGCCAATGAAAGAAGAATTCTGGGGAGATTATTTTGGAAGTTTCATTGATAAGTTTGGTGTAAATTGGATAATAAGTTATAATATGAAAAATGAAATCGATGAAATGGATAATTATGAGAATTATTATTGAATAGGAACAAGCTAAATCTATTAAAACCAAGCAATTATGAAAGAGAGTAATCCAGTAGGTTGGTTCGAAATATATGTCAATGACATCAGCAGAGCAAAGAAGTTTTATGAAAAAGTATTGGACATTCAGTTAAGCGATCTTCCAAAACCAAGTACGCTTACCTATGAATTGAAAATGATGGCATTTCCTATGGATATGAATGGAGCTGGAGCAAGCGGTGCATTGGTGGAAATGAAAGGCTTTAAGGCAGGAGCAAATTCAACTATCGTTTATTTCAATAGTGAAGATTGTAGCATCGAAGAAAAAAGAATTGTAGAGGCCGGAGGTAGAGTCTCTAAATCCAAACAATCGATTGGCGAATTTGGGTTTATGGTTCTGGCTCTTGACTCCGAGGGGAATATGTTTGGTGTGCATTCAATGAAGTAAATTGCTTCTCAATTTATTATGATGTTTAATTGAGTAATGAAATTAAATTCCAATAAAATCCAATGAAATCAAATCTAAAGAAGATAGTTGCAAAAGCAGATAAAGCTTTTGCAAATTATAAACCTGAAGATTTCTTGTCACTTTGTGCTGATGAAATCGAATGGCGAATGGTAGGAGAGGAAACGGCCAAAGGAAAAGACGAGGTGAGAAAATGGATGGCTATTGGGATTGAAAATGGAGACATCTCATTTATACCACCCAGCATTAATTGTATGAATATCATTGAAGAGAATAAATGTGTAATAGCATTTGGAGAAATGGAGATAAAGAAGAAGGATGGTGGTTTAAGTAGATTCTCCTATTGCGATATTTATCGATTCAAAAATAAAATGATAGTTGAACTAACTTCTTATGTCGTTCCTTCCGAATTAGTGTAAATTCAAAAAAGAGTGTTGTACTTTTAAATAAAAAGACAAAAGTAATGAATGGAAAAATAAAACATGTAAACCCTGAAGGATTGTTGAAGAGTCCTGTTTTTTCCCAAGTAGTCACAACACGAGGAAGTGGAGCTACAATCTATATTGGAGGACAAAACTCTATCAATGCAAATGGAGAAGTAATTGGTAAGGGAGATATTCAAACACAAACTGATCAAGCGTTGTACAACATTGACACTGCACTCAAAGCAAGTGGTGCAACGTTTGATCATATTGTAAAGTTGACTTTTTACATTGTTGAAGGACAAGATGTTTCTAAAGTTTTTCAAACATTTCAACAAGTGTTTAAATTCTCCACACCACCATCCATTACCAGTTTGATTGTGTCAGGGTTAGCAAATCCCGATTATTTAATCGAGATGGATGCAGTAGCGTTTCTTCCCAATTGAGGTCTAAGTAAATACAAGTTTAATATATTAAAAAAGATAATTTGAAAACAAAATCAGTAGAATTAGTTGTATCACCGCCAACACCCCATTTTGTTGGCGATGCCTTTAGGGTTCACAATTTTATACCCCGCACCTTTCCCTTGGGTATGGAGCGAATGTCTCCTTTTGTATTGTTAGATTATGCTTCAAAGTATTACTTTGGCCCCACCGATACTCCAAGAGGTGTGGGAGTGCATCCACACAAAGGGTTCGAAACTGTCACCATTGCCTACCAAGGCAAAGTGGCGCATCACGACAGTCGTGGTGGTGGTGGAGTAATAGGCGAGGGCGATGTGCAATGGATGACTGCCAGTAGTGGTATCTTGCACAAAGAGTATCACGAAAAGGTGTGGAGCCGACAAGGGGGCGATTTTCAGATGGTGCAACTGTGGGTAAATCTTCCCAAGAAATACAAGTTGAGTCCACCAAAATATCAAGCCATTGTAAATGCAGACATTCCACGCTATATTTTGGAGAACAATCAGGGTGAAATAGAAGTAATAGCTGGGCAATACAAAGGAGTCATGGGTGCTGCAACCACCTTTTCGCCGATGCATCTGTTGAATGCTAAACTGAAAAAAGGAGCGAAAGCGGACTTCACTTTCCCTGCCAACTACAATACAGCCTTAGTGATAATTGAAGGGAGTATCATTGTGAATGGAACAGACGCATCTCCCCACAACCATTTTGTGTTGATGGACAATGATGGTGAACAGTTTGAGATAAAAGCCACCGAAGATGCTATAATCTTGGTGCTTAGTGGTCAACCCATCAATGAGCCCCTTGCTGCTCGTGGTCCTTTTGTGATGAATACGCAGGAGGAATTGCAACAAGCCTATATTGAGTTTTATGAGGGAAAGTTTGGGGAGTTGGAAGATTGAGTGGGTAATTGACAAGAGACAAGAGACAATTACAAATGCTATTGCGTGGCAGATTGTAGAGACGCAATGCTTTGCGTCTCGATTAAAAGGTTTCTCGCAAATAGGGTAAGATACATTTTGTAAATATTCATTTGCAATTTCCTTCTTTTGTCTGAATCACGGATTGAACTAATAAAAGGATTGCTCGTGATTAATTCCCCTCCAGTGGAGGGGTGCCCGCAGGGCGGAGTGGTTGAATGAATTGAAAAATGAAAATTGAAAAGTGAAAATTTT
>DENY01000198.1:0-308 GCA_002359825.1 Bacteroidales bacterium UBA2632
AAGGCCATTAAGTAATCTTTTTTCTATTGGCAAGATATGTAAAGATCAAAAAATGACAAGTAAAACAACAATCATTATAAGTCTATTAATTATTTTCCAGCTTTCTAAAGCTGGCAATTGGAAAGGTGAGTGGATTAGGGCTTATGAACAACAAAATGCAACCAATACTTGGACAGCTTATCATAAATCGTTTCAAGTGGACGAATTACCAAAGGTTGCTTTTGCAAAAATTGCTTGTGATTCTAAGTATTGGATGTGGATTAATGGTGAGTTGGCTGTATTTGAGGGTCAATTGAAACGAGGGCCTA
>DENY01000198.1:323-949 GCA_002359825.1 Bacteroidales bacterium UBA2632
ATGAGATAGATATCGCTCCCTTCTTACAGCACGGAGATAATACGATAGCTATTTTAGTTTGGTATTTTGGTAAAGATGGTTTTTCGCACAACAGTAGTGGCAAGGCAGGACTTATTTTTGATTGTCAAAATACAAATTTTGAGTTATTATCCGACATATCTTGGAAAGCAACAATTCATTCTGCATTTAGTCAAGCAGACTACCCGTTTCCTAACTTTAGATTACCTGAATCGAATATAAGATTTGATGCTCGAAGAGGTAACTTCGATTTTACAAAAGCTGACTTCAACAGTAACGGTTGGGCAGACGTTGTTTCAATGGGTACTCCGCCAATAGCACCTTGGAACAATTTAATTTTACGCCCTATTCCTTTTTGGAAAGATTTCGGGATAAAAGCTTATGAGAGTGAATTAACTTTTCCCTTTGTGTCTGATGGTGATACCATTGTTGGGAAATTGCCTTATAATGCCCAGATTACGCCCTATTTCAAAATAGAAGCGGAGGGTGGTGAAGAGGTAATAATACTTACCGACCACTATAGAGGAGGAGGAGCTCTTAATATAAGAGGTGAATATATTGCACGAAGTGGAGTTCAGGAATATGAAAACCTGGGCTGGATGAACGGA
>DENY01000198.1:959-5129 GCA_002359825.1 Bacteroidales bacterium UBA2632
AAAAATTTTGGACTTAGGATACCGCGAAACTGGATACAACACTGAGTTTACTGGAAACTTTGATTGTAGCGACGATTTTTACAAACAGCTATGGACAAAAGCAGAACGCACACTGGCTGTCACAATGCGCGATACTTATATGGATTGCCCCGATAGAGAACGTGCACAATGGTGGGGTGATGTAGTGAATGAAAGTGGTGAAACTTTTTATGCACTTTGTCCTAAAAGCCACCTATTGACAAAAAAAGCAATATTGGAGCTCATCAATTGGCAAAACGAAGACGGAACTATATTCTCTCCTGTGCCCGCTGGAAACTGGATCAAAGAATTGCCTGGACAAATGTTAGCGACCATTGGTTACTACGGTTTCTGGAATTACTATTGGAATACGGGCGATAAAGAAACTATTGCCAAAGTATATGATGGTGTGAAGCGTTACTTAGATGTATGGGAGTTGGATGAAAATGGAGTTTTGGTAAAACGAATGACAGAAGATGATGCCAAAGGATGGTATTGGGGAGACTGGGGCACGAATGTTGACAAAGATTTATTGATGAATGAGTGGTATTACATAGCTTTGAAGGGGTATAAGAATATGTCTGAACTACTTGGTAAAATGAAAGAAGCAGAATGGGCAGAAAATAAAATGTCTCACTTTAAAGTAGCTTTTAATAAAACATTTTGGACAGGCAATCAATATCGCTCTTATCACTACAAAGACGACACCGATGATCGAGGGCAAGCTCTTGCTATTGTAGCCGGCTTAGCAGATACAGATAAATATAAAGCCATATATAAAATTCTACAGACACAAGAGTACGCAAGCCCATATATGGAAAAGTATGTATGCGAAGCATTGTTCATGATGGGAGAATCTGAATATGGTCTAAAACGCTTGAAGAAAAGATTTCAACCCATGGTGTCTAATAAAGATCACACCACACTTTTTGAAGGATGGGGCATCGGGCAAGATGGATTTGGTGGAGGCTCAACAAATCATGCTTGGAGTGGTGGAGGACTAACTATATTGGCACAGTACGTTTGTGGATTATATCCATTGGAAGCTGCTTGGAAAAAATTTATGGTGAAGCCTGACTTAGGAGGTCTTGAATTTGCCGAGACGAGCAATGAAACAATAGCTGGCAAAGTGTCAGTAAAAATCACTAAAGACAATAAAGGTTTAGACATACATCTATTGGTGCCACAGGAAAGTGAAGCAGTGGTTTACGTACCTCAAAATGCAAAATCTGTGATCATCAATGGAGAAAAGGTCAAATCAAATAAATTAGAGGGTTCCTATAAACTATTCAGTCTAAGAGGAGGAGAGCATATAATAAAGTATAGACAAAGTATGTGATCTATCGGTAAATTAGTTTTATTCCACCTCTTTCTTTATCCAATCCGCAATATCAGATAGTACAATAGGCGAAATTGTCTGTTCAATCTTTCCATATTCATCAATTTCTCCAGTTGTGCTTTCTTGAAAAAGATGATTGAGGAGGGCGTATGATTTGATTGTATAGTGGTGGTGGTTTGCTTTTTTCAGAGCAGCTTCTATTGATTTGAGGTTGATTTGGTAATCTACTTGTGTGTCATTTTCTCCATTTATAGCCAATACAGGAATAGATAGCTTATGTAAATAAATTGACGGTTCGATTTTTAGAAAATGTCTAAACCAAGGAGAAGTGATATTGGCTGTTGTCTTTTTCACGAAAGCGTCTTGTTGCACTTCCGCTCGTATCTCTGGAGCAAGATTTTGCCATAGTTTACCCAGTTCTTCTGTAAGTTGAGTACGTTCTTCATCGCTACCTACATATTCTGTCCAGTTGGATACATTAGAATAGATGTTTAGTAGAATCTGGTTTAAGTTCTCTTTTTCTTCTTGGGTGAGTGATGTTTTATCGAATGCATTTTGATGTTGCGCCAATACTAATTCAGTTCCAGTAATGCCCATCCCTGCCATAAGGATGACAAAACTTACTTCTTTATTTTTATCTGCCACCATGGGAGCTATCACTCCACCTTCGCTGTGTCCAATCAATCCAATTTTAGTGGGATCAATCTCTTTTCTCGTTTTCAAGTAGTGAAATGCTGCTAAAGCATCGTCTGCAAAATCTTCTGATGTTGCGGTGAAGTATTCTCCTCCCGACTTATCAATGCCTCGTTTATCATATCGCAATACCGCAATGCCTTGTCGTGTTAAATAGTCGGCTAACACCCAGAAAGGTTTGTGTCCAAATATTGTTTCATCTCTATCGTTTGGGCCACTACCTGCTATAAGGATTACAGCCGGGACTTTGGATTTTTGCTGAGGTAGAGTGAGGGTGGCTGATAGTTCAATTTTTTCTTTTGTGTTGGTGAAAGTGATTTCTTCTGCGTCGTAAGGGTAGGGTGCTTTAGGTTCTTGTGGGCGCAATTGCTCTTTTCTCTCAGTGCGTGCTAACACAAGGGGGAATGGCATGCCTCCTTGATTAAGCATTCCTGTTATAGTATCATTATTCATTTTACCTTGAAAGAATATTCCCAAGTTGGATACAACTATTTGCAGTTGTTCATTTTGAAAAGAAGTATTCGTAACAGGTATGCCAAAAGCTCCTTGCGTAGGGCTATCCATTAACGAAACGTATCCGTCATCTTGCTTGTCGATATGAAAAACAACCTCAAGCTCCACTCCTTGAGTCTTGAGTGTTCCTTGCCATGTTCCAATTATTTCTTGAGAGAAGAGCCCAGATATCGTGAGTAAAGAAATTGCAAAGCTTATTATTAATTTCATAATTTGGTTTATCAGTTCTGTTAATAATGTGAGCATTATGATATTCAAATATAGTCTTTTTTTGAGAATCAAAGGACAAAACATAAAAGTATGTGAAGTTAACGAACATCGTAATTAAGAATAAGGTGTTATAGACTGTCTATAAATCGGCCATTGGATGTTATTAATTGGGCCATTTGAATATTTAAAACATATTTTAGATATCGGTTGTTTCTTTTTATTATAAGTTTGCGAATCTGTAAAACAAATAATGAAAACATGGAAATAGAAAATATAGAAATTAGTTATCTTACTCTTGCTTCGTTTAAGAAATTGAGACCTTCTATGGTTGATACTTATAAATACATTTCGGACGAAATGTGGTCGGAGGATAAAATCAAAAAGCTGATAGCCATCTTCCCAGAAGGTCAAATAGCTATTATTGTGAATGGAGAAGTGGCAGGTTGTGCGCTATCTATAATTGTAGACTATGAAAAGTTTGATGACCATCACACTTATGATATTATCACCGATAACGAAAATTTTGGGACACACACACCAGAGGGTGATATGTTGTATGGTATTGAGGTTTTTATAAAGAAGGATTATCGTGGATTGAGGTTAGGCAGAAGGCTTTATGACTATCGCAAAGAGCTTTGCGAGCAGCTCAACTTGAAAGGAATTGTGTTTGGTGGACGAATTTCTAACTATCATCGATATTCGCTTGAGCTCACTCCCGAGCAATATGTGAGTAAAGTGCGCAGAAAAGAAATTCACGACACAGTATTCGATTTTCAAATGGCAAATGATTTTCAGCCTTCTAAGATTATAAAGAGCTATTTGAAAGGTGATGAGGCTTCTGAAAGTTACGGTGTGTTGATGGAATGGAAGAATATCTATTATGAAAAACCCGATAAGAAACCTGTGTTTATACAGAAAACAATTCGTGTTGGACTCATTCAATGGCAAATGCGTTTGTATAGAAATTTNNAGGTTGAATATTTTATTGACACTGTTTCGCGCTATCAATCTGATTTCATCCTCTTTCCCGAATTTTTCAGTGCTCCACTCATGTCAGAGTACAATCATTTGACAGAGTCGGGCGCCATTAGGGAATTGGCGAAATATTCAGAACCTATTATGCAGAAATTGTCTGAGTTTGCTGTTTCTTACAACGTTAATATCATATCGGGGAGTATGCCCGAAATGAAGAACGATAGGTTGTACAACGCAGGTTATCTTTGCAGACGAGATGGAACAACGGAGCGCTATGAAAAGATACATGTAACACCCGACGAGAAGCGTGTGTGGGGATTGCAAGGGGGAGAAAAGTTTCAGACTTTTGATACAGATTGCGGTAAAATTGGAGTCTTGATTTGTTACGATGTGGAATTCCCAGAATTGAGCCGCATTATGGC
>DENY01000198.1:5154-5285 GCA_002359825.1 Bacteroidales bacterium UBA2632
GCTCAAGCGCGAGCTATCGAAAACGAATGTTATGTAGCCATTGCTGGATCGGTAGGTAATTTACCTAAGGTTCAGAATATGGATATACAATATGCGCAGTCTATGGTGTTTACACCATGTGATTTTGCTTT
>DENY01000198.1:5332-12261 GCA_002359825.1 Bacteroidales bacterium UBA2632
AAACGATATTTATGAAGTGAAAAGAAAAAGACTCCGCAAACAGACTAAAGAAGACGACTAATCTGGTGAAAAGGGACTAACTATGATGATAAGGCTCATTATTTAAGATGGTCATAGCACGATAAAATTGCTCCACAAATATTAAACGCACCATTTGGTGTGTAAATGTCATTTTAGATAATGAGATCTTCTCGTTTGCTCTTGCTCTCACAGCTTCAGAGAAACCATAAGGACCACCTACAACAAATATTAGATTGCGTGCAACTGTATTTTTCTTTTTCTCTATGTGCTTCGCAAATTGGTTGGAGTTGAACAGTCTTCCTCCTTCGTCAAGAAGAACAACATAGTCGGTATTATTTAAACGACTAAGGATAAACTCTCCCTCTTTTTGTTTTTGCTGACTTTGCGATAGATTTTTTTTGTTTTTAATATCAGGAATTATTTCCATCGAGAATGGAAGATAGTAGGCAATTCTTTTTGTGTAATTGTTTATTTCAGTTGCAATAGAAACAATATCGGTTTTCCCGACTGTTAGAAGTACAGCTTTCATATTTGAAGTTTGTGTAAATTGAATTATAAAAAAATAAGCGGCAAAAGTAGCTATTTATTTTGTATTTTTGCGGTCGTAAACTCAGGATTAAATATGTTTGAGTTTTGTTATTTCTATTATTCTCAAATTAAGCTTACTTTAGATGGAACATCTTATAAATAATTTNNGCTGAAGATGTGGGTGAAGGAGATCATACCACCCTATGTAGTATTCCTGTTGATGCAATGGGCAAAGCCACACTTATAATAAAAGAAGCTGGCATTTTGGCTGGTGTCGAGATAGGGGTAAAAGTGTTTCATACATTAGATCCGCAACTTAAAATTGAAGTTCTTATTAAAGATGGATCGAAAGTAAGTGTTGGAGATGTTGTTTTTACCGTTGAGGGCAAGGTGCAATCAATTTTGCAAGCCGAACGTACAATGTTGAATATAATGCAACGCATGAGTGGCATTGCAACTGAAACTAACAAATATGTTGAGTTGATTGCAGGAACCAAAGCTAAAGTACTTGATACAAGAAAAACTACACCTGGTATGCGCATTCTTGAGAAACAAGCGGTAAAATTAGGAGGAGGTGAAAACCATAGAATAGGATTGTTTGATATGATTTTACTGAAAGATAATCATATTGATTTTGCTGGAGGTATAGAGAAAGCTATTACCGGAGCAAAAAAATACCTGAAAGTAAATAATAAATCCTTGAAGATCGAAATTGAAGTGCGGGATTTTGAAGAGCTTAATGAAGTATTGTGTGTAGGAGGTGTTGACAGAATTATGTTGGATAACTTTACACCTGAAAATACAAAGAAAGCTGTAGAGTTAGTGAATAATCGCTTTGAATTAGAGTCATCTGGTAATATCACAAGCAACACAATTAGAAGCTATGCAGAAACAGGGGTTGATTATATTTCTGTCGGGGCATTAACACATTCTGTAAAAGGACTTGATATGAGTCTTCTTGCAACAAGCTAATAGACATAACAATGAGTGAAAATAAAAACAAACAACTATTACTTGACAAGCGTTATATGCGTATGGCACTGATATGGGCTGAAAACTCTTATTGTAAACGACGCCAAGTTGGAGCCATTTTAGTCAAAAACAAAATGATTATCTCTGACGGATACAATGGTACTCCTTCAGGTTTTGAGAATGTGTGTGAAGATGAGAATAATGCTACAAAGCCTTATGTGCTTCATGCCGAGGCAAATGCGATAACCAAAGTTGCGCGATCTAATAATAGTAGTGAAGGTGCTACGCTTTATGTAACGTCATCACCATGCATTGAATGCGCAAAACTTATCATTCAAGCTGGAATAACACGCGTGGTATATGCCGATTCGTATCGCTTGAGCGACGGAGCAGAACTATTGCAGCGTGCCAATATAGATATAATGCCTGTGGAGTTGTGAGCTATTTGCATTTGAGAGTTTATTGATTTGAATGAAAGAATAAGTTGTAATAATTAAATATATTAAATTATAGATGGACACCGAAAAAAGATTACGTGCATGGCTCCCTTTGCTTCTTGCTTTGGGAGTAGCTTTGGGTATATTTATTGGAAATACTTATTCTGTTTTCAACTTCGGAACTGAAAAGACTAGATCAAATAAATTCAATTCAGTTATTCAATATATAAACGAATCATATGTAGATACAATAGATATGTCAACGTTTCTTGAAGATGCTATACCCAGTGTTGTTGAGGGGTTGGATCCTCATTCTCGATATTTCACATCCTAACAAATGTTGAGATTGACCGAGGATCTGGAAGGTCATTTCTCGGGAATTGGGGTAGAGTTTTTTGTACAGCAAGATACAATTGTAGTCATGGGGATTGTCAATGGAGGTCCTTCGGAAGCTGCAGGTATAATGCCTGGTGATAGAATTGTTACTGTTAATGATTCACTAGTTGCTGGAAAAGCGATAACAAATGCAGGCGTTGTAGAAAACCTGAGAGGTGAAAGTGGATCGAAGGTGAAATTAGGAATTTATAGAAAGCCAAACCCTGAGTTGATCTATATAACTGTTACACGTGGCGATATTCCTGTGAGCAGTGTAGAGGCTTCTTATATGATTACCGAAGAAATAGGTCTGATTAAAGTGCTGAAGTTTGGTGGCAATACATTCAATGATTTTATTTCAGCCATATCAAAGCTCAAAAATCAAGGATGTAAATCTTTTGTGATTGATCTTCGTGGAAATGAAGGTGGTTACCTCGAAGCAGCCACATCCATGACGAATGAGTTTTTATCAAAAGGAGATTTAATTGTATATGCTGAAGGACGTAGCTTTCCGCGTACAGATAGCTATGCAACTGGCACAGGGACCTGTAAGACTAATGATATTGTAGTCTTGATAGATGAATTAAGTGCTTCTTCCAGTGAAATATTTGCGGGAGCAATACAAGACAATGATAGAGGCTTGATTATTGGAAGACGCTCATTTGGCAAAGGACTTGANNGTTGTGCAAAGTCAGCGTTTATTTAATGACGGTTCTGCAATGCGACTCACAGTGGCACGCTACTACACAGCTTCAGGAAGATCTATTCAGCGAAGTTATGAAAAAGGTAAAAATGCCGAATATGAAATGGATGCATATTATCGTTTTATTGATGGTGATTCTGCTGCAATAGACACTATCGACGCTTCTCATATGACTCCTTATAAAACTATAGGGGGCAGAACAGTATTTGGAGGATCGGGTATAATGCCTGATATTTTCATCCCGCGTGACTCTGTTGTTATGAACTCCTATTATAATGCCTTGATGAGCAAAGGACTCGTTCAGGGATATGCTGCTTATTATACAGATATGAATAGATCTAAGCTTGATGAATATGAGTCATGGGAAGAGTTAAATGAATATCTGAAAAAGCAACCTTTATTACTTAATCTTGTTAGTTTTGCCGATTCAAAAGGTATCCGTAGAAGACCTTATCTGATTAACGAATCAAGAGACTTACTTGAGAGTCTTTTGCGTGGATTTATCGTGAGACATTTCTGGGGATATGATGGTTACTATCCTGTCTATTTTGAAGCTGATCATTTGGTGAATAAAGCTGTAGAGCTTTTAGAAACTGGAAAAGCTTCACCTCGTGCTATTGTTAACGAAGAGTATAAGTAGTCTTACCATAAGACGCAATTTGACAAGTATTCTAATAATTACTATGTTTAAAAAGTGATAATTAATATGTCTACGAAGCAATCTTTAAGAAATGAAATTGGATTATTGAAAAAGAGATATTCTAATGAAGATTTGCATGGTTTTTCTAAGCAAATCTTTGGCAGGTTAACACAAACTAAACAGTTTAAGGAGGCTAGATGTATTCTTGCCTATTATAGTTTCACTGGAGAAGTGTTTACCCATGATTTTATCGAAAAATACGCAACAGAAAAAAAGATTATTCTTCCTGTTGTAAAAAAAGATGTTTTAGTACTCAAAGAGTTTACTGGAAAAAACAATATGTTGAAATCTAACTTCGGAATCTTAGAGCCCATAGGTCCAGATTTCATAGATTATTCTCAAATAGATTTAGGAATTATCCCCGGCGTAGTTTTTGATAGGAAGTTGAATCGTCTTGGCAGGGGAAAGGCTTATTACGACAGATTATTGCCTCTTCTCGAAAATGCATATTTGATGGGTATCTGTTTTAATTTCCAATTAAAAGATAATATGGTGCTAGAACCACATGACTTTCCAATGAATTGTGTAATTTCGCAAGATGAAATAATTGAAGAGTAAATAAAACTTGGTAGTAGTTTGCTAACTGTTATTTTTGATCATCCTGATTGCTTAATTTAATATCGTTATTTAATGAGATTTCTTAAAAAATTTTTAGCTAAAAGAGTGCTTTCTCGCTCAACAGTTTTGTTCTTGGATATTTTGATATTGGTGTCTTCTGTTTTTATTACATTTATGTTATGGAACAATTATGAGACAAATGGTATATCTATGAATGAGATTCTACTGTTTGTTGCTGCATTGGTTTTCTTCAATGTAGCTTCTTTCTTTTTCTTCAACACCTTTAGTGGTATTTTGAGATTTTCGTCTTTCAACGATTTATCCAAAATAATATATGCCATAACGATTGGATATGGAATCACTTTTATTTTTATCGAAATCTTGTCATTCTCTAATGTGGCTTGGCATATCAAACCACAAGTGTTCTTTTTATCTTATATTCTGAATACTGTTTTGATGATTTTCTCACGGATTGTAGTTAAAGAAACCTATGATTTACTTACCAATCAAACGCGAGGAACTTTAAACGTTTTTGTTTATGGTACAAAGCAACCAGGTATTCGCATTGCAAAGTCATTGAAGGGAAGCAATGATTTTAAATTTAATCTCAAAGGTTTCATTTCGGATGAAGAGCCGATGATAGGAAAGAATATTTTAGGTGTAAAAGTATATGGAACAAATGATAATTTGTTTAGAGCACTAGAGCAAAAAAATATAAAAAAAATAATAGTATCTCCACATAAACTACAAGAGATAAAAGATTCTCATCTTTTGGATAAGTTTCTTGAAAACTCTATTTCACTCATGACTACATTGCCATTAAGTGAATGGAGCAGCGACAAAATAACTAAGAATCAGCTTAAAGATATTCAAATTGAAGATTTGCTGCCACGAAAACAAATAAAAATAAATATGCGTGGTATTGCAGACAACTTAGAAGGTAAGCGCGTAATGATTACTGGGGCTGCTGGATCTATTGGCAGTGAAATTGTGCGCCAAGTAGCAGCCTTTAATCCTTATCGTTTGATTCTTATTGATCAAGCAGAAACCCCTTTGCACACCCTTCGTTTGGAGATAAGAGATAAATGGAAAGAGGTGAAAGCTCATACTATTGTGGCAGACATAGCGAATTACTCTCGTTTAGAGAAAATCTTTAAAGATACAAATCCCGATTACATATTTCATGCAGCAGCATACAAGCATGTTCCAATGATGGAAGAGAATGTATCTGAAGCAATACAAACAAATATACAGGGAACTAAGAATTTAGCAGATTTAGCAGTTAAATATCACGCTCAAAAATTTGTTATGATCTCTACTGATAAGGCTGTTAATCCAACCAATGTAATGGGATGTTCAAAACGTATTTCCGAAATCTATGTACAGTCATTGGCTNNAACACATCAGAGATAATAAAATTAGTTCAGTGCAATTCATCACTACAAGATTTGGAAATGTGTTGGGGTCAAATGGTTCTGTGATACCATTATTTAAAGAGCAGATAAAAAAAGGTGGACCGGTTACGGTTACTCATCCCGATATTATCCGCTACTTTATGACTATTTCGGAAGCTTGCCAATTAGTTCTTGAAGCAGGATCGATGGGTGAAGGTGGAGAAATATATATATTTGATATGGGTGAACCTGTCAAGATTTTAGATTTGGCAAAGAGAATGATTCGTTTATCTGAGTCTCCTAACAAAATAAAAATAGAGTTTTCTGGTTTACGTCATGGTGAAAAGCTATATGAAGAACTATTGAGTGCTGCTGAACATACTAAACCAACTTACAACGATAAGATAATGGTTGCAAACGTGCGTGAGCATGAATATGAAAAAGTACATAAGCTTGTAACAGAGTTGATAGAAAATTCATTTTGCTACGATGATATGGTGAATGTAGCTGCTATGAAGGCTATTGTTCCAGAATTTAAGAGTGTGAACTCACCATATGAAAGTATTGACATTTATAACTCTACTGCTACTACCAAGGCTTCCAGCGTCTAATATTTATAGGTGTGTAGTTTCTGTTTTATATAATTTATTTCACAGAGCTTATAGTAGCAACTCTTTTTAGGTGAGAATAGACACTGAAATCTTATTTGATGGTGGTAGCTCAACATCCACTCCTTTTTATGCTCCATTATTAATTGTAATCTCCAGAATTCTGTCTCACATCTTTTGCTGCTCCATTCATATTAACGTTACGCTATAAGCTCTGGATTACTTTTAATTTTCTACAAGTATCAATTTGTAAATAATATTCTTTTATTTATAACAATTCATTAGAAGATACTACATAAAACAGGTGGAAATCAAATCCACGGCAATGGATTGGACATTCATCAGGTGAAAACACAATCCGCGGCCGTGAAAATGTTTTGAAACGCAAAAATGATACTTTCTTGAGCAAATATGGGGAAATAATAATACGAAAAAAGAAAAAACATCCAAAGATTGAAGCCTCAACTAATAAAAAGAAGATTTCACATCGGGAATTGAATTTTCAAGACACAAATGGAGCAAATTTGGGCAATATAACGTGAAAAATCTTTTTTCAAACATTTTCATTATGATGGATGCAATTTTCATCTGTTCAAAACATTTTCTACGGTCGGAAAATGTTTTGAAAAAGAT
>DENY01000198.1:12327-14229 GCA_002359825.1 Bacteroidales bacterium UBA2632
AAAACCCAGTATTTGCACCTTTTTATTATTAAAGGCTCAATTTTATCAGAGTTGTTTTCTTGGAGTCCTAATTTGATAATTGCAAATTGTAGAGCTTGGTGTAGAAGCCGCCTTTTTCGTATATTACATCGTGCGGTCCTTGCTCAACAATTTCCCCTTCATGAATTACATAAATCTCATCCGCATTTTTGATTGTTGAAAGTCTATGAGCTATCACAATCGTTGTTCTGTTTTTCATCAATCGCTCTAATGCTTCTTGCACCAGCTTTTCGGATTCTGTGTCTAATGCTGAGGTCGCTTCATCAAGAATTAATATCTGAGGATTCTTCAATATTGCTCTGGCTATACTGATTCTCTGTCGTTGTCCCCCTGACAGTTTTCCTCCCCTGTCACCAATGTTTGTATTGTATCCGTCTGGAGTTGCCATTATAAATTCATGAGCATTGGCTATTTTAGCAGCTTCTTCTACTTTTTCCTGTGTTGTGCTGTCTACTCCAAAGGCGATGTTGTTATAAAATGTGTCATTAAAAAGAATTGCTTCCTGATTGACATTTCCCATTTGTGAACGGAGGTTCTTTAAAGAGGTGTCTTTTATATTTACAGAATCGATGCTTATTTCTCCTTTCTGTATATCGTAGAAACGAGGCAATAAATCTACCATGGTTGATTTACCCGATCCTGATTGACCAACAAGTGCAATTGTTTTGCCTTTGTTGATTTTTAAATTCATACCTTTAATAACCCAATCGTTTTGATATTTGAACCAAACGTCTTTAAACTCTATGTCTTTCTGAAATTTCACTTCTATAGGATCTGGTTTTTCTACAATATCGTTCTCAGCATCTAAAATTTTGTCGATACGATCCATAGAAGCCAGGCCTCTTTGAATAGCATAGGATGCTTTTGTTAGATCTTTGGCTGGATTGATAATGAGATAAAATACGGTTAGATAATAAATAAATACTGATGCATCTAACAATGAATTGTCTTTGAGAATTAACGAACCACCGAACCATAATACAATTGCAATAGTGATAGTGCCTAATAATTCACTCATTGGGTGGGCTAAATACTGACGGCGAGCAATTCGGTTTGACATTTGTCTGAATTCATCACTTCCTTTGTGGAATCTGTCTGATATTTTCTGTTCTGCATTAAAGGCTTTGATTATACGTAGTCCTCCGAGAGTTTCTTCGATTTGTGACATTAATTCGCCCCATTTATTTTGTGCTTCAAAAGAGCTTCTTTTGAGTTTTTTACCCACTGCACCCATTACATATCCCATAATAGGTAAAAGTATAAAAACAAATATCGTAAGTTCCCAGCTTATAATCAGCATAGTGGTGAGAAACACTATAATCATNNAATGAGCTCATTACAGAATTCTCTACTTCGTTCACATCGCCCGACATGCGTGCTAAGATATCACCTTTTCTCTCTTCAGAGAAAAAACCAATTGGAAGATTAAGTATCTTATCATTTATATTATTTCTAATATCCTTTACTACTCCGGTTCGTATTGGAACAATGTAATATGTACTGAGAAAAGCAGCTCCTGTTTTTAATGCTGTCATAACTATGAGCACTATCGCTAATATAAGGAGTACAAATCCTGCTCCGTATATATTTATAATATCACCAATATACCAATATCCATTGTTTTTTGCGATATCCAGCATTGACATCCCCGATGTATCCCAGGCAATAAAGTCGTAAGAATCGGGAGTTGCTTTAAATAATATTTGTAGTATAGGTATAATCAAGGCAAATGAGAACACATTTAATAGAGCATTGATCACATTAAATATTAGATTTAGTATGATGTAATTCTTATAAGGAGGAAGAAATCTCTTTGCTATTTTAATAACACCTTTCATAATTGCAATCTTTTTAAAGTAAATG
>DENY01000198.1:14241-14565 GCA_002359825.1 Bacteroidales bacterium UBA2632
ATAAATGAGGGTTTATCTCTTTTTTAATTTTTTTATTTGAGGGCGCAATGTAGCCATAAATTGGGATATTTCATTCGTTTTGTAGTGTCGAATAAACTAATCTAATTTATAATCAAAAAAAATTCATCTTTTTTTGTAGCATTATATGTCTTTAGATATGATAGTTAGTTCTATCTTGTGGTGTGTAAGTGTAAAAAACACATAGATTATTTGATAAAGCATTTGGTGCGTAAATAAAAAGAACATATCTTTGCACCCGCTTTTAGAAATAGAGGCTGTAGATATGAAAAGCGATTCAAATCTACTTTAAAAAATAAACTTCAA
>DENY01000160.1:0-7057 GCA_002359825.1 Bacteroidales bacterium UBA2632
GGCGCTAACGCTCAAAGAGATTAACCAATTCCAAATTGGAGACTTTGTGGTTCACTTGGATCATGGTATTGGCAAGTTTGCAGGGCTAGTCAGACTTCCAGTAGGTAAAAACATACAGGAGGTAATTAAGATTACGTACCTCAACAATGATGCTGTGTTTGTATCAATACACTCACTGCACAAAATATCAAAATACAAAGGTAAAGAAGGTGACGCCCCTACCCTTAACAAGATAGGCTCTGGTGCATGGGAAAAAGTAAAACAACGCACAAAATCTAAGATTAAAGATATTGCGCGTGATTTGATTAAGCTATATGCAGAGCGTAATCAACAGAAAGGCTTTGCCTATTCGCCCGATAGTTATTTGCAAACAGAGCTCGAAGCATCTTTTAAATATGAAGACACTCCCGACCAACTGAAAGCAACCAACGATGTGAAAAGCGATATGGAAAAACCTGTTCCTATGGACAGGCTAGTGTGTGGTGATGTGGGATTCGGAAAAACAGAGATTGCAATACGTGCCGCATTCAAAGCAGCAACGGATGGAAAGCAAGTGGCAGTATTAGTACCCACAACCGTTTTAGCAACCCAACATTATCATACTTTCAGCGAGAGACTATCTGATTTTCCTTGCACTATAGACTATTTGAGTCGTGCTCGCACAACTAAAGAACAAAAAGCAATTCTAACGGATTTGAAAGAAGGGAAAATTGATGTACTGATTGGAACGCATCGTTTGGTTGGAAAAGATGTAAAGTTTAAAGACCTTGGGCTTTTAATAATTGACGAAGAACAAAAATTTGGAGTTTCTGTCAAAGAGAAGTTGAAACAATTGAAGGTGAATGTTGACACTCTCACCATGACTGCTACACCCATACCACGAACGTTGCAGTTTTCACTGATGGGATCACGCGATTTGACTACAATCTCCACTCCTCCCCCCAACAGACATCCTGTGCAAACAGAAGTACATACTTTTGACTTAGAGGTAATTCGGGAAGCGATAAACTTTGAAGTGAGCCGTAATGGACAAGTGTTCATTGTAAATAATCGCATTCAAAATATCTATGAGATGCAGGCTCTCATTCAACGTGAAATACCCGATATAAAAGTTGGTGTAGGTCACGGACAAATGAATCCTAAAGAGATGGAGAAGGTTATTACCGATTTCATTAACCACGATTTCGATGTACTGATCTCAACCACCATTATTGAATCGGGAATCGACATACCCAATGTAAACACTATGATTGTCATCAATTCTCAAAACTTTGGGCTGAGTGATTTACATCAGCTACGTGGTCGTGTGGGGCGAAGCAATCGTAAAGCATTTTGTTATTTATTGGCTCCCCCGCTCTACTCATTGAGCACCGATTCGCGTCGACGATTGCAAGCAATCGAAAATTTCTCAGAATTAGGAAGCGGTATTCATATAGCCATGCAAGATTTGGATATTCGTGGTGCCGGTAATCTGCTAGGTGCAGAACAAAGCGGATTTATTGCGGACTTGGGCTACGAAACCTACCAAAAGATTCTAAAAGAAGCAATGCTAGAACTCCGTAGAGATGAGTTTAAAGATGTATTCAAAGATAAAGAGACTGAGATTGATTTAGAAGACCATTCATTTGTTGACGATGTGTTGGTCGAAAGTGATTTAGAGCTTATGTTCCCTGTCATGTATATACCCAACGATGCAGAACGCATTGCAATTTACCGCGAACTTGATGGATTAGAGTCAGAACTTCAAACATTTGAATTTGGAAAACGATTGGAAGATCGTTTCGGTAAAATACCATCACAAGGAAAAGAGTTAATACGCATTGTTCGACTAAGGCGAATGGCAAAAACGCTTGGTATTGAAAAGGTGGTACTCAAAAACCAACAAATGATACTTCATCTATTGTCAGATAAAGAATCGCCTTATTATCAATCACCTGTTTTCGACAAATTGATAGCATATGTTATGACCAACACGCGTTCTTGCAAATTGAGAGAAGTTGGTAAAAAGCGTTCGATTTCCATAAAGAACGTTTCAACTGTTGAAAATGCTGTAGCTATATTGGAACAAATAAAAGGTCAAAAGTAGAGACACAATGTTTTTTTGTGTCTCTCAGTTTTGTTTCTAATAAATTTGCGATTGTTAACTAAAACAATCCTTCAACCGATAAATATCGCTCACCCGTATCATAATTGAATGTAAGTATCTTCTTTCTCTCTGTTAGTTGTTCACATTTCTTAGCAACGGCTGCAAGAGCTGCTCCTGTGGATATACCGCAGCAAATGCCCTCCATGCTAGCCATCTTGCGGGTAAATTCATAAGCTTCATCCTTACCAACTTCTATTGTTCCATCTAGAACATTTACATCCAATGTATCGGGTATGAAGCCCGCTCCTAATCCTTGAAGTGCATGTGGACCGGGGTTTCCACCTGCAATAACTGGTGAATCCATGGGTTCAACAGCGATAACTTTAATATTTGGGAATATCTTTTTCAACTCTGTACCAACACCAGTTATGTGACCCCCAGTCCCTACTCCAGTAATCAAGTAGTCAAATCCTTGTGGGAAATCAGCAATTACCTCCTGTGCAGTAGTTGCCGCATGGATCTGAGGATTGGATAAGTTGTTAAACGGCTGTGGGATCCAACTATTATTAGTTAACTCCTTAAGCTCCTCAGCTTTTGCAATAGCCCCTTTCATTCCCAATTCACGCGGAGTTAATACTACCTCAGCCCCATATATCGAAATTAACTTGCGCCGTTCTACCGACATTGATTCGGGCATTGTCACGATAACCTTATATCCTTTCATCATGCCTACAAAACTTACTCCGACACCCGTGTTTCCAGACGAAGGCTCTATTATTGTACCTCCGGGTTTTAAAAGGCCATTTTTTTCTGCATCTTCAATCATTGCAAGCGCAATTCTATCTTTGAGACTCCCTCCAGGGTTTTGTTTTTCAAGCTTAATCCAAACTTCATGATTCGGAAATAATTTGTTCAAACGTACATGTGGCGTATTGCCAATTGTTTCTAAAATGTTGTTGTATTTCATCTTTTACGTTATTTATATTTGAATTATTTGTAAGTACAGTTCATCAATTACCGTTATTGCACTTTAAAAGTAGCCAAACTTATACCGACTATAACTATATAACAAAGTCATTTGGCTCTTCAAAGTCCTTCACTGTCTTAACCTTTACATCTATTTTATTATATACCAAAGAATAGGGTATGACACTCTTTGTGACCCATGCGCCACCACCAATTGTGGAGTGTCGTCCTATGACGGTGTCGCCACCCAGGATAGTTGCTCCAGCATAAATCACCACATTATCCTCTACAGTAGGATGTCGTTTTACTGATGATAGTTTTTTCTCGAGATACAATGCTCCTAATGTAACTACTTGATATATCTTTACATCATTGCCAACCACCGAAGTTTCACCAATTACAATACCTGTTCCATGATCGAGAAATAAGTTCTTGCCAATTTTTGCACCAGGATGTATGTCAATACCAACTTTAGAATGGGCATATTCTGAAAACAACCTAGGTATAAGCGGAACGCCCAATTCGTGTAGTTTATGGGCAATTCGATGCACACTCAAAGCGAAAAACCCAGGATAAGTCAATATTACCTCTTCTAAACTTTTAGCTGCAGGGTCATTGGCAAGATAGCAATTAGCATCCTTTGTAAGTCTGCGTTGAATTTCAGGAAGTTCTTTCAAGAACTTTTCTACAATAACAATAGCCTCCTCCTCGGATTTTAGTTTTGAAATTGTACACAAAAAAACATAGGCAATCGAATGTAACTCTGTGTGAATAGATTCAGTATTAAATCTAGAAGAAATGGGATACATTAAGTTGTAAAGCCTTTCCACTACCTGTTCCATCTCATGCTTATCAATTGGGATATTGAAAAAAGGAGGTTGAAATTTTGCGATCAGATCTGTAATTCGATTTGTCATTATTATACTGATGTTATCAAAGACTATGAATATTGTTAAAAAAAATATTTATGCCAAAATACAATTCAATAACACATTTGCAAAGGAAAATGTTGTGATAAAAGTGTACATGAAGAATAAAAGATAATATTAGGAACTATAAAGAAGATGAATAGCTTTATAAACAGGAGAATAGCGACAGATTTTAATTTCAAAAAAACAAATTCCTTGTGATTTTGTATGCGCACAATACCTATTCTGATAATTCTGTGGAGCTTTTGTAAGGGTACAATACCTATTCGGAAAGTTTTGTGGAGCTTTTGTAGAGGTACAATGCATACTCGGAAAGTTCCGTGAACCTTTTGTAGGGGTACAATGCCTACTCAGAAAGTTCCTCTGGCTTTTAAAGATAAAGAATGCACCACTTACTTTCTATTGAAATCAGCAGGAATTTCGCCCCAAGCTTTGGTTTCCCATTTAAGTATCTGGTTAGGGTAATCATTTTCGTTGAGCCACTTCAAAGCTCTATCTATCAAATCAAAGAGTTTCTCATTTCTATTTGTGCGTGGCTGTTTGGTTTTAATGGCTTTGTTGCGCACCCACAAAATGGCGGTGCGACTATCAGAATAGATGGGCAATGCAAGCCCTTGCTGTTTGCAATATCCCAAGGCATGAACTATGGCAAGAAACTCCATCAAGTTATTAGTTCCGTCGGGAAAGGGACCTGCTCTGAAAATCTCTTGGGCATTGTGAGTAATCACTCCCCTATATTCAGACATTCCGCNNTCTTTTTTGCTCAGCTGTGAGTTGAGGCTTTTTCTTATTTTTTCCAACGTATTTTTTACTATCTTCAAAGTATGCTTCATTGGCTTCATCTTCACTGTCGAACGATTTATAAATTGCACCAGGATACCCGGCAACTTGCTCTTTACATGATTCCCACGAATCGAAAACACCTGTTTCTCGACCGTCCCAAACCACATAATATTTCTTTTTAGCCATTCTTTCTTTCTACTTGTTTTTTGTGTGTGCAACTTATACCTCGTAATTAACGACAATAAATTGAAAGTTGCGAAATTAACAAATTTAGCAACCAATAGGAAATATTAAACCAAAAGATAGCAGTTCAATTGAGACATCACATCATTTATATGAACATCTGTAATATGAAAGTAATCAATCTCTCTCTTTAATCAACCCTAAACGGTAGGCATCCAATAGTTTTTTTAGATCCTCAACCTGTCCTATCAATATTTTACCATTGTCAGTGTCTTTCACCAACATCCTGTGGGAAATAAACTCACGTATCACGGTCACAGATTGTATATCGCTTCCCTTTTCTATTACAGTCTTGGCCGATTCGAAGGGTTCGTGTTGCACCAATTGAATTCCCTGTGAATTGAAAATAAGTGTATAGCCAGCAATACCCGTAGAAGATTGATAGGCACGAGAAAAACCCCCATCAATTACAATCAATTTGCCATCAGCTCGCATGGGTGTTTCGCCTTTCGCAGCTTTCACTGGCACATGACCGTTGATGATATGAGTGTCGGGGCCTGTCAATCCAAATTCAGTGAGAATCATCTCACATGTTTCACGTTGGTTCTGAAACTTGAAATAATATCCTTTCTCCTCAGCATGGGTTGCTTTATCTTCAATAAAATAGCGCTCGAAAGTTGTCATTCCACTTTTATCAAAAAGTGGAGAATCTTTGCCACACCACAAGTACCACATATAATCCAAAGCGAAATCCCTCATCTCCAAATCATCCTTTTCAAAATATGCCGATCTGATTAATCTATCCACTTTGTCCATAAACAGTTTTCCTGAGTAATCTTTGCCCTGAATGTTTATCTTTTTAAATTGTCCATTCTTATCCAACGGAATAGACGCATGATATAATAAATTTTGATTAATTACCAGATACATACTCCCTTTCGAGTATAAACAATTGAGATGTTTCTTTAGTTTTTCGCTGTGCATAAAAGAGTGCATCAACTTCTCTACCAAATCGGCTTCTTCATCCGTCAACTTATAGGGATCTTTAGGATCTATAGTTGGGAAGTTCATGTCCTTCATAGGATGTTCGCTTCCACCTGGAAGGGTTATAGTTCCTTTTTCGAAGTTAATGCGGTGCAACAAGTCTCTATCTACCATTTCAAATTCGGGACGACGCTCACTAATTTCATGCTCCAACTTAAATTGTATCACAGATATCGCTTTTTGCATTTGGCTTAATAACTGTACAGATTTGTCATCGTAAGTTCTATCATTTCCCGAAAGCTTGGGTTGAAACTCTAAGCAAGGGTCATCATCATAGACCTCCATAGCAAATCGAGCAATGGGCAGCAAATTAATGGCATAACCATCTTCGAGTGTGTTTAGGTTTCCATAGCGCATTGCAATACGCACTAAGTTGGCCATACTGGCTTTATTACCTACAGCAGCACCCATCCATAGCACATCATGATTGCCCCATTGGAAGTCGAAGTTGTGGTAATTACACAATGTGTCCATAATCAAATGAGCACCATCGCCCCTATCAAACACATCACCAACAATATGCAAATGGTCAATTACCAAACGTTGAATGGACTCGCACATGGCTGCAATAAACTCATCGGCACTACCTGTAGAAATAATCGAATTAATAATTACACTGATGTAGGCAGACTTGTGCGTATTGACAGTCGACTCGTGCAAAAGCTCTTGAATAATATACTCATATTTAGGTGGTAATGATTTGCGTACTTTAGAGCGGGTATATTTAGATGCAACAGTATCAAGCACTTTCACTAACTTATTTAGTGTCACAACATACCACTCAGACATATCTGGCTCTGCATTTTTTATTAAGCGTAACTTTTCATATGGATAATAGATGAGCGTACACAGCTCTCTTTTCTGACTATCACGAAGATTTTGACCAAATATCTCATCCACTTTAGTACGAATGGTTCCCGATGCATTCTTCAATACATGCTGAAAAGCCTCGGCTTCGCCATGAATATCTGCGAGAAAATGTTCGGTTCCTTTCGGCAAGTGCAATATAGCTTTCAAATTGATTATTTCGGTACTTGCCGATGCAATAGTAGGAAAGGATTTCGAT
>DENY01000160.1:7218-7496 GCA_002359825.1 Bacteroidales bacterium UBA2632
ATTCTATGCGATGCTATTTAATTACTTCTTATCATTTAAAGCATCAAAAATAAGTTTTTCAAGCTCCTCAGCTAATTCAGGATTATCTTGAATGCTAGTTTTAGCAGCCTCGCGTCCTTGACCCAGCTTCGTGTCTTGATAACTATACCACGAACCACTCTTTTTGATAATTCCTAAGTCAGAGCCTAAGTCAACTATTTCGCCCAAGCGCGAAATACCTTCACCGTATAATATATCGAATTCTGCTTTACGGAAAGGAGGTGCAACTTTGTTTTTTA
>DENY01000037.1:0-9757 GCA_002359825.1 Bacteroidales bacterium UBA2632
TCTCCAACTGCAATTATCTTTGAGGGGTCTTTTAAATGATGCAAAGCTACTCCAAGACGATATACACTGCCTGCCATAGTGGGGAAAACACCGTGATAAATGTTGAGCCATCCTCTTGGAGTCTTGATAGGAGTTGCACCAGGACCAATCTTCATTTCATCCCAATGATATTTTACAGGATTCATTATTAATTCACTATCACCCCAATATCGTAAATCAGGTGAATAGGAAATCCATATAGACCAAGGAGATATTTCAGAGTGTGGTCTGTCTAAGCGTGCATAAAGTCCATTGAACTTTTCAGGAAAAATAACCACATTGCGATAATCAGCCTCTGTGATGAGAGAGAATCTCTCTACGGTTTTAAAATCCTTTGTCTTTGCCAATCCAATTCTCACTCCATGTTGTGAGTAAGCGCTATAAGTGATTATATATTCTCCATCGATAAAGACAATGCGTGGATCTTCGATCCCAAATGCTTCATATTCTTTGAAAGCACCCTCGGTGGCAGGCGTGAGAAAAGGTGTTTTGTCCACAGAGAAGTTAAAACCATCTTTGCTGACAGCTTTCCCAATAATGCTTCTATCGTTAAGCTTGTGTGATCGGAAAAGCATAATATATTCATCGTTGTGTTTTACCATTCCTGCATTGTGAACGGTAGCAACAGGATAGGGGATGTCTTTTTTAGTTAATATCGGATTACCTGAATATCGTTTTATCATCTTCATTTTTTTGTTTTAGTATTCGTTTTTCTTTGCGGTAATAATCTTCGTGGGCTTGCAATACATTTAGATAAGAAACCAAATAAGCTATTGTGCTCTCTGCTCCTTGATTTTGGTTGATGCCATAGCTTTCTATTCCGTCACAACAACCTCGGGTGTCATGATTGTAAAGACTCATTCGCAAATCATTTTCACCAAGGAACCATCTAAATGATTTAAATAGTTTTGTAAGGTATGTTTTATCACCAGTTAAGTTGTATGCTTGTCTAAACATTATCACCATTCCCATTGCATCTACAGGTTGCTGAGCAAATACAGAACGCTCTCCATCTTTCATAAACCACTCTTCGTTACCTATTATAGATAAATAGCCATTTTTCATGGTGGTATCAACAAGGAAATTCATTGAATCAAAAGCTACTTTTTTTATTTTCTCTTCGTTCAGTATGCTGGTGGCATGAAGCATTGCAAGGGGTAGAATAGCATTATCGTAAGCCAAAAGAGCTTCGTACCAGTGCCATCCATCATGATTGTTAATATTGTACTGGTCGACCAAAATGTAAGTGAGTTCTCTCAGCTTCTCAATCATTGCATCGTCAGCCATATTACTTCTTAGGTAATAGGTTATGCCAATAATCGTGTTAGCAATACTCCTGATAGACTGTAGATTATCAAAATGAGGCTTAGCTTTATCAAATATAAGTTGACCAATTTGACGATAGGAGTTATTCGGTGGATAGTTGAGTAGATAGCCAACAGCCCAAATTGTGCGACCGAAAGAATCCTCTGATCCCACTTCATCCAAATATTCTCTGCTAAAGCTCAAGAAATTTCTAAAATTGCCATCATCATTTTGCATATAATGAATGTAGCTAAGATAAATAGGAATAAGCTTGAGCGAGGACTCGTCTTTCTTAATTCTGTATGCCATCAGTGCAAGGAGTAGTGCACGAGAATTGTCGCATAGACAATACCCTTCCTTTAGATTAAGAATCCCAAATATTGCATGTTGAATAATACCTGTGTCATCTGTAAGTCTTTTTATCTGTTTCATTGAAAACTCAGGCAAAAGTGAAATATCAAAAGGTACAACCTCTTTTTTCTCAATTTTAATTTTTTCATCAACTACATTTTTAACAACCTCATTGTATATTCCACCAATTTTGGGCCAAGTAATTTTATGACCATGCTCACGTGCTTTTCTTCTTATTTCCAATCTTTTTTCTGGATTGTCCAACAGATCGATTAAGACATCTGAGAGCTGTTCTGTTTTTCCAAAATCAAACATCACCCCTCGTCCCTCACTCAACAACTCTGTTGCGTGCCAGTAGGGGGTGGAGACCACTGCCGAACCCACACCTACTGCATAGGAAAGAGTTCCACTTGTTATTTGGGCTTCATTTAGATAAGGAGTAATATAAATATCTGAAGCATATAGATATTTAAATAGTTGCTTTTGTGTAGCAAACTCATTTAGTAGAACAACATTTTTTTCTAAATTCAAATCTTCGATCAATTGTATCAACGAAAGTCTGTACTCTTCACCTACATGCTTTATTACGTTGGGGTGTGTTTTTCCCAAAACAATATACAATACTTCTGGATGTTTTTCAACAACTTTGGGCAGTGCTTTTATAGCAGTTTCTATTCCTTTGTTTCTACCAACAAAACCAAAAGTGAGCAACACTTTTCTCTTTTCCAGTTTAAATTCTTTTTTTACTTCCTCTTGTATATATTGTATATTCGGTACACCATGCTCAATATAAGCAATCTTGTTGCGAGGTATTTCATATATATCCACCAACATTTCAATGGCTTTGTGACTCATCACCACAACGCGATTGGCCATTCCACATATTGTCTGTAAAACCTCTTTCTGATTGTTTGATGGGTTTTGCATAACAGTGTGCAAGGTTACAATTAACGGTATTTCCAGTTCATGCAATAGGGCTAGAATATAAATGCCATCTTGTCCGCCAAAAATACCAAATTCATGTTGCAAAATACAGCAGTCTGCTCCACTCATATTTATATACTTAGCAGCAGCAAGATAGTCTTCTTGCAATTCTTGTTTAATGGTTAGTTTTACCTCTTCTGGATAGGCTAGCACTTCTTCCGCATCATCCATAGCAACAATAAAACTATTTCTAACATCTGAGTCATCTTTATTGGATGCAATCATCGACTTAAATAGATTTTGCGTGAATGTCCCAATTCCGCATTGTCGAGGAGGATAAGTGGCTATATAAGCATTTTTCATATTTTGTTTGTTTTNNAATTGCACATTTCATGCTATGAATTATATTGTATGTGTTTTCTAAGCTAACTAGGGTGTTGATTCTAACAATTTGGCATTAAATAAAGTTTGATTTGAACATTGCAATATACGAAAATAGAATGAGATATGGAAATGGATATTTTAATCATGAATAATTGTCTTTTAAGATTAGATTCTGGTTTAAGACGTTTAATGATATGAATATAATTTCAATTAAAGCTTTTGCATTTGTATCGAAAAGGATTATAAGAATTAAATGTTTCTCTTTTAAGGCTTAGCCTTTTAAAAGAAAGGATTAGATAAGAACAATATAATACAGAAAGAAGCGACTTTAGTCTACAAACGAAAATTCGTTATTGCTTTTAACATTTTTCTTGAGTGATTGAAGTTTTTTGTTTATATATTTGCATTTCCAATAAAATATGAGTTTAGTAGACAACTTTATGTCAATTATTATTGAAAGGTCTTTATCCTTTTAACTTCAAGTCACTAATAATATTATTATTATATCATTTGGAGTAAAACTTATAAGAATATTAATACTTCATATTAAAAATATCTCAAGGAAAATGACATAAAAGATATGGTTTTTTCGAATAAAAAATACAATAGACACAAGATTTATAAAACAAACTAAAGGTAAAATTACATGAGAGAAAACAAACTTTTAAATAACCACATGGTTAAGTTTATTAGAGTTATGGTTTTGATTAGTTTAATTTCGACTTTTTCAAAATCCCAGCTTTTTGCAGAGAAGCATCAACAGTCTAATCGTATAAGCATTAGTGGAAAAGTTACAGATGCTTTTGACGATCAGCCTATTCCTGGTGTTAATGTGCTGATTGTCGGCACATCAACAGGTACAACTACTGATGTTGATGGGGTATATGAGCTTTCGGTAAATAAAGGCGATTCACTTTCATTTTCATTTATTGGATATCGAAAACAGGAAATCAAAGTTGATGATGTTAGAATTATTAATATCAGACTTTCAGAACATACTGAAATGTTGCAAGAAGCAGTTGTAGTTGCTTTTGGAAAGCAATCTAAAGAGAGCGTTGTTTCTTCTATTACAACAGTTAATACTAAAGATTTAAAAGTCCCATCTAGTAATTTAACTACTGCACTTGCGGGTAAAATGGCGGGTCTAATTTCGTATCAATCTACAGGTGCACCAGGCGAAGAGGATGCTCAATTTTTCGTTCGTAGTGTGACTTCCTTTGGTAGTGGATTAACTTCACCTCTTATTTTGATTGATAATATTGAAATGACATCGAAAGATCTTTCCAGACTTAATCCTGATGACATTGCTAGTTTTTCTATTTTAAAAGATGCGTCTGCTACCGCATTGTATGGAGCAAGAGGAGCAAATGGTGTAGTGTTGGTAACTACTAAAGAGGGAGAGAAAGGTGCGGTAAAAGTTTCATTTCGTTATGAGTCGTCGCTTTCTACCCCTACAACGAAAGTAGATGTTGCAGATCCTGTCACTTTTATGGAATATTCTAATATAGCGAGTATGACACGTCATGGAGAACTTACTTACCCGCAGAGTAAAATTGATCGTACAAGAGATCCAAATAGAAATCAATTTGTTTATCCAGCAATAGATTGGAAAGATATGTTAACAAAGAATCATTCGATGAACCACAGAGCAAATATCAACCTTACTGGTGGAGGAAATGCTGCTACCTATTATTTAGCTGGATCCATTTCCCAAGATAATGGCATTTTATCTGTTGATCGGAAAAATCCATTTAACACTAATATAAGTTTAAAGAAATACTCTGTGCGATCTAATGTAAATCTCAACTTAACAAAAACATTAGAAGCTAAGGTTAGAGTAAGTGCAAATTTCGAAGATTATACTGGTCCAATTGGGGAGTCTGGTAGTGGAGGGGCTAATACTTACGGAAAAACCCTGTTGGCCAACCCTGTGCTCTTTCCAGCGTTTTATGCACCTGATCATGCAACTCAATATGTAGATCGTATTCTATTTGGCAACTATTCTGGGAATGATTATGGAGGGGGTTCTGCAGATTATCTTAATCCATATGCTGATATAATGAGAGGATATGAAGATGTAAATAATAATTGACTATTAGCTCAATTAGAACTGCATCAAAATTTAAATAGTATTACTAAAGGTTTAAAAGCCCGTTTTATTGGTAGCGTCACTCGTTACTCTGGTTTCAATATTCAACGTAGCTACAAACCTTTTTATTATCAATATATAAAAGGAACATTTGATCCTAGAGATAATGCATTTCCATACGAATTAGCTGTCTTGAATCCTGAAGGCGGTTCAGATTATATTGATTATTCTGCAGGTAGCAAATATGTGAGATCTACCTCTTATGCTGAGGGAGCTATTTTATATAATAGAAAATTTGATAAAAAACATGATGTGGGTNNTTAAAGAAAGTATGGATGGAAGTCCAGTAAATCTGGATACTTCTTTGCCATCAAGGAACATATCAGTAGCAGGACGTTTTACTTATGGTTTTGATCAAAAGTATTTTACTGAATTTAATTTCGNNTCGGTTTAAATGGATCTGAACGTTTCGATCCATCTCACAGATGGGGATTTTTTCCTTCGATTGGTGCAGGATGGCAAGTTTCTGAAGAAAAATTTTGGAATGGAATAAGAAGGGCTATACCTAAGTTTAAATTAAGAGCTACTTATGGTTTGGTTGGTAACGATGTTATTGTATCTGATCAAGATCGCTTCTTTTTCACTTCAAACATAAACTTAGATGGACCTAATGCTGGATATTTCGGGAATGATCCCAACCAGACTTTCAGTCGTCCTACTATACTTATTTCTAGATATGCTAACCCAAATATAACATGGGAAATATCCTACAAAACAAACTTGGCTGTTGAACTAGGTCTGTTGGATAATGACTTAACATTTCAAGCTGAATTTTATCATGAGAACCGTACCAATATAGTACAGCTTCGTCCCGACATTCCTTCTACAACTGGGCTAACTGCAGGAGTTAGAACTAACTATGGAGAAGCAGTTGGAAAAGGGGTAGATTTAACTTTCGATTATAGCAAAGCTTATTCTAATTCTATGTGGTACATTCTCAGGGGTAACTTTACTTATGGTTCTTCAAAAATCACTAAATATGATGAGTTGGATTATTCTGGAATTGCTCCATGGAGATCTGTTGTAGGACAAAAAGTTGGACAAAGTCGAGGGTACGTTGCTGAGCGTTTGTTTATTGATGACAATGAAGTAAGCAACTCCCCGTTGCAACACGTAAGTAGTTCAAGTGGTGATTACCAGGCAGGTGACATAANNTTATGAGGAGGTTCGTAATTCTCCTTTACAACAAGTTGGTGATGCTGGTGGGAAGTATCAGGCAGGTGATATCAAGTACCGTGATATAAATGGTGATGGGGTCATTAATGAGTTTGATATTGTATCAATGGGATATCCTACCAACCCTGAAATTCAATACGGTTTAGGGGGGTCCTTCGGATACAAATCATTGGATATTTCAGTTTTCTTTCAGGGACAAGCTCGCTACTCCTTTTTCCTTAATGCAAGGGCAATGGCGCCATTTGTTGAAGTTTCTTCTGGAGGGAAAAGAGGTAACAGAGCAATGTTGAATTTTATAGCAGATGATGTATGGACCGAAACAAATAGGGACCTTTATGCCAAATGGCCTCGTTTGTCTCCTGATATAGGGGCTGCTTCTTTCGGTAACAATAACAACTTTGTAAATAGCAGCTATNNTCCTACACTAAAAGGTGTTACTCCCAGAATATATGCTAGTGGAACTAATTTATTCACACTTTCTACTTTCAAACTATGGGATCCAGAGATGGGTGGAAACGGATTGGCTTATCCATTACAGCGGGTCTTTAATTTAGGAGTTCAACTTAATTTTTAACAGTAAAAACAAATAAAATGAGAAAAATATACTATTTTTTGACTTTGATATTCTTATTCACTTTAGTTGGATGTGATGACCTACTTGACATCTTACCAGATGATAAGCCTGAATTGAAAGATGCTTTTAAGGATAAATATAATGCTGAGAAATATCTATTTACATGTTATCGATTTCTCCCTACTTTTGTAAATCCCAACAATACATTGGGACTTAGTGGAGGAGGAGATATCATTTATTCAGAAAGAAATACGGGAGGTGGTTTATCTCAAGGACCTCCTGCTCCTATGATGGCGTTCCTTAAAGGTAATAATACGGCTAATCCATATACCAACTTTTGGGATGGGGAAAATGGAGCAAACAGAAATCTTTGGCAAGGTATTAGACACTGCAATACTTTCTTGGAAAATATAAATGTTGAGGATGGAGGTCCACAAGATTTAGATGAAATGCTTAGAACCCAATGGATCGCAGAAGTGAAGACAATAAAAGCTTATATACATTTTTATCTTTTTAGACTTTACGGACCTATTCCGATAATTGATAAAGTTATACCGGTTTCTGCTAAAGGAGATGAAGTGGATGTGTACCGAGAACCAGTGGATAAAGTGGTGGATTACATTTCTAATACTTTAGATGAAGCTATTGAAGACCTACCTAATTCAAATGAATTAGATATCGTGAGTGAATACGGAAGATTTACCAAAACCATAGCTTTGAGTATCAAAGCCCAAGCCTTGGTGCTAGCAGCTAGTCCGATTTTTAATAATAATAATTATTATAGCGGAATTAAAGACAATAGAGGTGTTGAACTTTTCCCTAAAGGGGACAGCAAGAAGCGTTGGGAGAGGGCTATGGAAGCTACTGACGAAGCATGTCGTGCAGCAGAATTCGAGGGAGCTGCTATATTAGTAACAACTGATGGAGGAAACAATGCTATAAGAGGCACAAATAGTACAAATATTAATGATACTACTAAAGCAATGGTAAGCCTTAGACAGGCAGTTACGGAGCCATGGAATCATGAAATAATATGGGGAACCAATGAAAGTACAACCACACTACAACAATGGAGTACCATGCTAAGTAATGATGAGTGGTTTAATTTTGGAGCTGTTGTACCAACATATTTAGGACAACGTCAAGCGCCTACTTTGAATGTTGTTGAAAGCTTTTATTCATCACATGGAATACCCATAGCCGAGGATGCTGACTGGGAAAATAATGGTTGGTACAAAGATCGTTATAAAACTCAGCTGCCTGATGCAGAACATCAGAAGTACTTTGTAAAAAAGGGACAAGAAACAGCAATTCTTCACTATAACCGTTCATTGCGTTTTTATGCATCTGTAGGTTTCGATGGAGGTATTTGGGAAGGAAGAGAAAAAAGCTTAGCCGAAGCATCATTCCCTAACATGATGAAAAATTTCGGTAGTGGGTTTAAACTTGCGGAAAATTATACAGGTTACCCATATTCTGGTTACTTAGCTAAAAAACTAAGTCATTTAAGAACAACTTATACTGAAACTAGAATTACTATAATACTTCAACGATATTCTTTCCCAATTATTCGGTTGGCGGATATGTATTTATTGTTGGCAGAAAGCTTGAATGAGGTGGGAGGTCCTGAAGAAACAGATTCAGAAGGACATAATGCTTATTTCTATTTAGATCAAATCAGAGCCAGATCTGGAATGGAAGGTGTAGTTGAAAGCTGGAATAAATATGCTAAACCTAGTTATAAAAATAAACCTGGAGATATCAATGGACTAAGGGATATTATCCGTCAGGAGCGTTTAAATGAATTGGCTTTTGAGGGACACTTCTACTACGATGTAAGAAGATGGTTATTGGCAGAAGAGATGTTTAATAAACCAATTTTTGGATGGAATAAAGATGCAGAGAATAAGAAAGATTTTTATAATTTGCAAATATTATTACAACCCCGATTTTCAACTAAAGATTATCTTATGCCTATTAAAACAGGGACTTTGTTGCAAAATAAGAATCTTCTTCAGAACCCTGGATGGTAATTATTATAAAAGATAAATCAGTTTAAAAATGATAAAAATGAAAAGATATATAAATTACATTTTGGTTACATTGCTAACTTCATTGTTGATGGTTGCCTGTGGGGACTCTTATATGGGAATAGAGCAAGTAAAGACTCACTCAGTCAATCCCGATAAAATTNNGTAGCTTCATACATCAATAAAAGAGGAAAGAAAATGGAGTTTAGTGTTTCAAGGTACAGTTCTTTTATTTTGGTTGAAGGAATTACTGGAACTAATGAAGTGACAATAGAATTAGTCTGTATTGACACAAGCGGAAATGAATCAGAAATCATTTTTGTGAAATCTGCTCCATTAATTTCTCCAGTTGAAGTTGCTCTAAATACTATGAAAGTTGAGCCTGCATTTGGTGGGCTCAAAGTGGAATGGGAAAATTTTAGTGCGAAGCCATTTGCAATTCATGTTCTTGCTGAAGATTCATTGCAAAAAGGAGTTGTTTCGCTTGTTGAAGATCCAACTAAGACTATATATACCACTGATTCTGTAAACACCTTTACATATGTTCGTTACTATCCTTCAATGGAACAAAAATTTGGTTTTACAATTTCGGATAAATGGGGTAACAGAACAGATACTTTAATAAGCTTTTTAACTCCTTATAAAGAGGAAGAAATTGATTATAAACTTGTAAAAGAAGTATCCTTTTTTAATCCTACCTTATTTAATGGAAGACGGGATTATGCTATATATGGCGAAAACCCGGCGACTGGACTTCAAAATGATGGAAATGCTCATGCTGCAAATTATGTCGGTGGTAATATGTTTAATGGTGTGAAGTCTGGA
>DENY01000037.1:9785-10228 GCA_002359825.1 Bacteroidales bacterium UBA2632
ATGTTTATACAACTTTTGATTTGAATATGAGTTTACGATTAAGTAGGATTAAAATATATCCTCGGACTGGACTCGCTTATACATATAATAGAAGTAGTCCAAGCCGTTTTCGTATATGGGGTACTAATGATGCTAATAGTGAAAGGTGGGCAAAATTCCCTGGCACTTGGACTTTAATTGGTGAGTATGTTGGACGAAGGCCATTGGATAGTAATAACTTAACACCTGAAGAGATTGAGTATTTCAATGAAAATCAAGAATACTCAATTAGCGAAGATAATGTTAATCCAACTGCAAACCCAACTGAAACATTTCGTTATATGCGATTACAGTTAATGGAGTCTTATAATCCAAATGAATCTTTTTATACAATTAATGAATTTCAAATGTTTGGTGATGTCCAACAGTATTATTAAATTCAAATCCTTTTAAATTAAAATTAT
>DENY01000037.1:10260-10469 GCA_002359825.1 Bacteroidales bacterium UBA2632
GTGTAATTTTATTGGCCTTCTTTTATGTAAGTTGTGATAATGCCAATGATTTATTGGATCAATATATCAAAGATGGACCAATTACTTATGCGGCAAAAGTAAATGAAATGAATACTCAGTCAGGTTATTATCGATTTAGGGTAAATCTTTTTCCTGCAGAAGATGTAAATCGATCATATTGTATATTGAGCTGGAATATTACAGAGGGA
>DENY01000164.1:0-6870 GCA_002359825.1 Bacteroidales bacterium UBA2632
TGTTCCCCAAATTAAAGAATTACTAACTGTTTTAGAATATAAAATGACTCGTCAGGAGATTCAAACGAAACTTAATCTTTACGACAGGATACATTTTCGGATAAGTTATTTAAATCCTGCCTTAGAATTAGGTTTGATAGAAATGACATTACCAGATAAACCTAACAGCTCTTTACAAAAATACCGTCTTACTCAATTGGGGCAGACTCTAAAGCAAAAATAAAGAAGTTAGACTTCTTATAAAAAGCAAGCACAATAGCCATTGTTTGACGAAGTCAATTTGTATATTTGCATGTTTTGTTTTTGTAAATAGAGAATCATAAATTTATATTTCTCTTTTTTTAATAAAAGTGATATGAAAGATTTTGTAGCAATAGATTTTGAAACAGCCAATGCTTCTCGTTGTAGTGTATGCAGTGTGGGATTGGTAATTGTGAAGGATGGAATCGTAATTGACAAAATATATGAGTTGATTAAGCCTGAACCCAACTATTATGACTATTGGAACACAAGAGTGCATGGATTGACAGACGAAGACACAGCCAACTCACCTGTGTTTCCTGAAGTGTGGGAATACATTGCACCAAAAATTGAAGGGTTGCCTCTTGTAGCTCACAATAGTCCGTTTGATTCGAGTTGCTTGCGTGCAGTCTTCAAAACATACAGAATGGATTATCCAGACTATGAGTTTCATTGTACTTTGAAAGCATCTTTAGAGACATTGAAAATCATCGTTTGAGTACAGTTGCTATGCATTGTGGATTTAGTCTTACCAATCATCATCATGCATTGGCCGATGCTGAGGCTTGTGCTATGATAGCTTTGCAGACATTGTAATCATAATTATAAGTTATAAGTTAAAAGTTGTTCACTTCACTACTCCTCGTTTGCAACGAGGAGTTCATGGTTCAGCGTTTATAACGCGATAATCAATTAAATTTGCATTATTTGAATTTTGAATTTATTGTTACTAAACAATTAACCAATTGTACCCTAGTTGCAAGCAAGGGAGAGAAGGTATTTATAGCACATTTACGAATAAAAAAAGCCTTTCAAACAATCATGTTCAAAAGGCTTTTAGTTTATGTTTCAAGATGCTTGAATATTATTCCAAATACGTATATCCATACAAACCAGAGCGATAATTAGCCAAGAATTCTTTCCCCTCTTCAGATGAAATAAACCCTTGTTTCACTGAACTCATCACCCATGTTTCAACTGTTCTAACGAGTTTCTTTGAATTGTATTGAGCATATTCAAGAACTTCTGCAACAGTTTCTCCATCAATTATTTGCTCTATTTTGTGTCCTTTTTTATCTACGGTTATATGTACCACATTTGTATCACCAAACAGATTATGCAAGTCGCCTAATATTTCCTGATAGGCACCCACTAAAAATACGCCCAAGTAATAAGGTTCATCTTTTTTGAGGGAGTGTACAGGTAGATAAGAAGATTGCTTACCACCTTGTGAAATAAAATTGGCAATCTTACCATCCGAATCACAGGTCATATCTTGCAACGTAGCTGTGCGAGTAGGTTTTTCATCTAAGCGATGGATAGGGATAATAGGAAACACTTGATCGATGGCCCATGAGTCTGGAAGTGATTGGAACAACGAGAAATTACAGAAGTATTTATCGGGGAGCAATGTGTCCAATTGTCTTAGCTCTTCGGGTGCATGTTTTGCCTTTTTAATTACAATACTTATCTCTCGCATAATGGAGAAGTAGAGTTGTTCCACTTGAGCACGTGTTTTTAAATCGAGCATACCAAGACTGAACAAGTCGAGTGATTCTTCTCTAATTTGCTGCGCATCATGCCATGCTTCTAGCATGCTGGGTTGATTGAGAGAGTCCCAAATTTTGTAAAGCTCTTTCACCAATTCGTGGTCGTCTTCGTGTAGATCAATTTCTTCTCCCCATTCGGGTAAAGTAGTGGTTTCCAATACTTCGAAAATAAGAACAGAGTGATGTGCTGTGAGTGCACGTCCAGATTCGGTAATAATATTTGGGTGAGGTATTTCATTTTTATCTGATGCATCTACAAAAGTAGAAACAGCATCGTTCACATATTCTTGAATAGAGTAGTTGATGCTATTTTCGCTGTATGATGAGCGAGTACCATCATAATCTACGCCCAATCCACCACCAATATCCACAAACTCAACCTTGAATCCAAGCTGATAAAGTTGCACATAAAACTGTGCAGCTTCACGCAGTGCAGTTTTTATACGACGTATCTTAGTGATCTGGCTACCTATATGAAAATGAATGAGTCGCAAACAATCGGTCATTTTATGTGCTTTCAATACCTCCATAGCTTCCAAAAGCTCACTAGAATTTAGGCCAAACTTGCTTCCGTCTCCTCCCGACTCCTCCCATTTGCCACTACCTGAGCTAGCCAATTTGATTCGAATACCTATGTTGGGTCTTACTTTTAATCGCTTCGCTAATTTTAATGTTAAATGGAGTTCATTTAGTTTTTCTACAACAAGAAAAACTTGCTTACCCATCTTTTGAGCCAAAAGTGCCAGCTCTATGTAGCTCTCGTCTTTGTAACCATTACAAACAATAACTGAATCTCGATCAGTATCAATCGCCAGTACTGCATGAAGTTCTGGTTTAGAACCTGCTTCAAGACCAATGTTAAACTTCTTACCGTGATTAACTATTTCTTCAACTACTTGGCGCATCTGATTTACCTTGATGGGGTAAACAATATGATTCTGTGCTTTATATTCGTACTCTTGAGCTGCAGTTTTGAAACAAGTACTGATCTTTTCAATCCTACTATCCAAGATTTCAGGGAATCGAACTAATACTGGAGCTGAAACATCTTTCAAATCAAGTTCCTTCATCAATTCGTTTAAATCAACTCCATAACTATCTTTTTGAGGAGTTACTAATACGTTCCCTTTTTCATTTATAGAGAAATATCTATTTCCCCAACCATTAATGTTGTATGTTTCTTCTGAATCTTCAATGCGCCATTTTCTCATTTTTTCTATATCTCTTTCTTTATGGGTTACTATCTTACTTTGTTAGAACAAAATTACACAATTATTTTGTCAATTATCAATTAGTAAACAAAATAACAAATATTATTACTTTGCAAGGCCTAACTAGATGGATGAGTTTAGAGTTATTTTCCTTTAGCAGCTTCCCACCCAATCATTGCCACTTTCAAATCGAGCCCCCAATGATAACCTCCCAATTCTCCACCAGAACGGATAACTCTGTGACAAGGAATGATAAATGATACAGGATTGGCTCCTACAGCTGAGCCAACTGCTCGGCTTGCCTTTGGGTTGTCAATCTGTTTACCAATATCGCCATAAGTTGTGAGTCCACCCAATGGTATTTTTAAAAGAGCATTCCATATCTTTAATTGAAAAGGAGTTCCTTTGATGTGTAGCTGCAAGGGAGTGTGTGTGCTTTCTGGATTACGAAAGAAAGAAACTGCTTGATGGTGAATGGGTTGTTCTTGTTCGATAAAGCTGGCGCGCGGAAATATTTCCACCAATTCTTTATAAGCTATAGCGGTATCTCCAAAAGCTAAATAACAAATTCCTTTTGACGTGGAGGCAACGCAAGCTTGTCCAAAGATCGTAGCTGGGTAAGAATAATATATGGTCAAATCCTTTCCTTGATTTTTGTATTCACCTGGTGTCATTGCTTCAACAGTTACGAATAAATCGTGCAAACGGCTTGAACTCGAAAGTCCAGCATCCATAGATACATCAAAAATAGTTTTCTGATTCTTTAAATGTGTTTTGGCATATTNNTCTTTGGGCTTACTCCTGCCCATTCGCTAAAGAGACGATGAAAGTGATGAGGACTTAAGTTTACTGCTGCAGCAATTTCATCCAAACTTGGTTGTTCTTTAAAATGGGTGCGAATGTAATTTATAGCCAACTCTATGCGTTGGAAATCAATGTTTTCATTTGTGTTCATGCTCTATGTCTTTAGAACTTCAAAGATATACTATCGATACNNTTTGCATATATAAAATAGTAGTGCAAACCTGGAATTGTTTTAGCAACCTCTACCGATTTCTCTACTCCCATTGCCATAAATGCAGTTGCAAAGGCATCGGCTGTCATGCAGTCGTCTGCTATTACTGTTGCTCCCAATATATCTTGCTCGGATGGATATCCAGTTTGTGGGTCTATAGTGTGAGCATACTTCTTGCCATCTTTCACATAGTAGTTTCTATAATTGCCTGAAGTTGCTACTGCTTTATCGCAAATTGATAGGATGATTTGCAATTCTCTTTGCATGGCCAAAGAATCGTCTAATGGTTTGTCAATGCCGATGCGCCAGCATTCACCTTTTGCGTTTGTTCCTCTCATTGATATTTCACCACCAATTTCAACCATATAGTTCTCTATACCAAAACCCTTCAAAACATCTGCTACTACATCACAAGAATAGCCTTTGGCTATTGCCGAAGTGTTTATTTGTACACGAGGGTCATCTTTAACAATCACTCCATTTTCTATTCTAATTTTCTCGTAACCAACAAATGGTTTCATGCTATCAATCTTTTCTTGGGTAACATTGTCCATGTCTTTGAATCCAAATCCACACGCATTGATAAATGGCGAAGCAGTGATATCAAACTTACCATTTGTTTTGCGTGAGACCTCCATCGATTTCTCAAATACTTTTATGAAGAGTGAGTCCAAGGTTACAGGCACATTGTTATTTACTTTACCAATGATAGAGTTTTCTTTGAAAGGATTGAGTGATTGGTCGAATGTTTGCAATGCATCCATTATTTCTTCTTTCACCGAGCGATTATACTCATACTTGATGTGAAAGTAGGTGTGGAATATTTCTCCACTGTCTTGATAGAAATCATAGTTTGCTTTTTTGTTGGTAGAGTTACAACCAATAAGTAAGGTTGTAAACAAGTAGAGAAGGATATATTTTGAGGAACTGACGATGTCTTTCATAAGATGGGGTGTGGGTTATATATGTAAAGAATAATATTATAATTAGATTTGGACTTTACATCCATTCAGTAAATTCTTCTATCGATTTTCTATTCTTGGGTTGTTCTGTTTCAATAGATGTATTATCAGATGGATAGCCAATTGGGATAATTGCCACAGGCTCTAAAACGTTGTCTAAGTTGAGAGCATCTTTAAGAATATTTGCATCAAAGTTGCACACCCAGCAGGTTCCTATACCCATTTCTGTTGCTTTGAGTATGAGATGAGTAACAGCTATGGCCACATCAATATTACCATGATCTTTGTTATCAGATGCTCGTTTCCACGACTGTGACTTATCAGCACAAGCTACAATATAGAGAGGGGCACTCTCGAACCATTTACGGGGATAGCTTTCTCTAATTCGTTGCTTGATTTCGTCAGCACTACATACAAAGAAACGCCAAGGTTGATAATTTACTGCTGAAGGTGCTAAGTGTGCAGCATTAAGTAATTCTAATATGATTTTTTTATTTATATGTTTGGGTGAAAATGAACGCACCGATTTTCGTTCCAATAAAAGCTTGTCGATACTCATAATATTCAAATATTAAAATTCTTCTTCAATATGGTATTTGTTTCTGTCTGGTGAGTTGCGTGAAATTATTTCGCCGAGGAACCCTGCCAAAAACAATTGTGTACCCAATATCATTGCTGTGATGGAAAGAAAGAAGTAGGGTGAGTCGGTAATCAATCTATAGCCAAGACCATGTTTCATGGCGTATATTTTGGATGCACCCACAACAATGATTGCTACGAAACCAAGAAAGAACATAAGACTGCCCAATAATCCAAAGAAATGCATTGGCTTTCTCCCAAAGACAGATAAAAACCAAAGCGTTAGGAGATCTAGATAGCCATTGAAAAATCTGTTCAATCCAAATTTGGTTTTTCCATATTTACGTGGACTATGCTCAACTACTTTCTCTCCAATCTTTGTGAACCCTGCATTTTTAGCCAATGCAGGAATGTAGCGATGCATATCATTATAAATTTCGATGCTCTTAACAACTTCTTTTTTGTATGCTTTAAGGCCACAGTTCATATCGTGCAACTTAATACCTGTAACTCTTCGTGCGGTTGAATTGTATATTTTAGAGGGAATGTTTTTACTTAGTGTACCATCGTAGCGTTTCTTTTTCCAACCCGAAACTAAATCGTAGTTTTCTTCACGCACCATTCTATATAGTTCTGGGATTTCATCTGGACTATCCTGTAGGTCTGCATCCATAGTAATAACTACGTCACCTTTCACCTTTTGAAAAGCACATTGCAGGGCGGGAGATTTACCATAGTTCCTTTGAAACTTGATTGCTCTTATATGGTTTGATTGTTCTTTTAATTGCGTGATTACTTCCCACGAATTATCGGTGCTTCCGTCATCCACAAATATAATTTCGTAAGAAAACCCATTTTCATCCATCACTCTTTCAATCCAGCTGTGTAGTTCGGGAAGAGACTCTTCTTCGTTGTACAATGGTATAACCACANNGTTTATTTTCTTTATGTCAAGGGTTATTTTAGATGCAATAGGTGTCAGTAACAACGATAAAATGAATCCGATAAAAACATTACTCATCAACTGCCTAAAGGCATATATATAAGGTGATAAAGAGCTCTGTCTTTTCAGTTCATCCATCATAGATTCCTTTAAATTCAATGATTGTGCGAGTTCTATTGTTTGTTGATTGATAATCGAGATATAGGCAGGGTCAATCCACACAACATGTGCAATGACGATGACTGACTCTATGATTGATGCAAAAAAGAAAAGCACTACGCCTACTTTTACTCCGCTCCAGTAGTTCAATTTTTTGTCAGGAGAAATATTCTTATACTGAATTAAATAAAAAAGTAGCAGTAAGGGAGTT
>DENY01000164.1:6901-7278 GCA_002359825.1 Bacteroidales bacterium UBA2632
AATAGGAAAGAATTTACATATCCTAACGCAGGATAACTTGTTGCTCCTATAACAAAAAGGTATTTGAAAACCCAATATCCGCCTAATCCAAAACCAGCTTGCATAGCAAAACTGATCATACTATTTTTTTCTTTCTCCATGTATCTTTTTTTGTTTATGCAAAAGTAACTCTTTTTTCAGTTAGAAAAAAGATTTCTATGCATCCTTCACAAAATAACAACAACTCAGAAAGTATGCTCCGCTTTAGAGATGAAAAATTAAGCTTCTATTGTATAGGAGAAGACAAAGTAGGACTTGAGATATTGTTTTAACATTTTTGCAAATATCAATTTGTAAATAATAATCAGTTTATTTTTACAATCCCATAGAAAATTCAG
>DENY01000066.1:0-1807 GCA_002359825.1 Bacteroidales bacterium UBA2632
GGGAATTTCGAAAGCTCAAGTTCTACTTTATCCCCAGGGATATTTCTCAATTTAAGATAATCAATTTTGATTTCGAAATCTTCTGGTCCTATTTTTTTGTAGTTGTCCAGTGTGACAGTGAAAGTAACTTTCACCTTTGAAGGAAAGAACTTAACGTCTACTCTTTCGGGATCATTAATAACCTGTATGGGTATTTCAAATTGACGCTCAGTAAACTCATGAATTGGGATATACACATCTACTTCATTGGGCTTGAGGGTTACCCCTTTTATGTTTTTGAGTTTCGCAGTAAGTTGTGAAGTCGCTTTCAGATTCTCAAATACACTATATTCAGTAACAACTTGAGAAATGTCTTTCAAAATTTCGTTGGGACCATAGATTTGAATTTCGTTTGGAATAATCGATACCGAATCTATAACAAGATGGCCAGCACTTGTTCTCATCTCTCCATCAAATACTACAGGAACCGTTTTACTATCAAGTTTTGCAGTTTTAAGTGAGATTACTTCGGGTGAATAGCCTATAATAAAAGTATTTGCTGAAAGCTTGCTGCGAATTAACTGAGTGAGTTGATTACGTTGCAACTTAACATCGTTCTCTTTTTGAGACGCTGCAACATCAATCAATAGAGAGTCCTTTTTATTAAAAAAGTATTTGAGAAACAATTCATATCCCGAATCTCTAATTCTTAAATCGATATGAGTGGGAACAGTTTCTACAAAGACTTCCTGTTCAGGGATGTTGACGTATTTTAGTGGGATACGATAATCCCCTTCAACATTGCGTTGAAAGAATATTAATAACCAAAATATAAAAGCTAAAATTAAAAACAAGAAAAAAGGAATGACCTTTCCCCAATCAATCTTTGTGAAAATTGTTTGGAGTTTAACCCAGAAATTAGAGATAATGCTTGAAAGAGACATGCTTTGCTTGTTTCTAATTTTAGTATGTTATGTTCAAGAGATGAATGATAGCTTTTTTTTGTATCGAAAGCCACCACCACGTGGTGTGTCAGTATATTAAGTGCTGACTCTTTACGCAGTAAAAGTCTTAGTTACCTACATCAGTTGCTGTTGCAAATACAGAGGCTTTATCTACTTTAATGGTTACACCATTTGAAACTTCTAAAAGGAAATAGTTATTGCTAACTTCTTTTATTCTACCATGAATGCCACCAGCTGTTATCACTTTGTCACCATTTTGCATGGCTTCACGTGCTTTCACTACCTCTTTTTGTTTCTTTTGTTGTGGACGAATCATGAAAAAGTAAAAAATGGCGATGATTACCACCATGAAAATTAAAGAGCTTCCCATTGGGCTACCACCCATTTGTAATAAGATATTCATAATTATAATTTATTAAATTGTTTAGAAATACGGATTATTGTTTGAGAAATGTTTTATCTTTCTTTAGTTCAGTTACAATCGCATCTAAGATTCCATTTATAAAAGTACTACTTTTTGGAGTACTATACGATTTAGCAAGATCAATATATTCATTGAGTGTCACTCTTATGGGAATGGATGGGAACTCATACAATTCTGCCATTGCTACTTGCATAATTACAACATCCATAAAGGCTATTCGTTCAAAGTCCCAATTCTCAGCATTGTGCGTTATTTGTTCACGATACTCTTTTCCATTAACCAAAGTTTCGCGCAAAAGTTTAGTTGCATACTCCTTATCTTCATCATCGTTGAACATTGGAAGCAGAGGTTGATCTTGCCCTTCACTTTTATTGAATTGTTTAATTGTTTTGAGCACAAAAGATTGCACTATTTCAATGTCGTCATTCCAAAAGATGCT
>DENY01000066.1:1850-6713 GCA_002359825.1 Bacteroidales bacterium UBA2632
CTAATTGAGAATATTCTAAATATGTATCAGACTCAAGGATATTGTCTAGCAATCCTCTTACAAAGCTGAAGTGCGATTCCCACGACATCGGCCTTTCTGTAATATACTTAACAAACATATTATTATCTCTGAGTTGACTAATAAACTGATTGTTTACTAAGTGCATCTTTGGATTTAAGTCATCTTGAGTTGGCAAAAATTTATTCATCTTCGTATTTACACGCTTTTCATATAAATCAGTTATCTCAATCATCAACTTTAGAAGGTAATAATAGAGGTCATATGATTTTTGCAATCCCAAGAGGATAGCTCTTTCTACTTGCCTTAAATCTTTGTCGCGATTTTGGTACCATGCGTACACAATTTGAATAACCCTGATGCGGATTAATATTCGATTGATCATTGTAGAGTTTACTTATTTATTTATTTTACAAAAATAGCTATTTATTTCTTTTTAATTGAACGATTCTCAGATAAATTGGGCTTTCAGCATTATCTGTCATAATAAACGAATGAATCTGATTGAATAATCATTGAGTAAGTTTTGGAATAATGTGACACTTCTATTAAAAAAATAGTTGTAACTTCGTCCGCATATAAAAATAGTAAAAACTTCACATATGGAGCAATTTATATCAGACTTGTCACATCATTTTGCTGTACCCTTCACAAATCCAGTGCTCATTTTCGCACTCCTTTTGTTTATTGTGTTGGTGTCGCCCATGTTGCTCAAGCGGCTTAATGTGCCAAGCATAANNTGCTGGTGTCAACATGTTTTCTTCCATTGGATTACTTTATATTATGTTTATTGTAGGTCTCGAACTTGATTAAAAGGAATTTCAGGCCAATCAAAACAAGAGTGTGGTCTTTGGAATCTTTACTTTTATAATTCCCCTCGCTCTGGGTTATCCTGTTTGTAGATATCTGCTCGGTTATGATGTGTATGCCAGTTTTCTAACAGCAAGTATGTTTTCAACCCATACTCTGGTGACCTATCCTATAGTAAGCAGAATGGGGGTATCCAAAAATCAAGCAGTGGCTATCACTGTTGGAGGAACAATTTTGACAGATACTGCTGTACTTATTATATTAGCGATTGTTATAAATAGTAGTCAAGGAGCTTTCAATTTTCAATTCCTGTTGAGGCTTTTCATCTCTCTTATCATTTTCTCAGCCATTGTATTCTATCTTATCCCTATCATAGCTAAATGGTTTTTCCAAAAGATGGAAAGCGAAAAATACTCTCACTATATTTTTGTAGTGTTTATTGTTTTCTTGTGCGGGTTCTTAGCTGAGTTGGGAGGCATCGAGCCCATTATTGGAGCTTTTGCTGCGGGTTTAGCTTTGAACAAATTGATTCCTCATAGTTCTGCTCTCATGAACCGTATAGAGTTTATTGGCAACTCTTTATTCATCCCCATCTTCCTTATCTCCGTAGGAATGCTAGTAGATATCTCTGTTGTTTTTGATGGTCATCAAGCAATTTATATTGCAGCAGTTTTATCTGTTGTTGCTTTAGCAGGGAAATGGTTGGCAGCATACTTTACTCAAAAGACTTTCAAATATTCAGTTGCGCAACGTAATATAATATTTGGTCTTAGCTCGTCGCATGCTGCCGCTACGCTAGCAGTTATTTTGGTGGGCTTCAAAGCTGGAATTATTGATGAATATATCTTGAACGGCACCATTATTCTTATTCTATTAACATGTATAGTTGCATCGTTTGTAACTCAAAAGTCAGCAAAACAAATTGCTATCGCCGAAGAAGATGAGGATATAATTCCATCTGAATTAGGTCACTATGCACAAGAGAAGATACTAGTTCCAATTGGAGATATGGCAAATGTGGGTAAACATATTGAATTAGCCATGTTGTTAAAAGATAAAAAGTCTGTCAATTCTATTTCTCTTTTAGGAGTTGTTCCCAATAACGAACAGGCCGAGAAAAATATTATTTCTCTAAAAAAGAGTTTGCAAGAACAGGTTTCTGATGCAGTAGCGGCAGATTTAGTGGTGGATGTAATAGCTACAATTGATCAGAATGTTGCAGGAGGTATTGTGCGTGCCGCTCGTGAAACAATGGCAGACATTGTCATTCTTGGATGGCCAGGTAAAGTTGGCCTGCTCGAAAAATTAGTAGCCGACAAGGTCGAATTGATTATTAAAAACATGGATAAGAACCTTTTTATATGTCATTTGGATAAAAAAATGATTTCACACAAAAGGATTGTTGTGGTCTCTCCACCTCTTGCAGAAAAAGAGTTGGGGTTTGATGTTTGGGTAAATAAAGTTGTACAACTCTCCCAGGAACTATCTTTGCCTGTTATTCATATTGGTCATCCCGAAACGCAACGTCTCATAGCTAGTCAAAAAAAGCTGAAAGCTAATTTTATTTTCAAAGAGTTTGATAATTGGTCTGACCCTCTATCTTGTGGTGATGAGGTAAAGAAAGATGACATCTTTATATTTATTTCGGCTCATACAGGTTATATTTCACATATGCCTGTGTTGGATAATATGCCTACTCGCATCGAAAGACGATTTCCCGATGTCAACAGAATTGTTGTATTCCCAAAACGTTATACTATTGACATGTTGGTGGAAAGTGACGATCATATCTTTATTCCATAGGTTCATTATCTCATTTATTATAAATGAGGAGGAGGAAGAGTCGAATTTTATGGACTAAAGTTTTCGACAACCAAAGAAACAAATATTCTTTTTCAATCAAATAAATTTTCAATTATAATTCAATTATATATTAACATGAACTTCAAATTTACCATCCGATTTATTTCCATTGTTTTCCTTTCATTATTCTTCTTTGCATGTGGCACTTCCAAAAAGTCACTCACTCAAAAGCCTGAGATGTATCCCAAGCGGGAATTTCGTGGAGCATGGATTCATACTGTTGGTCAGTCTCGTTATCAACAGATGAATAGTGCAGCCATGAAGCACTATATTGTAGATATGGTGAAGAAACTGGACAATGCTGGTGTCAATGCTGTTATATTCCAAATTCGACCCGAAGCGGATGCTTTCTATCAATCAAATTTGGAGCCTTGGAGTAGATTCCTGACAGGAAAACAAGGGGTGGCACCCGATGATCCAACTTTCGATCCATTGCAATTTATAATCGACGAATGTCACAAGCTNNAAGCGTGGAATGGAGCTGCATGCATGGATGAATCCTTATAGAGTTCAATCTAATATTAAGAGCGAGTTAGCTCCCAATCATATCTACTGGAAGCACCCAGAGAGATTCTTGCAATATGGCAATCAACTCTATTTTGATCCAGGGCTGCCCGAGAATCGAGGATTTATCAATAATGTTGTTCATGATATTGTGTCACGCTGTGATGTAGATGCCATTCACATGGATGATTATTTTTATCCATACCCCATTGCTGGCAGTCCGTTTCCGGATGATAATAGCTTCAATAGTTATGCTGCATCGCAAGGATTTGCAGCAAATCAACGAGGAGATTGGCGCCGCAACAATGTCAATTTGCTTATACAACAGGTGAAAATGACCATTGCCGCTACAAAGCCATGGGTTCGATTTGGTGTTAGTCCATTTGGTATTTACAGAAACAAAAGAAGCACTCCAGATGGAAGCGAAACCAACGGATTGCAAAACTACGATGACCTCTATGCGGATGTAAAATTTTGGGTAGAAAAAGGTTGGATTGATTACAATATGCCACAACTCTATTGGGAGATTGGTCATAAACTGGCCGATTACACCACATTAATTGAGTGGTGGAATGCTAATAACTTTGAGCAACCGCTTTATATTGGTCAGGACTTGAAGCGAAGTGTGGATAAAGATGAATTGGCCGAAAAGATTCGCCAATCTCGTGCTCTATCTTTCGTAGATGGCAATTGCTACTGGTACGGATATTTGATCCTTGATAACTATGCCGATGTTGCCAACACGCTTGCTACCCAAACACACCGAGCTAAATCGTTGATTCCTGCCTATAAACATATGCACATTGGGCAACCAAAGAAAGTGAAAAAGCTGGTGGATGTGTTTACTGAAGATATGCATTTCTTGACTTGGGAAAGTGATAAACAGGCACACAATCCAGAATCAGCCAATTACTTCGTGGTATATCGATTCAGACAGGATGAGAAAGTAAACATTGATGATGCAACAAATATTGTACACATTACAGGCGACAATTTTTATGTAATCCCTTATGAAAATGGACAAACAAAATATACATATGTGGTTACGGCTGTTGATTCATTTCACAATGAGTCGAAGATTGCAAAGGTGAAGGTGAAACAATAAGGAATTAAGAGTTAAGAATTAAAAATTAAAACAGGTTGTCTTATCCTCAAATATTATAAATCAATTTGAGATGTGATCTGAGGAGACGTCGATTTATCGCGTCTCCAATATTACAACCAAACAAAGCTCCTGGGAGATACGGAGGTAATGCTCCGTATTATTCTTTGCGAGGAGTAGGAGCTTCACGCCCTCATACTAAACAAGTGCAGTATTAATTCCTCAAATCATTACTATTCTACACGCAACCGAACATACTTTATCGTTTCCCTATTGTAGGTATAGGTTATGTGTATAGCTCCATCTTTCCCTTGTATTACTGCAGGATATGAAAACTCACCTGGAGTAGTGTTTTCTAAAGTATAAACAATATCCCAGTTTTCACCATCTTCTGAAACCGCTATTTTAAGAGAAGTCCGGGGTCCTCCCCATTTACCTTCTTCCCTCTTGTCATTGTTGAAAACAATCAACTGCAATCCATTGTCTAAGGTCACGGCATCTGTTCCTGAATTTGGATTTGGGAGCGATGTTGGTTCGGGTTCACTCCAATTATTACCATGGTTGTT
>DENY01000066.1:6737-9420 GCA_002359825.1 Bacteroidales bacterium UBA2632
GACCAACTACTTATCACAAAATCATTATTACTACGAGCTAACATCTGTATTCTTCCATCTTGGTAAAATAAGATACTTGGTTGGATTATATCATATTTGTTTTCTTTACTAATAGGACCCACCTTGCGCCAAGTTTCCCCGAAATCATTTGATATTTCAAAATGCACTCTCCACTCATTCCCGATTTTGCTCTCAGTGCTGGAAGGGGAAATCAATATACTATCGTTAATAAGAACTGGTTTATTTTTTATTGGGCCGAGAAAGCCATTGGGTAAACGTTCTGCATCCGACCATGTTTTGCCATTGTCATCTGATTTTTTTAGCATTCCCCACCAATCTTCAACAGNNCAACTTTATAAAACAGCATCAGTGAACCATTGGGAATTTGGTAAAGGACAGGATTCCAACAAGGATAACGTAACGTATCGTTTATTACCCCATCTGCAATTTTTTGAGGTGAACTCCATTGTCCATCCTTACGAATAGATGAGTAAATACTCACATCGGGATGCTTTTCATGGGTTCCTCCAAACCACGCTGCAATTAAACCCTCATCTGTTTCTGCTATGGTTGAAGCGTGACTCTGAGGGAAGTCAGCATCTTCGTAAATAAATTCGGATACTTCCACTTTAAGGTATAAACTATCAATAGGATTAGTCTTTGTTGTGCAAGCGGAAAAAGCAACAACCATCAAAACAAAGGCGCAAAAAATAAACCTGTTTGTTTTCATACTATTTCATCAATTAAATGCTTACTTGATTTCTATTCTATTGCTATAGAGTTTTTGACCTTACAACAAGCCCATGCTCCTCACCTCTTTTTCTAAATCAATATTCTCTGTAAAATGAATGGTGTGAAATCCCATATCTCGAGCCGTTTCAATGTTCTTAAGGTTATCGTCAATAAATAGCGATTCTTCTGCTTTTAGGTCATATCTTTCCAAAAGTACAGTGTATAGTTTTGGGTTAGGTTTAATTAGCTTTTCATCTCCTGAAACAACTATACCATCTAGTAGTTCAAAGAAATCATATTTATCATAAGCAATCGTGATAGTTTCTGCCGACCAATTGGTCAGTCCGTACACAGGATAGTGGGGTTTCAACATTTTCAAAACACGCTCGCTCTCTTCTATCACGCCGCCCAGCATCTCTTCCCATCTCCCATAGTAGTGTCCAATCATCTCTTTGTGCTCTGGATACTCTTTTTGCAATAGTGCAGTTGCTTCAGACAACGGACGCCCTTCATCTTGCCGGATGTTCCATTCGGAGTTACAGATGTTTTCAAGAAAATGATTCATCTCAGTCTCATCATCAAACTCTTTTCTGTACAGATACTCAGGATTCCAATCAACCAGAACGCCACCAAAATCAAAAATGATATTTTTTATATTTGCCATAGGTTTCTTATTTAATAAAGTTGAAGCAAAGATAAGAATTAGAGAGAGTTTTGCAAAATATGAAAAATCCAATGCTTATAATCAGAGAATCATTATCTTTGCACCATAAAAATAGAGGAAAAATTTGATGAATACAACCAATAATTTTCAAATGGTGGCCAAAACGATGGCCGAACTTGAAGATGTACTTGCCGAAGAGTTAATAGAACTGGGTGCACAAAATGTAGAAAAAGGTACGCGTATGGTCTCTTTCACAGGAGACAACGCTTTGCTTTACAAAGCCAACTTGCACTGCCGAACTGCATTGCGCATTTTGAAACCCATTCATACTTTTGTTGCAAACAATGCCGACGAAGTATACGAAGAGATAAAAAAGATGGATTGGGAGGAGTACTTATCCCTCGATAAAACATTTTCGATAGATGCGGTTGTGTTTTCACACATATTTCGTCACTCCAAGTTTGTTTCATATCGCGTGAAAGACGGAATTGTTGATTATTTCTCCGAGAGATACGAGAAACGTCCATCTGTGAGCGTAACCAATCCCGACCTAGTTTTCAATATTCACATTGCACACAATAAATGTACCCTTTCTCTTGATAGTTCAGGAGAATCGTTGCACAAACGTGGATATCGCATTGCACAAACCGATGCTCCGCTTAACGAAGTGTTGGCTGCCGGAATGATCCTTAAATCGGGATGGCGTGGCGAATGCAATTTTATTGACCCCATGTGTGGCTCGGGTACACTATTGATTGAAGCAGCCATGATTGCTCTTAATATTCCTCCTGGAATTCACAGAGATAGTTTTGCTTTCGAAAAATGGCCCGACTTTGATAGCGAATTGTTTAGTGAAATTTACAATGATGACAGCAACGCTAAAGTGTTTGATCATAAGGTGATTGGTACAGATATTTCAGGACAAGCAATTTCCATTGCAGAAAAGAATGTGAAGAATGCGGGTCTGAAAAACAGTATTACTTTAGAAGTAAAACCATTTCAACAATACACCGAAGCTCCGCAACCTCCTGGAGTGTTGATGATGAATCCACCGTATGGCGAGCGTATCAGAATTGACGATATTGAAGCGCTTTACAATATGATTGGCGAGCGATTGAAACATGTATTCACTGGATATGATGCCTATGTGCTCAGTTTCAAGAAAGAAAACTTCGATGCAGTAGGCTTGAAACCTGCCCAACGTTTCTTTCTTTTCAATGGAGCATTGGAGTGTGAGATGCGTAAATTCGAGATATTTGCTGGTAAACGAGACGACCGTTCAAGGGA
>DENY01000066.1:9585-9822 GCA_002359825.1 Bacteroidales bacterium UBA2632
AGGACAAGACCGAGGCGGTTTCAAAGAAAGAGACGGGGGACAAAGCTCAGACCGGGGAGGTTTCAGAGAAAGAGGCGGAAGTCAAAGCTCAGACCGAGGTGGCTTCAGAGATAGAGACTTCTCAAAAGACAGACCAAGAGGTGGAGGCGATAGAGGCAGGGATGATCGCGATAGAAGTGGCTTTAGAGATAGAGATGCTGGTAGAGCTCCAGAAAGAGGAGGCTTTAAAGATAGAGG
>DENY01000065.1:0-21911 GCA_002359825.1 Bacteroidales bacterium UBA2632
ATACTCATCTGTTGTTGGGCCGCGGCAACGCGTCCTTCCTAATCATCATAAAAATTGTCAGGCAGATCAAACACTTTGTCTTCATACAGAGCAAGATGTGTTGTGTCGCCCATCCAATTGCGATGAACTGCTTTGTGATGAATAAACAAACAGAAGGGATTTTCTTTATCTCTTCCATTTTCTAACCATTCAAGACTTTTATCCGTAATAATATCTGTCACATATCCCTCATGATCTTTTTTTCCTTCAGGAGTAATGAAAACAGGATTGTAATAGTCCCCTTGTCCAGGAAGTATTTCCCAGAAGTCGAAGTTAGTTGGAGTACTGTCCAAATGCCATTTACCAATCATGGCTGTTTGATAGCCTGCACCTTTCAATAGTTGTTGAACAGTCTGTTGATTTCCGTCAAAAGTAGTGTGATTGTCCAATTTTCCATTCTTGTGACTGTGTTTACCAGTTACTAAACAAGCACGACTTGGACCAGAAATGGAATTAGCCACAAATGCATTGTCGAAAAGGACACCACCTTTGGCAATCCTGTCCAAGTTGGGAGTTTCAATATTGCTATTATCATAACTACTCATCATCTGACGGGTATGGTCGTCCGTCATGATATAAACTATATTTAGCGGTTTTGTAGGCTCCGCTGTCTGTTTTGTTCCGCAGGATGCTAATGCAGTGAGCCCTGCTAAGGGATACAGAAGTTTTGAATTAAAATGTAGCATAGTGATATGTTTTATTTGATTTCCTTAAAAAGGGGATCAGAATTTGTTTTTTTCTGATTCTAAAATATTCTTCAATTCATTTAGTTTATCTGGATTGTCAAGATAAAGGTTGTTCTTTTCACCTATATCATTTTTCAAATTATAAAGTTGAGGCAAGCGGTCGTTGCCCAGTTCTATGTCTGTCAAATTGTTATAGCGTGGACGTTTGCTTGGTTCAATGTATTTCCATTCGCCATCCGAAATAGAGAGTGAACCTGCAGACTCTATCACATGAGTGCGTCCAACTGTAGTATTGCCCAGCAGTACATCTATTTGATTTTGACTATCCTTAGCTGCATCTTTTGGTAAGTTAGCACCAATAAGATGAGCAAACGAAGCAAAGAAATCTATTTGAGACACCGAAGCATCCGATACACTTTGTTGTGTGTATCCCGGCAAAGCAACAATTAACGGAATACGTGTGCCTGCTTCAAAATTACTGTACTTTCCCCCTCTAAAATCGCTCCATGGACGATGGTCTCCCAATAGTTCAACAGCTTGATCCATATATCCATCATCAATCACAGGGCCATTGTCACTGGTAATGATGATAATAGTGTTATTTTCAGCACCAATATCTTTTATAGCTTGAACAACTTTCCCAACACTCCAATCAAACTCCAGAATTGCATCACCACGAGGTCCCATTCCACTCTTTCCTCTGAAGCGTGGGTGAGGAACACGTGGAACATGTATATCATTTGTGCCGAAATATAAAAAGAAGGGTGCATCTTTGTTTTCTCTTATAAAAGAAACAGCATGAGCTGTTATACTGTCTGCAATGTTTTCATCTAACCACAATGCTTTTTCTCCACCTTTCATGTAGCCAATACGCGAGATGCCATTTACAATAGCTTGATCATGTCCGTGATTGGGACTTGGTTTCATCACAGTCAGCAATTCGGGATGATCTTTACCCAATGGCTCACCAGGAAATGGAGTTGTGTAGCTAACGGCTATAGGATCGTTTTCAGCGTCAAGACCTACAATTTGTTGATTCTCTACATATACACAAGGTACACGGTCACCTGTTGCTGCCATAATGTAAGAGTAGTCAAAACCTATTTCACGTGGGCCATAATCTATTTCACCGTTCCAGTCTTGTTCACCTCTCGCTCTTCCTAAGCCTAAATGCCATTTGCCAACAGCGGCTGTTGTATATCCAGCTTGTTGGAACATTTGAGCGAAGGTATATTCTTCAGGTTGAATGATCATTGCTGCATCTCCTGCAGCAATATGTGTATCGTTGCGACGCCACGAATAGTTTCCTGTCAGTAAAGAGTAGCGTGACGGTGTACTCGTAGCTGCAACTGCATGAGCATCGGTAAACCGAACACCTTGCGTAGCAAGATTGTCAACATTGGGGGTGTTGATGGTAGGTTCGCCATTACAGCTTAAATCTCCATAACCGATATCATCGGCAAGGATGATGATAACATTTGGTTTACTGGGTAATTTGACTGAACTGTCATTGCTTTTTTCGGTGCAACCTGCACTAAGAAGACATAAACTTGATATGCCTAAGAGTTTGAAGTGAGTTTTTTGAAACATTGTTTATATACGATTGTTAGTTTCGTTACTATTCACAATATCAACTTAATAATCAAGACTAAGTAGTTTTTCTACCTAAATAGCCNNGACCAATCCAAACTTGGGGTTGATCTACACCAAACATATAACCAATTGTAGCAGCAATATCATACACCATAGTGCTTTCAGTTATTTCAAAATCCTTTTTAATTCCTTTACCAAAAAACACGATAGGTGTTTCCATTTCATCAAGTGTTGGACCTCCATGGCCTTTGTCTGAGCCACCATGGTCAGATACTAAAATAAAGATAGTTTCTTCCATCATTCCAGCTTCTTCTACTGCATCAACGATTGCCTGCAATGAATTGTCCAAATGGTTTAGCATGTTATAGTAAGCATCCGACTCCCAGCCTTCGCTATGACCTGCGCCATCGGGTTGATCAAAAATAATGGCACAGAAGTTGGGTTTCTCTGTTTTAATATATTCTACTGCAGGAGCTACTGCGTTCTTAATATTGAGTCCTGAGAGGTTTGCTTGTCTGATGTTGTCAATAGATTTATTGTCGGCAAGATAATACATTCCACCCCATTCATAGATATGTCCTATTTCGGCCTTAGGCATAACTTGTCGTATTAAGTAAAAAATATCAGGGAAGAGATTGTTCTCCGTCAATTCGCGTGAATCAAAATCGGGTTTTTGACTCCCCCACGTGTTGAATCCATGAAGTTCTGGACTTGCTCCCATAAACATAGATGCCCAATTGGCAGCACTCGATGAGGGCAGTACTGATCTGTTTTTCAAAGTATAGGATCCATTTCTCACCATAGAGCGATAGTTGGGCATGGCAACATTATTTTTCAGACTCTTTGAGCTCATTCCATCAAAACCTATCAGGATGACATGTTTTGGAGGATTTTTCATTTGAGGATTGCTGTTTTTGTTACAGCTCATCATTGTGAAAATTAGAAGCAAGGAAATTACAATTCCAACAAGATGAATCACTTTTTTCATGTTGATAAAGATTTAGTATTTTAATATATGTAGATTAATTATAGACTATTTGTGAAACATAAATGTAACACTTTTAATTTGAATAAAGGAATTAGAGTATTCTTTTATTTGACAAAATAAAGAATAGAAATTTTTAATTTTCATCTGATTGAAAACAGTAAAGAAATTACTTTGTATTTACAACAAAATGGGCGTTTGATGAGAAGTTTCTAACCAAATCAAATATCCAGTATAAAGTATATAGAAAATCAAAAGAAAAGCTGCTTGCCATCTATCGAGTCTGTTTTTTCTCCCCACAAACATTGCGAGGAAAAGGAATAAAGTACCACCTAATAAAATGAATAAATCTGTATTAAAATAGGATTTGAACTCAATAGGTGCAATTAAAGAACTTACTGACAAGATGAGCAGAATATTGAAAATGTTTGAGCCAATGATATTTCCCATGGCTATACCGCTGTTTTTCTTAATGGCGGCTACCACAGAAGTGAGCAGTTCGGGAAGTGATGTACCTATGGCAATAATAGTTAGACCAATGATTTTCTCACTAACACCTAAAAGCGTAGCCAATTTAACTCCATTGTCCACAACGAGTTGTCCGCCAATTATAAGGCCAGCTAAACCTAAAAATATGAAGCTCCAAATTTTGAAATTTGATTTGTGATGGTAGGTTACTTTTTCAACTGGTTCTTCGCCAGCTTTCATTTGCTTGAAAATATAATATAAAAAACCAACAAAGCATAGTAACAAAATTATTCCATCAATTCTAAGTACTGCACTATTATCGGTGAAAAAGAAGTTGTTTGCCATCATGAAAAAGAGCAATGCTGCGCCAAACGATATAGGTATTTCTTTCCAAACTGTCGATGATTGAACTCTCATGGGATAAATCAGTCCAGCTATACCAAGGGTAATAAATAAGTTGAAATTGTTACTTCCCAGTATATTCCCTAAGATGATATCGTCATACCCATTGTATGAAGCGATAGAGTTGACAACTAATTCGGGAGCAGAAGTACCAAAAGAAACAATGGTCAATCCTATAATCAAATCAGACACATTGTATTTTTTAGCAAGTGCTGATGCTCCATCAACTAACCAGTTAGCTCCAAATATCAATGCAGTGAATCCTGCAATTATCAAAAGTGATAAAATAATCATATAGTTTGGTTCTCCTTTTTTGTCCTATCTATTAACGCTACAAAAGTACAAAATAATAAGAGCAATTACAGAGTTTCTCGTGGTTATATATTATAGAAGGTATGCTATCAACACAGTGAAACGATTTATACAAGAAAGGTTCTGCTTTTACTCAGATATTGTTCGCTTTAGTCTAATTTAAACAATCTTCTATAGATAAAGTCAAACGCAAACTAAAATAAATTGTTCCTTGAAAAAAATCTCTGAGAAATCAATGAATAAAAAATTTCCACAAAAAAGTAAATAATACTCTTTTAGTGGAGACAAATATATTTTTGACCATTTTTTTTAATGAGGGCTCTTCTCAAAAGAAGTATTTTCTAACAACATAGCCACTTGTTTTTGAAAATCAGTTAATTCAGTCACTTCTTTGGGTCGCATCACTGCATAATGTGCAGCGTATTGCGCTATCTCGGCTTGGTAATCAGATACTGTTTCTGGCTTGAATGAATTACCGATTACACTTTTATTGAATAATGCTTCAAACCAAGCACAAGCAGCTGTGTATCTTCCATAGTTAACCTCCAAGTGATAACCATCTTTACAGAAGGTATCGCCAAGAGAACTTGTCCGTCCATTCTGTATAGCAGTTCCAGCTGGAACAATTATATCAATAGGAGCGAGATGCTTTGCACGTGATACAGCATCTACAATAGCTTTGTACATCGTCATCTGATCTTTATTATAGTTAATAAATCTTTTGTGTGAAGAATCCTGAGAATATGCCCAAGTCTGATGCAAGATATATTTTACATTCGGGTTGGTTGCTCTTTGATCTACATATTGATGTAACAAGGGTAGGGGGTTAACATAAGTATGAAATATTCCAGAGTTTGAACTTACTTGCTGAAAGCTGATATAGTCCCAGTCTTCATCTGCAAGGGCACTCTCTATTGATGTTTCGGGAGTATTGGTTTTAGTTCCTGTAACATCAATTTTTCTGTACTGATAAGCTGTTTTATTATCTTTCGCATTATCCCAATGCAAATCCAATGAAGCACCACCAATGTATAAATTACCAATTACAACATTTATATTTTCAGCTTGAGCAAGTTCAAAGAGATAGGTCTCTATTGCATCCTGAGAAAAACTATTCCCAATAGCCAATATTTTGATTACTGAATCATCATTGGATTCATCCGTCTTATGATTTTGAGTTGATCCGTATGACAATCCAAAATTAAGTAATAGTACTAAAACAAAAAGCTTGTGAAATCTCATATTATGTAGTTTTATTCGAATTTATTTGAACTAAATTAGATGTTCAACCGAAGACAAAGGTACACATTTTTATTTGAAGGTAAAAGTAATTACAGTAGCAACACCACGTTCTCCTTCATGATCAAATTTTTTGTTGTCCGAAGGATAATTCACAATACCGTGAGTATTTATCCAAGCTGTGGACGAACCTCNNGAATGTGTTTATTTGAACTAAACTATATATCCAACAATAAAAATATTATTTTATTGTTATCTAATGGAGTAAATATTCACCAATAATACTCAATTGCGAGTTTTTCCATTTCTGGAAAATTTTCGTCTTCATCGCCATATTGTTTTTTCAATTCAAGCAACCCTGTCTTTAATTCCTTTATCAAATCTTTATTCTCAGCAGCATTATAGATGTTTTTCATCTCCATCGGATCTTCTTTCAAATCATATAACTCCCATTCTGGTTGCAAGNNAGCATAAAAGAATATCAGTTTATATCTATCAGTACGAATTCCATAATGAGCGGGGACATTGTGGCTACCATCAGCGTTCATCCAATATCTGTAATACATTGATTTTCTTCTAGGTTTTTCACCTGTTATGTTTTTTCGAAAGCTTTCTCCTTGCATTTGGCTTGGCGTTTCCAGTCCCGCATAATCAAGAAGAAGAGGAGCAAAGTCAACATTCATCACAATATCATCGTTTACTGATCCCGCTTTAATTTCGTTTGGGTAGCGCATCAAAAATGGCATACGAAGACTCTCTTGCTGCATCATTCGTTTGTCAAACCATCCATGTTCGCCTAAGAAAAATCCTTGATCGCCTGTATAAACAATAACAGTGTTATCTGTAAGATTATTGTCATCCAAATATTGTAACAAACGACCTACATTTTCGTCGATTCCAGCAATACATCTCAAGTAATCTTTAATATAGATTTGATATGCCCAAGCACGCTGTTCGTCTCTTGTCATACCCTTTGGAATTTCGGTTTTTAGATCATTCTCTGTTAAATGCTCCATACTCATACGAAGCAAATCTGTATATTCTCCTTTACCATCATAACTATCATAAAGATTAGCAGGCTCTGGAACAGTAACATCTTTCAACAAATCTTCAAATCGCTCAGCAGGAACCCATGAGCGATGAGGAGCTTTGAAGTGACACATCAAAAAGAATGGTTCATCTTTATCTCTCCCATCCATAAATTTAATGGCCTCATTCGTTATTATATCAGTTGAGTGACCTTCGTATTCTTTGGGTGTACGATCTTTCCCTGTTGGGTCATCTCCCCACATTCCTTTTTCAATTAGTAATGGATTTCGATAGCGTCCTTGCCCTGGCAATACATTGTAATAGTCAAAACCACTTGGTTCAGTTCCTAAATGCCATTTACCGATGATGGCGGTGTTATATCCAGCTTCCTGTAAATCTTTTGCCATGTTTGGGTGATCAGGATCTATTTTATCTCTTAAAGTATAAACACCATTTTTTTGGCTATATTGTCCAGTGAGTATAGCAGCACGGCTGGGCGTGCTAATTGAGTTAGTTACGAAACAATTATTCATTCTTACTCCCTCATTGGCAACTCGATCAATATTGGGGGTCGGCATCACATCTGATAAGATACCACCATAAGCACTCACAGCTTGTGATGTATGATCGTCTGACATAATATAGATAATATTTGGTGCTCTATTATCTTGCTCTTGTTTCTCAGCACAAGAGAGCATGGTCAAACCACCTAACAGGGAAAGACTAAAGCTTGAAAAATTAATTGATTTCATGAGTAATTTCTTTTAAAATTTTGTTGTAATTTTTTGATACTCTTACTTTACAAAGTTACAGTTTTTTATTTAGAGTTGAAAGTAATTACTGTTGCAACTCCCCGCTCTCCTTGATGATCAAATTTTTTATTATCAGACGGATAATTCACAATACCGTGGGTATTTATCCATGCAGTAGATGAACCTCCGCCATCAAGATTCATTGCATCTTTGCAGCCCAAAACATTCATTAAAGTTGCTAATTCTTCTGTACTCATCCCCTGTGCTTCAGCACTTCTACCGTCAACTACAACCGCAAGAAGATGATTATTGGGAGTTATACCAACCGCCGTTCTAGGATGTCTGTTTGTATTGAATTTCTGATCGAGTTGATCTACTATCTTTCCATCTAACACCAACAAAGGACCAGATGTAAGTAAACTACTTGCAGTTACTGCATTCCAGCCAGATACAGGCTTATCAATAATAGAAACTGATCCCGATGCATCTACTGCAAATCCTGCATTTTCTCTATAGTGAGTAAAATTGTCTTGTGTTGCATTGATTATTTCACCTCTCTTTTTAAAGAAAACTGTAGAACCACCTAATGATGTATCAAAATAGCTTCCATTAATGGCTGCTGTGGCATTTTCATTTATTGCAGCCTCACTTGTTTTTAAAAAACCTGCTGTAACATAAGGTATATCAACTTTCACTTTTTTATTGAGATCGACATCTATGATGGTGATGCTTTGACGAGAATCAAAAAGATTGGTGAATTGATGGTATCTATAAAAAATATCGTCTGAAACTATTGTGGTCGCCCAATCTGCTTCGAGAATCTGTTTTGATATTCCTGTAGGTTCTCCATCGTAGTTTGAACTCTCTATTACGGTAGGTAGTCTCTTTTCAGTTGGTTTAGTTTGCTTACATCCAGTGAAAAGAATTAAAGCAACTATTATTAATAAATAGTGGTTTTGCTTCGTCATGAACTTATAGATTAAAAATTATAAATGTTTAATAACAAGCGATGCCGCTCCCAGACAACCTGCATTGTTGCCCAATGAAGCAGCAACAATATCAGTGTTGGTTGAGCAATCAGGCATGGCATATTTAAAAGCTGAATCTTTAATCATATCAATATAGAACTGTCCTGCTTCTGAAATTCCTCCACCAATAACCACTTTTTGTGGTGCGAAAGTATTTATGAATCCAGCAATACCATGACCTAAATAGTCAGTGTGGTCTTTAAGGCAAGCTATAGCTTCTGATTCATTTTCTTTGAACTTTTCTATAATATAGTGTCCATTTATTTCTTTTACATCTTTACCTGTTTTGTCAGCGTATTGCTGAATAAGGGCTGAAGTTGAAGCATAAGCTTCCAAACAACCACGACCACCACAGCTACAAGGAATTCCATCATGTTGGATAGTTAAGTGACCCAATTCGGCACCACGGTTTTTATAGCCGCCATACAGTTGACCATTTATCACACTGGCACCACCGATACCTGTTCCTACAATAATAAATATGACATCAGAACAATCTTTTGCAGCGCCAAAAGCCGTTTCACCCAAGCCCATTACATTTGCATCATTGTCAGCAAAGACAGGCATACCAAATTTCTCATAATAAATAGTAGCAAGATCGATATTTTCCCAACGATCGAGGTTATCAGCACCACCCAACACTACACCATTCTCTATTACTCCTGGAGAGCCAATACCAATTCCTTTTAACTCTATTCCTTTTTTAGCTGCTTCATCCACCACATATTGAATTGATTCTTGAATGGCATCTAGTGTATCTTCAAGGGTTGCATCGCAACCCACAGGTAGTTTTCCATTAAATAATATGTCTCCTAATTGTGATACTAGAGCGTATTTTACGAATGTTCCGCCGAGGTCGATTCCGATGGCATGAGGTTGATTGATCATAGTCAAATTGATTTTATAGTTGAATAATAAACTTGATAAACAAAAATAGTGAATTTATATCACAAAAAATAGCATTACTCTCTTTAGAGTAATATTTGGACTATGTCCTTACAAAACTCAGAGAGAAAAATGCTATTTATTACGGTTATTAAGTTATATATTAATCTAAATAAATATATCTCATTTTGGCTAATTACTTATCTGGATTGTTCACCATACTCGAATTATTAGCCGTTCTCGCATCTGTTTTTGGAACTTTGATGTCAAATATGACTTTATAATTTCCTCCATTAGTTGGCTGAATATCACGAATCACAAAGATACCAAATCTAGTATTAATAAACTTATTACCAGTAGCTTGTTCATTAATACCCCATCCAATGACCCCAACCTTATCTTTTTCTAATTTATCAGATACCATTCTATCAGCTATAGGATATCCATATGTAGTATTATAGAAAGTTATTAATTGAGTCATTGATTCTACATCACTAACATTGTTATAATGTTCTAATTTTGTTGCATCAGCTGTACCCGCTCTCCATCCACTAATCATTGTATAGGTTAGCTTTGAGAAGCCATTTGTGTAAGGATTTATACGAACTTTATAGCTTGGAGTTTTATAACCAACATATGCACTGTAGAGGCTCACATAATCAGGAGAATGCATTACTGCAACAAAATCCATCATATTCGATTTATTTTTAGCTTCTTCTTGAGTGAATGTCTTAGCGTCATTACTTGCATAAGCTGAAAACCAGTTTTTCTTATCAGGTCCAATTTCTGTATCAAGTTCAATCCCTTTATATTCTATCATTTCATTTGATGGATCATATGCGGGATTATCAATAATAGTATTTTGTCCTTCAGTATTAAGAGTTTCAGTCCTAACGTCAACATCAATATATTTTACATCAAATTTGATTTTATAATCTGCACCTCCGTTAATAGGAGTTACCTCTTTAATATAAATCATATAAAACTGAGTATTAACAGCTACTTTTGGTCCTGTTCCTTGTATAAGTACACGATTATCACCTTCAATCTGACTTTGTAAATTATGACTTGTCATTCTATCTGCATTATAAAAATTGTAGCCACTAGTATTTTTGAGTTCTTCAATTTTATTAGTCATTTCTTCAGATGAATTTACAGCATTAAAATCTGTTGGAGTAAAGAGTCTATTCATATTTGCGGTATGAGTTAACTTCTTAAATCCTTTAATATAGGGGAATATGTATCTATAATAATCTCCACCATGTTGCCAACCGATATAGGAAGTGTGTAATCTTAAATTGCTTCCAAACTTTAATAGAACAAAGTCCATCATGTGCGATTGAGTTGCGGCCTCTTCAACACTAAATACATGACCGTCCTCACTATTTGTTGCATAAGCGGAAAACCAGTTTTTCTTATCTGGTCCTATTTCCGTTGTTAACTCAACATCTTTAAGATGAATTAAAGCAGGTGGAGCTAATTTGGATACAAGAAGATATATGACGTCACCATTAGTGTCTATTGATGCATTTGGATCTCCTTTAATTAGGATCAATTGTATGGGGAGTAGATATTCAACATCACTATCCATCCCCATAGAATTTAGTGTAATATTTATGTGTGAAGAAACTTCACTATATTTGGGAAAAATAAATTCACTTGTCTCAAAAGAGTAGGAATTTGGTGATAATTCTTGATAATTTGTTCCATGTTTTTTGTTGTAATCTTCTATTAAGTCTGATTTTGTTTCCACTTCTACCACTATCCCAAAAGCACTTAATTTATCAATTTCAGCTTGCAGTGATATTTGGCTTCTTTGTGCAGGATCTACAATTATTTCTAATGTAGCTTCATTATTCGACTTAACTAAAGATACTACTTTATTACCTGTTTCGTAGATACTTTTATTGTCATCATCACAACCTGTAATACTCAGTAACAAGGCGATGATGATAAAGTTAAATATTTTATATTTATACATATTCGTTGATTTTAAAATTTATTCATTCTTATCTTCCCAGAATTTTGATATCTACAATAGTGGGTAGGTGATCTGATGCTGTTGCAGTATTTCCCGACTTGAAAAACTTAACAACTTCAGCATGTAATAATTCACATTTTACTCCATTGTTATATTGCAAAATAAAATCTATGCATGAAGTAGGTCTATGTGAAGGGAAAGTAGGCTGTAAACTGGAAAGAATTGTCCAATTCTTTTTAAAAAGCGCTAATGTCTGACTATCAGGTTTAGCATTAAGGTCTCCACCTAGAAAAACAGGCTTGTCAGAATCACCATAGAGTTCAGCCATAGTTTCATTTATAACTTTCACTTGATCTACATGAGCTTCTGGAACGGCATGATCTAGGTGAGTGGTTGCAATAACAAAATCCTCCATTTCCATCACAACCAAAACTCTTGGTTCTGCACCAATTCCTTTTGGTAATGGAACTGAAAATTTCTTTACAGCTTTTTTCTTTGTAGCTATTCCTTCACCATAAGATCCTCCACTATATGGCATAGCTGAGCCATATTTAAAATCCCAATTGCCTATAATACTTGCAAACTTTTCTAATTGATAATCCTTTGATGTTCTTGTTGTGAGACTATCTAGCTCGTTAAGGCACACTACATCTGCTTCTTTTTCATTTACCATATCCGCAATAGTTTGGTAATTGAGTGGATCATTTGGATCTCTATTAAATACTGCAACGTTATACACCATTAACCTGATTGAACCTTCCGGTTTTTGAGTATCTACAATATGCGGTGGCACTTCAAAATCATCCTTAATGTCATCACTAGTACATGCATTTATGCCAAAAACAAGTAATGCAATTGAGAATATGTACTGTATTATATTTTTTTTCATCATCTTCTTTATATTAAAAATTGAGCCCATCATCCCATCCTGGGTTTTGTTTAAGTGCGCCACCTGTCAACATTCTTTCATCTAGTGGGATAGGATAGAGATAATCTCTTTCTTCGTTCCATTTAGCCTTTATATTTTTATAAGGTGATATATACCCACTATCTCCATTTGACAAAAACACCTCTTCATCTACTTTTCTAAATAAAGAAGCCTCTGAAGAAGGTTTAGTCCCTTTGTAAAAACAAACATCATCTTTTCCATCGCCGTCTAAATCGTAACATCCCAATGCTGGGACATATAAACCATGATAATCTGTTTCGAAAGTCTTACCTTCTTTCCATCTCATCATATCGTCATAACGAAATCCTTCCATAATCAGTTCTATGTTACGTTCTCTTCTTATTTCTAAAATAACACCTTGATTATTGCCTTTTACATGAGGATAGCCTGTTTTAGGGTCCATTAAATACGGATCGGGGTTTGAGTTTGCATCAGCCATATCGAGTGTGGGCATTCCAACTCTGGCTCTTAATTTTCCTATTGTTTTGTCTAACACATCTTGAGTCAAAGTTCCTAGTTCAGCCTTAGCTTCAGCTAAGTTAAGATAAACCTCTGCTGTTCTAAAAATAGGCAGATCATTCTCACTCATTGAATTTGGTCCATCATATTTTGTACCCATAACAAATTTAATTGGTTGATAGCCTGTTACGCTTGTCAACAAATCTGGAACAAGCTTTGTATTCTCTCCAATGCGGGTATAACCAGGAGTTCGTATTGTTTGGGATAAACGAGGATCTCTATTTTTAGTTTCTTCTAAAAAACTATAGGTGGCATAGCCTTGTTTATCTGTAAATCGACTACCATCTGCCATTAAATAACTATTGACCATTCGTTTAGTTAGTCCTGGTCTTCCATAAGTAACTCCTAAGGTATAAAAGTTTGCATTGTGCGACTGACCAAAAGCTTTATTATAGTTTCTAGCTAAAATTATTTCTTCTCCAATAGCATCTAATGAAGCAAAAAGATCTCGATATACCACACTTGGATCATCTAAATAAAGTTCATATCCACTTTGAGTCATAAATGCTTCACTTGCTTTTATAGATTCCTCTAAATAGTATTCATATCCTACACCATCTACAGTCAACTCATGGTATTTTCTGAATGTACCTTCAAAAAGACTAGCTCTTGATTTTAATGCTAATGCAGTCCATTTAGTAACTTTATACAGTTCTTTCTTAGCAGGAAGATACTGAATTGCAAAATCAAGATCTTCTATAACCTTAGACATAATGAATTCACGAGAATCTTGAGGTTTTTTCAATTCGGGATCATTAGAAGCTAACTGTGAGTCATACCATGGCACATCTCCAAAACGCTTTACTTTTTCAAAGTAGAAGTAAGCCCTAAAAAATCGAGCAAGAGCATTGTACCTATTTCTCACTTCTCTATCGGGACAATTTACAGAATATTCTAAAAGAGTATTAATATCTCGTAGCTGACCCCATGACCACCCACTTCCTGAGCCAGGAATGATTCTACTTCCTCTTAGTTCGTCGCTCATTTCATTTTTCGCAATATGATCTACACCTTCTCTTAAAATGCCAGATTCGCCTGGAAGCATAGTGTAGAAAGTATTGCTATACATTTGCAATTCATTTTCGTTTCTAAAATAATTTTCTGGAATCATTTTGTCTTTTGGAGTGACATCCAAAGAATCATTACATGATATTGTCCCTAAAACAATTAATATAAAAGTGAATATAGGGAGTATTTTATTTGTATATGTTTTCATATTTCCTTCGTTTTTTATTAAAAAGTTATATCAATTCCAATAGTATATACTTTCTGCAATGGGTAGTTACGTGCTAAGTTGCTCGATCCACCGTATACATCATTTGTTACTACTGATTCTGGATCAATATAATCTGATTTGAGATTAGACCATGTTACTAAGTTTTCACCACTAAAGTATATTCTGAAATTATCAATTTTCGCTTTGTTAGTCCATTGCTTTGGTAGTGAGTATCCTACTGTAAGATTTTTAAATCTCAAGTAAGCCAAGCTTTGCATATACCTATCATTAACCGCTGTCAGTTGTCTTCTCGAGCCTGAAAGGGCCGTATATCCTCTAGGGCGTGGGAAATAAGCATCAGGATTATCTTCACTCCAATATTGTTTATGAAAATCTTTAGGTATATAAGTTGCATAGGGTCTAGCATATAAATGCCAAAAAGCCATTGTATTGGCTTCAGGATACCAATCTCTCTTGCCTACACCTTGGAAAAAAACAGATAAATCTACACCATACCACGAAGCATTAAAACTTGCTCCATATTGGTACCTTGGTTCTGAATTACCTATAATTTCTTGGTCACCGGGATTATTTACCGAAGTTCCTGGTTGAATTTTATTATCTCCATTGAGATCTAAAAACATCAAATCTCCTCCTCTTGGTTTACCTTCTGGACCGGCAGATTGGTTTATAATTTCGTTTACATAACTCTGATCTATAATAGAAGTATATTCTGTAGCCTCAGCATCAGAAGAGAATAGTCCTCCTACTCTATATCCCCATATTTCACCTAAACGTTTTCCTTCATAATGCCTTTTAGCAAATGATGTTTCGGGATTATCGTATTTAGTAATTGTACTTATATAGTCATTAAAAGTAAGAGTTACCCCATAAGAAAGCCTGTTCTTCAAAAGCATATGGCTATCTCGCCAACTTAAAGTTAATTCATATCCTTTGCTTCTAAGATCTGCCGAATTAGCTTTAGGAGCAGATGCTCCATATACAGCCGGTAAAGCAACACTCTCTCCAAGCATATCTTTAGTATCTCTAATATAGAAGTCTCCTGTAAATCCTAATCTATTATTAAGNNATCCTAAATTATAATGTACAGCCTTTTCCCATGTTAAATTAGCATTTGTAGGTGCTCCAATTGATGCAATAGCAGATCTATCTCCACCAAATAAATAACCTTGAGTACCGATAGACAATAATCTTAAGTGATCATAATAGCCAACTTGCTGATTCCCCAAAGTTCCGTAAGAAAACCTTAGTTTTACGTCTTCTATAACATTTTTAGCTCCTGCATAAAAATTCTCTTCACTAATTCTCCATCCTGCTGATGCAGAAGGACTAAAAGCCCATCTTGAATCACTTGCAAAGCGCGATGTCCCATCTTGTCTACCGCTAAACTCAAAAAGATATTTGCCATCGTAATCATAATTTATTCTTCCAAATACACCTATTAGAGAGAATTCATTATACCCTCCGCCAACATCTGTTCGTCTGTCACCATCGGCATCTTGTCCTACGAGATNNATCGGCATCTTGTCCTACCAGATCTAAATCGCTCAAATTATCATCTATCAGGTTATATCCTGTAGCCTTAAGATCTTTAAATGTTTGATTTTCCCAGTTATAACCAAGCATACCTGTAAAATTGTGCTTCTGTTCTATTGTCTTACTATACGTACCATATGCATTAAAAGCATAATATCTATGAGTGTTTACTCTTTCATATAGTTTATTGTCAAAACGACCTGTTTCCAAAATCTTTTTTACTCCAGGATACTTAGAATATTCAACATTTGTCTGTCTATTTTGAAAACCTTGGCTATTAAACCTATAATTGAAGTTACTTTTTAATTCTAAACCTTCAATTGGTCTATAGGAATATTCAGCAATTAAAGATGTTTGATCTCTTTTATCTTCATTATTATTACCCGGATTTTTTAACACCAGAGGTAATCCGTCCATAATGCTATATTTTGATATTGAAGTTTCGTAAACCATAGAACCATCAGGATTTTCTGGAACAATACTTGCTAAACCATGGACTTTATCTAAATTGAATGCAGTATTAACTCCACCTACACCAGGATATTTATATGAATTATTGAGATAGCTTACGTTCGCTGAAAAATCCATCTTATCGTTGATTTTAAAATCCATTTTGGCTCTAAAATCCATTTTTCTAAATCTATCTGTATTAGCTTTAAAAAGGCCATCAGACTGATGAAAACCTGCTGAAACAAAATAAGACATTGCATCAGTTCCTCCACTCAAAGAAACATTGTGATTCATGGATGGGCGTTTGTCATTATACAGATAATGATACCAATCAGTATTCGCATAATATGAATACGAGTCTCGTCCATCACGTTGGTCTATAACAACCCAAGGTCTATCTGGATGTTCTTCTTTATCATTTCGTCTAATCCACAGTTCATCATAATCTTCAGTTGTATAATTTGAGTAATTATTACCTGCATATGATTTGAAGAACATATCATTGAGCCATACGGAATAGTATCCTCTCGTTTCAAAATCAGTAGAAACAGTTGATACACCAGAACCAAATTGTCCACTATACTTAACTGTACTTTTACCTTTTTCACCTTTTTTTGTCGTAACTAAAATTACTCCAAAAGTAGCTCTTGCTCCATAAACTGCAGAGGCGGAAGCATCTTTTAAAACAGATATATTTTCAATATCATTTGGGTTTATTGTCTCAAGATCACCTTCAACACCATCTATCATCACAAGTGGGTTACCTTTATTGATGGAGTTTACACCCCTAATATTAATTCCTGAACCACTTCCAGGTCTTCCAGATGATGGAGTTATTGTCAAGCCAGGAACCTTACCTTGAAGCATTTGACTCGTTGAATGTCCAACTCTATCACTCAAAGAACTACCATCGATAGATGTAACAGCACCAGTCAAATTAATTTTTTTCATTGTACCATACCCTACTACAACAAGTTCATCGAGTGTTTGTGTGTCTTCTTTTAAAACAACATCTATACGGTTCTTACCTTGTGCAGGAACTTCCTGTTCCAGATAACCTATATACGATACCCTTAATACAGCATTATCAGCAATATTTAAACTAAAGTTTCCATCATAGTCAGTAACGGTTCCTGTATTAGTGCCTTTTATAATAATATTAGCCCCAATTATTGGTTCTCCATCTGAGTCAACAACAGTACCATTAATAGTTTTTTCTTGTTTTTGGTTTAATGTTGAAGTTTCTGAATTTTCAACTTGATTGTAATCTGTAGAGAGTATCATTTGGGAACTCTCTGACTTGTTTGTGACTAAATTTAAATATGTGTCTTCTGCTTTTATTTGAAACACATACAAAAAAAGTAAAATTAATGAAATTCTCATAAAAATAGGTGCTTTACCTAAAGAACGAAAATTATATACTTTTTTTGTTCTTAATAGTTTGTTCATATTTATTACATTGTTATTAAAGTGAATTTTAGCTAGTTAATTTATTTATGATAGTTAGATGAATCTTTCTTTCAGTAAAAATATAGGATAATAGTTGAATTATTTTTTCTCTAAAACTTTGAAGTAATGAATATAATAAGAAACAAAAGACAATTTTTTTCGTCTATTCTGTTACTAAAATACTTTTTGAATATCTCAAAACAAAGATATGAAAACATTATTATCTTCCAAAAGATATATCATAAACTCGAAACTTGATCCCTGAAATATTTGAGTTGTTTGTTTTGTAAATAACGTCGATTCGAAAAAAAAAGAAACTGACAAACATAGATTCATTAAAGTAAGATTATTTTGGCACTAATTTGGAGCATTTAGTTCTAATGTATTTGAGGTGGGTAAGAATTAGAAATTTAAGTTCGGTATTTTCATTTAGAGTTAATATATAAATTATACTTTGTATTAAAAGCGGAGTTATAACCATTTGATTTATAGTGTTCTAAAAATATACGTTTCATTACAAAAATTAAATCAAAAGAGTTTGTGCTACGAAGTTCACCCTCAGAATACAAATAATAGTTCCTGAGGTGAACTTAATCTATTTTAGTGGGGAAAAAACTTTTGCCTTNNCTCCATGCAAAACATCCATCATATCTATAACGGGCCATTCGTCATAATTTTCCCAAGCACCCCGAGTGAAATCGGGAATATCAATGGATGCACTTTTATTTAACACTGAACGTTCTGTTAATTCTACAAGGGAAGACCATGCAGCGGCATCATAAACTGATTGGTCTAATGGAAATCCATTTTGCAAACAATAAATAAGCCTCCAATCCATAATAAAATCCATACCTCCATGACCACCCATTTTTTTAGCTCTTTCTCCTATATATTTACTAAGTGGATGTTCATATTGTTTTAGAATGTCTTTTTGTTTCACTTCATCTAAGAAGTCATGTCCTCCTCCTTCCGTTTGTAAAGCGATACGTTCTTCAGGGTATTTTACAGCATAACCTTCACTACCTTGAATTAAATGAATGCGAGAATAAGGTCGAGGAGAAGTGGTGTCATGTTGTATCATTATGCTTCTTCCTTTAGCAGTATGAATTATAGTGGTATTCATATCTCCCAATGCATATCTTTCAGATAAAGTGTTTCGTTCATCATTTGCATAATGTTTTTTTGCCCATTCATTTAAGCCAAACTGCTTCGTAGATACAGAAGACAAATATTCCATTCGATCGCCTTGATTAATCCCCATGATTTGTGCTATAGGTCCCAAGCCATGTGTGGGGTAGGGGTTGCCTGTATGATTTTTACTATATTCCAAACGCCAGTGCTTATAGTAGCCTTCATATTTGCTTTGTGTTAAGTTGTGAATGTATGCACCCTCTCCATGTAAGATTTCTCCGAACAGACCTTGACGAGCCATATTTAATGTAGCAAGTTCAAAAAAGTCATAACAACAGTTTTCCAACATCATGCAGTGTAGTTGTTTTTCTTCAGCCTTGTCTACAAGAGCCCAACAATCTTTTACTGTTAAAGCAGCAGGAACTTCTATGGCAACATGTTTTCCGTGGTCCATAGCATAAAGAGCAATGGGAACATGCAAGTTCCATGGTGTAGCATTATAAATTAAATCGATATCATCCCGCTCACACATTTTTCTCCAATCCTCTTCACCAGTGTAAGCCACTGCTTCTTTGCGATTTAATTTCTTTAATTCTGCTTGGGAATTATTCATTCGTTCCTCGTTGATATCACACAAAGCTACTATTTCCGTTCCATCTATTTGAGCCATTCGTTTAAGTGCACCCCCACCACGACCCAATCCTACTATGCCAATACGTACTTTAGGAATAGGAGCACACCGAAGTCCAAGTACACTTTTTCCTTTGCGAGAAGGTATGCTGTCATAAGACAATAATTGCGTAGTATCAAGTGACTTTGCCGATACTTTATCCAAGCCTACTAACGCTGCACTTCCTCCTATTAAAGAGGTTTTAAGAAACTTTCTTCTATTAATCATAGCTGAATATATTTATAAGTTAAGTCGTTTCATCTACTATTCCCAGATGTAGTTGCTTTTACAAGAATTTAAAAAATCAATAATGAGAATGTAATTCTATTTCTTAAAAATAGAATTGAAAATATTATCTTAGTGTGTAGAAGTAATCTCTTTATTTTCTACTGACTTGCCCACGTCTCTCTATCCAAATTTCTATAATTAATAGCTTCAGCTAAATGATTGGGTTGTACTTTTTCGCAATTATCAAGATCGGCTATAGTACGAGAAACTTTTAAGATTCTGTCATAAGCACGAGCCGATAAGTTGAGCCTTTCCATTGCTGTTTTCATTAATTGCAAACCAGTTTTATCAGGCAAAGCGAATTTATTAAGTAACTTGGAAGTCATTTGTGCATTACAATAGACTCCTTCAACATCTTTAAACCGCTCTTCTTGAATTTTTCTGGCTTCAATCACACGTTTACTGATTTCTGTACTATGCTCTGCGGGAGTTCTGTCGGATATTTTTTCGAAAGGAACAGGAACTATTTCAATGTGAATATCGATTCGATCGAGCAATGGACCAGAAATTTTGTTTAGATATTTTTGAACTGCCCCAGGCGCACATACACAATTTCTCTCGGGATGATTGTAATAACCACAAGGGCATGGATTCATAGCAGAAACCATCATAAAACTTGCAGGATACTCTACTGTAAATTTGGCACGAGATATGGTAATTCTTCTATCCTCTAAGGGTTGCCTCATTACTTCAAGCACACTTCTATTGAATTCTGGAAGTTCATCAAGAAACAATACCCCATTGTGAGCAAGACTTATTTCACCTGGCTGTGGGTNNGGACGTCGTGGCATTAAAGCTGTATTAATTCCAATCTGTCCAGCTACACTATGAATTTTGGTTGTTTCTAAAGCTTCTTCAATTGTGAAAGGGGGTAAAATGGATGGCATTCTTTTGGCCATCATTGACTTTCCTGCACCAGGAGGACCCACTAAAATGATGTTGTGACCTCCCGCTGCAGCCACTTCAAGAGCGCGCTTCACATTTTCTTGTCCTTTTACATCAGAAAAATCGAAATCAAAATCAGACTGGTGGTTTAAAAAATCCTTATTAATATCAACATAAGTGGGAATGATGTCAGATTCATCATTAAAAAATTCAACAACTTGTTTTATGTTTTTGACTCCCAACACCTCCAAACCCTCTACTACTGCAGCTTCTTTTGCATTCTCTTCAGGCAATATAAATCCTTTAAAACCGCTTTCTTTTGCTAAAATTGCAATAGGTAAAACACCTTTCACAGGAAGGATGGTTCCATCTAGAGAAAGTTCTCCCATCATAATATAGTCTGGAAGTTTATCTGTTTTAAAACCTTCAGAGGCCGCCATTACACCAATTGCAAGTGGTAAGTCATAAGCTGAACCTTCTTTTCGAATATCAGCTGGAGACATATTTATTACTATTTGCTTTCGCGGAAATTTATAACCATTGAACTGCAAAGCAGAAATCATACGTTCTTGGCTTTCTTTTACGGAAGCATCGGGTAATCCGACAACAAGAAATTTAATACCTTTAGAACAATTTACTTCAATTGTAATTAGTGTAGCATTAATTCCCTGTACAGCAGCGGCAAATATTTTTACTAACATGTAATATATTTTTTAAGACTAAGGTTCTTCGATAGCTATATTTATTGAGTTTTTCACTTCACTTATTGGTATATCTCTCGTTATTATTTTTCCTTGCGGATTTANNTAAAAATATTAAATGGAGTGTAATGGACATTAAATTTTTCAATTATATCAGATCCCCAACTTTTATCTTCCACCACTATTTTCCATGAAATGGAGTCTGTTTTATTACTTTTAATAGGTAGTGTATCCGAGTCTATAAAAATTGTAAGAAATTCAATCTTATCTTTATCTAATGCCTTATATTCGTCTTTTAAGATCTTGATATTTTCTTTTGATTTCTTTCCATTAGAAGATAAGAATGAAATTAGTAAGTATTTATTTGTAAAATCGGAAGATAGGATAGTTTCATTATTATCATCTTTCAATGTGAAATAAGGCATTTGAGCTCCTTCTGCTGAAAGCAATATCTTTTGATTATATTTTTTTAGTTTATATGTTAATGATGATTTTAATGCATCACCTTTTAGATAATCTAAAACGCGATTTAAAGATTCTGGATTTTCATTGTTTTTGAAAAAGTCATTAATCAAAATAACACTCGATAATTTATCTGGATTGGATATTATAAAATCTTCTGCTTTCTGCGCAAGTTCGTGATTTATCGAATTAATTTGCGCTGTTCTTTCTTTTTCTGAAATAACATTTCCAGTTC
>DENY01000065.1:21972-27427 GCA_002359825.1 Bacteroidales bacterium UBA2632
ACACGTTGTTTTAAAAGCATTTCATTTTCTTTCTTAAATGCAGAAAGATTTTCATTTATCTCGCCCCCCTTCACTTCGATTAAATCAGATAAAATAGCATCACCTTTCATTTTAATTTTATTAATCCCCTTTTCTGAAAAAATGAGTGTGGAAGATTGGAAATCATTAAAATAAAGAGTAAATATTGTAGTAGTATCAACATTTTGCGAATAAGAAAATTTTCCTTTTTCATTTACTGAAATAGTATCAACATGTATAGTATCACCTTCCTGAAATGAAGCAATTACATAAGGAGTCGTGAGGTTTGATATTTCGCCTTCGATGACCAACACCTTATCATTCTTACTGCATGAAAATAGGATTCCGCTTACTATAAGTATAGTTAGAATTGATTTTATCATTTAAATCTAATCAATTAAATTATTTTTTGAGATTACGTAAAGCTATAAATAGGACTACATATTTGTTACTTTTCGATTAATGACAACAAAGATAAATCTTTTTCTTTATTATTCTATTATCTTTACAATAATTTACGTAGTAATTTCAATATATTATTAGACAGCGTTGTAGTTTAAGAGATTAATAAGTAATTTTGCCCGTTAATGAAGATATTAATATGAAGAAAAAAATATTGGTTACTGGTGGAGCGGGTTTTATTGGTTCACATCTATGTAAGCGTCTTTTGGAGCAAAACAATGAAGTACTATGTTTAGATAATTATTTTACGGGAAGTAAAATGAATGTTTTATCAATGCTTGATAATCCCATGTTTGAGCTTATTCGACATGACATAGTAAATCCATATATTGCAGAAGTAGATGAAATTTACAATTTAGCATGTCCTGCATCACCCATACACTATCAGCACAATCCGATTCAAACGGTAAAGATCTCTGTAATGGGTGCTATAAACATGCTGGAAACAGCAAAAGCCACTGGAGCAAAAATACTTCAAGCTTCAACAAGTGAAGTATATGGTGATCCAAAAGTTCATCCACAAATAGAATCTTACTGGGGCAATGTAAATCCTATTGGTGAACGATCATGTTACGATGAAGGGAAAAGATGTGCCGAAACTCTTTTCATGGATTATCATCGTCAAAGTGATCTTAAAATTAAAATTATCCGAATCTTTAATACTTACGGCCCCAATATGCATCCAAATGACGGAAGGGTTGTATCAAATTTTATTGTTCAATGTCTGAGAAATGAAGATATAACTATCTACGGAAATGGAAATCAATCTCGGAGTTTTCAATATGTAGATGACTTAATTGATGGAATGATAAAAATGATGGCAACACCCAATAATTTTATTGGACCTGTAAATATTGGTAATCCTAATGAATTTACTATTTTAGAATTGGCTGAAACCGTTATCAAATTGACCAATTCTAAATCAAAATTGATATTTAAACCATTACCTATGGATGATCCCCAACAACGTAGACCTGATATATCTCTTGCAAAAGAAAAACTAAACTGGAGTCCCAAAATTGAATTGGAAGAAGGATTGAAAAAAACAATCAACTATTTTGAAAATTTAATCAGAAAAAATAATTGATCGATCCTATGCCTTATTTCTCTATAATTATACCCGTATATAATCGTCCTGATGAAGTAGATGAACTATTGGAAAGCTTAAGTAAACAGCCTTTCTTAGATTTCGAAGTGTTACTGATTGAAGATGGCTCATCCATTAAATGTGATTTAGTAGCACAAAAATATAGCCATCTTTTAAACATCCGCTATTTTTTTAAAGAAAATAGTGGGCGAAGTGAAACCCGAAATTATGGGATGGAAAAAGCAGAAGGTGAATACTTTGTCTTTTTTGATTCAGATTGTGTTATTCCCCCATTTTACTTTGAAAAAATTAAAAAAAATCTGACTGATAACTATACCGATAGTTATGGAGGACCTGACAAAGCAGATAAATCTTTTAGTGACTTACAAAAAGCAATCAGTTTTTCTATGACATCTTTTCTTACCACTGGTGGTATCAGAGGTTCTAAAGGTGCAAAGATGGAAAAGTTTGTTCCACGAACTTTTAATATGGGTTTTTCTAAAGAAGTTTATAAAACAGTAGGAGGGTTTAAAGATATGTTTGGTGAAGATATTGACCTGAGCCTTCGAATTAGAAACAACGGATATACTTGTCAACTCATCTCAGATGCGTTTGTATATCACAAAAGAAGAGTAGATTTGCGTTCGTTTTATCGTCAAGTTCATGTTTTTGGTATGGCACGTATTTCTTTATATCTACTACATCCTACTTCAATGAAACTGGTGCACACTTTACCTGCTCTTTTTACCATAGTATCCCTATTAATGATTATTCTATCATTCTTCAATGTGTGGTTTTTATTACCATTGGCTATTTATTTCACACTTATTTTTATAACATCTTTTTTTCAATACAAAAAACTATCTATTGCACTCATATCTATTATCACTACCGCAATACAGCTTTATGGTTATGGATGGGGATTTATAAAATCATTCATTAAAAAAGTAATATTTGGAAACACCCAATCTGTAAAAGATGAACTAAATAAATATTACAATAAGAAGTAACTTGTTTTTAAAACACTCATATACAGCAATTAATCTTTCGATCCATAAGCTAAATCTCCTGCATCACCCAATCCAGGAACAATATATGCATGTTCATCCAAATGTGGATCAATGGCAGCAGCCCAGATTGTAGTATTCTCATCAGGAAACTTTTCTCTGCAATAATCTATAGCTTGTTGGCTGGCAATAATTGTAGCAATATGAATATGCTTTGGTTTTCCTTTTGTTAGTAATGCATGATAAGATAGTTCCATACTTCCACCTGTTGCTAACATAGGATCTGTGATAATTAATGTTTTACCGGTAATTAAAGGTGAAGCTATATACTCAATATGAATATTAAAAGAGAATTGATTTTCTTTATACTTTCTGTAAGCTGAAACAAAAGCATTCTCTGCACTATCAAAAAAATTAAGAAAACCCTGATGATAGATGAGACCAGCTCTAAGAATAGTTGCAATTACAATATCATTATCAGCTAAATTAATATTTGTTTCACCAAGTGGAGTTTCGATAGTTTTATTAGAGTAATTCAAATCTTTGCTTATTTCATAAGCCATGATCTCTCCAATACGTTCAATATTTTTTCTAAATCTTAATCGATCATTTTGAACAGTTACATCTCTAATTTCTCTAACAAAGGTATTAAGTAAAGAATTTTGCTCCGAAAAGTTTACAATTTTCATATAGTAATGTTTACGATTACAATAATAGAAGTAGTTAATGACAAAGGTAATAGAATTATATATTTTGGTAAACTTTTCAATGAATATATTTGTTTATCTATGTTGAGAAACAATTTACATTTAATTAGAGAAATATTTCTCTAATTAATAGTGCTATAAAAAAATATTTTTTATCTTTGTACCGGTAAAATATAGGTATCTGAAAATATGATACATCAGTACGAATTATTTACATAAAACTTTAATACAAATGACAAATTTAGATTTAAGCAAGTATGGAATTTCAGGTGACTTTGAAGTTCTTCACAACCCATCTTACGAAGTTCTATTTCAAGAAGAGATGAATCCCGAAAATGAAGGATTTGAAAAAGCCAAATTAACTGATACTGGTGCTGTTGCTGTTTACACAGGAAAATTCACAGGTCGTTCTCCAAAAGATAAATTCATTGTAGAAGATGATGTTACAAGAGATACAATTTGGTGGGATGGCACTATCAACAGACCTACAACTCCAGAAGTATTTGATCATTGTAAAAATTTAGCTACTGATAGATTATCAAAAGCGAAAAAAATATATGTTGTTGATACTTTTTGCGGAACTAACGAAGATACACGCATGAAAGTGCGCTTTATCATGGAAGTTGCATGGCAAGCACACTTTGTTACCAATATGTTTATCAGACCATCTCATTACGAATTAGCTCAATATGGAGAACCTGATTTCGTATGTATCAATGCTTCTAAAATAGTAAACGATAAGTGGAAAGAACAAGGTTTAAATTCTGAAAACTTTACTTTATTCGACTTAACTCGCAAAATGCAAGTTATTGGTGGAACATGGTATGGTGGTGAAATGAAAAAAGGTATTTTCGCACTTATGAACTACTACTTACCTTTAAGAGGTATTGCATCAATGCACTGCTCTTCAAACGTAGGAGTTGATGGTGATGTAGCTGTATTTTTTGGTCTATCAGGAACAGGTAAAACTACTTTATCTGCTGATCCAAAACGCTTCTTAATTGGTGATGATGAGCACGGTTGGGACGATCATGGAGTATTTAACTACGAAGGTGGTTGCTATGCCAAAACTGTAGATTTAAGCAAAGAAAACGAACCTGATATTTGGAGAGCTATCCGTCGTGATGCTTTATTAGAAAACGTTACAGTACATGATGATGGAACTATTGATTTCTCAGATACATCGGTTACAGAAAACACACGTGTTTCATATCCAATTTATCATATCAGTAAAATTGTTCTTCCTTCAAGAGCAGGACATGCTAAAAAGATTATCTATCTTTCAGCTGACGCTTTTGGTGTATTACCTCCAGTATCAATTTTAGATGACAACCAAGCACAATACCACTTCCTAAGTGGATTTACATCAAAGTTGGCAGGTACCGAACGTGGTATTACAGAACCAGTTCCTTCTTTCTCTCCTGCATTTGGTGAAGCTTTCTTAACTTTACATCCAACTATGTATGCAAAACGTTTGGTTGAAAAAATGACTGAGCACAATGCAAAAGCATATCTTGTTAATACTGGGTGGAATGGAACAGGAAAACGTATTTCTCTTAAAAATACAAGAGCAATGATTGATGCTATTATCGATGGTTCAATTGATAAAGCTGAAACAAAACATATTCCAATCATGAATTTAACTGTACCTACAAAACTAAATAATGTTGATGAAGGTTTGTTAGATCCACGTGATACATATTCTGATGCTAAAGAATGGGAAACTAAAGCTAAAAAATTAGCACAAATGTATCTTGATAACTTTGTACAATATTGCGATAACGACGATGCTAAAGCATTGATTTCAGCAGGACCACAACTATAATTAGTGGGTACAATTTTTATACAATAAAAAAAGAGGGGAAATTTCCCCTCTTTTTTTTGTTCTATACTTTATGTAAATACGGCTCACCAGAACAGTTCGCTCCTAACTGAGCTCTCGGCTATACACAAAATGATGTTGTACTACAGACAGTTTGCTCTTATGGAGCTAAAAGCTCTAACAATCAAAGCAAAATCATTCATGAAAAGGTTCACATCTATTTAATTATAGTACCTTGAATAAATAATGAACTATCCTTCAAATATATTAGCTACCAGTGCTCCGAGGAGCAACTCTGTCAATAGTAAACCTTTATCCACCTCACGTCAAGCATCATAGGTGCGACCTGTTA
>DENY01000065.1:27500-34397 GCA_002359825.1 Bacteroidales bacterium UBA2632
TCTATAGACTTCACAGCCTTTATTCTAACATCTTCATCAACAGTTATTTCAGGTTCTTCATTTTTCAAACACAAATAAAGCTTTTCAAGGGTATTTATTTTCATAAATGAGCATTCATTACAAGCGCAAGATGCATCTTCTGGTGGCGCAGGAATGAATGTTTTATCAGGATTCTGCTTTCTTAATTCGTGCATAATACCTGATTCTGTTACAATAATAAATTCTTTTCTTTGTGAGTTAGTAGCAAAATTCAAAATAGAAGACGTAGAACCAACATGATCAGCTACTTCTAAAATATATTTTTTACATTCAGGATGTGCTAATATTAATGCATCAGGGTATTCTTTTTTTAATTCCAATAGCTTCACCAGTGAAAATTGTTCGTGTACATGACAAGCTCCATCCCACAAAAGCATATTCCTTCCGGTTACACTATTTATATAGTTTCCTAAATTTTTATCAGGACCAAAAATAATTTTTTCATTTTCTGGAAGTGATTCTACAATTTGCTTGGCATTGCTTGATGTTACCACTATATCAGTTAAGGCTTTTATAGCCGCTGTAGTATTTACATAGGATATAACAGTATGATTAGGGTGATCATCTAAAAATTTTTCAAATTCGTCGGCTGGGCAACTATCAGCCAATGAACATCCAGCCTCGAGATCAGGTATAAGCACTTTTTTATCAGGCGACAATATTTTCGCTGTTTCTCCCATAAAATGAACACCACACATAACTATTATCTTATTTTGCGCTTTAGAAGCCCATTGTGCAAGAGCTAAACTATCCCCAACATAGTCTGCTATTTCCTGTATTGCATCGTCCTGATAGAAGTGAGCAAGGATTAGAGCATCTTTTTGAGTTCGAAGCAAATTAATTTTCTCTATTAAATTGTTCTTTGTATTCAAGAAATTATTAACTGACATATTATTATATATATAGTTTTATAAGTTTATAAAAAGAAGAATGATAATAGTATTAGCCTGTTGATACTGTTGATCATTTATTGAGTAATAATTTTGAAATTACGTTATCACTAAAATAAAAGACGTTATTAATATTTTATGAACAGCTTATAATTACATTTCTCATTCTAAATCATACCATTACAAATGTTATCAAAACTTGATGATAAAAATCAAAGTTAATAAATAATTTAGTGATAGGTATTATTTAGGTGTTGAAAAACAGATAAATTTTCCTCTATAACTTTAAACAAGTTTGCATTGAAATTTGAAATACGATTTGGTTTAATTTTATTTTCTGTCTTTGCAAATTAATCTATCATATTTTATCTACAATCGATGAACATCTTATCAACATAGAAATGATAAATTCATATGATAAGTATTTTTTTTCTGATTCATTATTGAATATGAGCTGATTACTTCGGAATTGTAGAAAAACAAAAATGTATTGTTGTATATAATGTTAATTGATTCCCAATAGGATTGTATTAAACAATAACTATTACTATATTTGTTATACCTTATTTAGAAAAACGAAATGAAATATATATACAAAGCAATTGTTTTAATTTTCTCATTACAATTGATGAGCTGTATGTCATCAATAAAAATTGCATCAGTAGTAGAAAAAAATACCGATGGAAATTTCTTGTTGAAATGGGAGGTTAGTCCCGACGTAGAGGGTAAAATAGATATATACTCTGCCATGTCTGACACATCTATGAGAAATTTTTCACCTGTTAGAACAAAATTAATTGAAGATCAGTTTGCTTTATTGAATCCTTCAGGTTCAGGATTGCGCGAGTTTTTTATTTTAAAAACCAGTGGAGTAACTTCAGGAATAATATCCAATAGATTTATAGAAATGGATAATGTTTTAAATTTTAGAGATTTGGGTGGTTACATTACGTCTGATGAAAATCAAATTAAATGGGGTAAAGTATTCAGATCTGGTCATTTAAGTAATGCTAATTTATTTGATCAAGAAAAACTGAAAAAATTAGGTATAAAAACAATCATAGACTTTAGATCAGAAAAAGATAGAAAAACACATCCCTATTTTATAAACATTCAAAAGATAAATATTCCTTTCGATGGCAGTGATTTTTCTTCTATTAAAGACGAAGTACTGAATAATAATTTCACACGAAGTGAGACAATCCTTTTTATGCAAAAATCATATAAAGAGATTATAGATAACAATTCAGATAAATTTGCAGATATGTTTGATGTATTATTGGATCCCAATAATTATCCTATTGTTATATCTTCTCATTTAGGAAAAGATAGAGTTGGTATTGCTTCATCACTATTATTATACGTTTTAGGTGTACCAGAATATATCATTGAAGAAGATTATCTTGCTTCAAATAAATATATCGACCCCACAAAAACTATTAGCATTAAAGATCCTTTACCAGAATCTTTACAAGAATCTATGACTGCGCTTTTTTCTGCAAATAGTGCTTATTTAATTACTGCATTTGATTATATTCGCGAAACATACGGGTCAATAGATAATTATTTAGAAAAAAAAGTACGTGTTTCTAGAGGAAAGAAGACTATATTGAGAAATTTAATGCTTTATAACCCTTAATCCATTGTATCTGAATTATTATACCTATCTTTGCACCCGATTTTATTTCAGGTCGATTTTAATTCTTTCCTTTTTAATTTAGGTTATCAATTTAACAAATCACTTTTAAGAAAAATCACCTTTTTATTGGTACTCGTGTTTTTCTCTCATATTTTTTATAATGTCGTATGTTGTGGGGGTAAAGAGAAGAATGTTGACTGCCATCACATACATTATTATAAATAAAAAATATGAAAACATTTCAACAACTCGGTGTTGCTTCACAAAGTATTGAAGCAATACAAGAACTGGGTTTTGACCAACCCATGCCTGTACAAGAGGAAGTGATTCCTTTATTATTGGGCGAAACGCGCGATATTATCGCACTTGCACAAACCGGAACTGGTAAAACAGCTGCATTCGGTTTACCTATCATTCAGAAAGTAGATATACAGAAAAAGGCACCTCAAACACTTATTTTGTGCCCTACTCGTGAATTGTGTCTACAAATTTCAGCCGATCTCAATGATTACTCTAAATATGTAAATGGAGTAAAAGTTCTTCCTGTATATGGAGGATCAAGTATTGATAGCCAAATACGTTCGCTAAAGCGAGGTGTTCAGGTTATTGTTGCTACTCCAGGCAGATTAATTGACTTACTGAATAGAAAAGTAATGTCTCTTGATTTGGTTCACACTGTAGTTTTAGACGAAGCAGACGAAATGCTCAACATGGGATTTACAGAAAGCATCGATGACATTTTGTCTCGTGTTCCTGCAACCCGCAGCATGTTGTTGTTTTCAGCAACTATGCCCAGAGAGATTTCGAGAATCACAAAGAAATACATGGAAAACCCAACCGAAATTGTGATTGGTCGTAAAAACGAAGGTGCACTCAATGTAAAGCATGTTTATTACATGGTTACAGCACGTGATAAATATCTTGCACTGAAGCGTATTGCTGATTATTACCCAAATATTTATTCAATAATATTCTGTCGTACACGTCGTGAAACGCAAGAAATTGCTGACAAACTGATACAAGACGGTTACGATGCAGACTCATTGCCTGGAGAATTATCTCAAAGTCAACGCGACTTAGTAATGGGTAAATTTAGGAGCAAAAATTTGCAATTTTTAGTTGCAACCGATGTGGCGGCTCGAGGACTTGATGTGGATGATGTTACACACGTTATCAATTACGGTTTGCCCGACGATGTAGAAAGCTATACTCACCGAAGTGGTAGAACGGGTAGAGCTGGTAAAAATGGAACTTCTATTTCTATTATTCATATAAAAGAAAAAGGAAAAATTGCTCAATTCGAAAAATCTATCAACAAACAATTTGAAAAACGCACACTTCCTACAGGAGATGTAATTTGCGAGAAACAACTTTTCAACTTGGTTGATAAAATTGAAAAAGTAAAAGTAAACGAAGCAGAGATTGAACGTCTTCTTCCCTCCATTTTTAGAAAGTTAGATTGGTTAGAAAAAGAGGATATAATCAAACGTATTGTTTCATTAGAGTTTAATCGTCTTATCGAATACTATCATTCGGCCGAAGAAATAATGGAGCCAACAGAACGCTCGTCAAGAAAAGACAGAGATGATAGAGATGATAGAAGTGATAGGGGTGATAGAAAATCTTCTGACCGAAATGGTGGAGGTACTCGTCAAGCAGAAAAAGGTTTTACACGTATATTTATCAACATTGGTAAAACTGATGGTGCAAACCCTGCTAATCTCATGGGATTCATCAATGATCATGTAACTGGAAAGGTTCAAATTGGTAGAATTGATTTACTACAGAATTTTTCATTCTTTGAAGTACCAGAAGAAGTAGCACCTAAAGTAGTACATACTTTTAAAGGATTGTTTGTTGAAGATAGAAAACTTGTTGTTGAGGTTGCTCAAGAATCAGATAGTAGAGCATCCAATTCACCCAGAAAAAGTTTTGATAAAAAAGGAAGACGCCCAAAAGGAAAACGTTATTAAATAGAACATTTTCCTGATAATAGGGTTATATATAGCGGAATTAGTTATTTACTGATTCCGTTTTTTTAGTGAAATAAATAATTAAAGAAATATTTCTTTAATGTCTATTTATTCGACGAAAATCATTTACTTTGTAGTTTTATATATACATTGTTCATAAGATATAATAGTATATTTCAAACAATAAACCAGTAATTAATAACAGATAAATCATTTACAACTTCTTCAATTGAAAAATCAACCATTATGAAAAAAAAACTGCTAATTAGAGACCTTACATTAAGAGATGGACAACAATCTGCATTTGCAACTCGTATGAATCAACAACAAGTTGATAGAGTTTTACCTTTTTATAAAGATGCCAACTTCTATGCTATGGAAGTGTGGGGTGGGGCTGTTCCCGACTCCGTGATGCGCTATTTAAACGAGAACCCCTGGGATAGACTCGAAAAAATACATGAAGGTGTAGGGAAAGCCTCCAAATTAACAGCTCTTTCTCGTGGTAGAAACTTATATGGTTATGCGCCTTATACAGATGAAATTATTGATGGATTTTTCAAAAATGCTGTTTCATCGGGTTTAGATGTAATGCGTATTTTTGATGCTTTGAATGACGTTGAGAATATCAAATCGAGTGTAAAGTATATAAAGAAATATGGTGGATTGGCAGATTGTGCTATTTGTTACACAGTAGATCCAAAATTTGAAGAACCTCTCGAAGAAAAAGAAAAAGGGGGTTTCTTTTCTTTCATGAAAAAAAATAAACCTGCAAAAACCATTTACACTGATGTATTTACTGACGAGTATTTTTTAAATAAAGCGAAAGAAATGATGGCTTTGGGAGCCGACATGATTACGATTAAAGATATGAGTGGGCTTATTCCTCCCTCTCGTGTTAGGACCTTAATTCCATTGATCAAAAACGAAGTAAAAGTTCCCATAGACTTCCACACCCATTGTACTCCTGGTTTTGGTTTGGCTGCAGTGTTAACTGCTATCATGAATGGTGCTGATATAGTAGATACTGTTATATGGAACTTTGCTGGCGGACCGGCTGCTCCTGCATTTGAACTCATTTACCTCTTTTGTAAGAAACTTGATATTGAGATAGATGTAAACATGGAGGCTGTTGCAAAAATAAACAAAGAGTTATTTGAAATACGTAAAGAGTTAGATGCATATGATGCAGTTAAGCAATTTCCCAAACCATTCAATCCGCTCACAGACACACTTCCTGCGGAAATAGATAAAGAGTTTGACAATGCCATTGCATCTGTTAGAGATTTTAATGAAGAGGCTCTTCTTAAAGCTTGTCAAGCAATAGATGATTATTTTAATTTCCCCAAACCAAATGAATTGGTGAAGAATGCTGAGATACCTGGTGGTATGTACTCCAATATGGTTGCTCAGTTGAAGGAATACAACTCTCTCGATATATTGGAAGATGCTATGAAATTAATACCCAGTGTGAGATTAGATGCTGGTTTGCCACCTCTTGTAACTCCTACAAGTCAAATTGTTGGTGCCCAAGCTGTAGCTTCTGCTCTCAACCAAAAGAATAGTAGAGAAAAGTATGCTAACCCATCCAATCAGTTTGTTGCTCTTGTTAAAGGGGAATATGGTAACACTCCCGTTGCAATCGATCCCGAATTTAGATTGAAGATTACAGGCTCAAGAGAAGAAAAACCCTATGATACATCAAATTATAAACGTCAAGAAAATCCAACTCTTGATGAGTACGGTGGTGTGAAGGTTGCTCAAAACGAAAAAGATGAATTGTTACTTGAATTGTTCCCAACTGTTGGTCTTACCTATCTTAAAGGTCAGCGCAAAGACGAATATGAATTGAAAAACAAATCAGTCAATAAGGTTCAAGCTAAGCAAGAAGAAATAGAGACTGTTGAAACTGAAAGACAAGCTCCCAAAGAAGTTTTAGAGAGTCCAATGCCGGGAAGTATCATGACTATCTTTGTAAAAGAAGGAGAAGTTGTAGAAAAAGGCAAAGTTCTTTTGATATTGGAAGCTATGAAAATGGAGAATGATATAGTTGCCGAATCTGCGGGTACAGTAAGCAAGATTTTGGTGAAAGAAGGCTCATTTGTTCAAGCTGGCAGTCCTATGATAGAGCTTGTATAGCATTGTTATACAAGATCACATTTTTAGTGTTGCTTCATTTTTCTTGAATAAACGAAAGTAAACACTATTCGATATATTACAAGCATTTAATTTTTTGTTTCGACATTCAATTAAATGCTTGTTTTTTTGTGAAACTGGGTTTAACCGAATTTCTTTCTCTCCAGTTTCCTTTTTTTGTACATTTGTATTCAACTTAATAACAGCTCACTTTTTTATGGCA
>DENY01000065.1:34411-37800 GCA_002359825.1 Bacteroidales bacterium UBA2632
GTTTTACTATGGATTTTCATTGTGGCCTTTATTTTAATTTATTCTTCTGAAATAACTCCCACTACCATAATCTCTATTGTCATGTCTGGCGCTATTGTTTTTATCCCCATCTATAAGACATTGAAAAAATAGCATTCTATTACTTTATTAGATATTTTACGAGCAAATTGTATTGTATTTAAAAATAAAAAAGTAAATTTGCACTCAGACTGTCTCAAATAAGAGTAGTTTGATATTTACACATTATATTTTACAGTTTTATATGAAAACATCTAACGTTATAAGTTTAANNGAATACTATCAAGCCATTGAAGAGGTTTTGAGTTCAATTGAAGAGATATACAATGAACATCCAGAGTTTGAAAGAGCAAATTTAATTGAACGCTTAGTTATTCCCGATAAAGTAATATCATTTCGTATCACGTGGGTCGACGACAAAGGTCAAGTACACACCAATATGGGTTATAGAGTACAGCACAATAATGCTATCGGTCCCTACAAAGGAGGTATTCGTTTCCATTCATCAGTGTCGCCTTCGATACTCAAGTTTTTAGCTTTCGAACAAACATTCAAGAACGCTCTGACCACTCTTCCAATGGGTGGAGGCAAAGGAGGTTCAGACTTTTCTCCACGGGGCAGATCGGATGGAGAGATCATGCGATTCTGTCAAGCCTTTGTAGAAGGAATCTGGCGCAATATAGGTCCCAACACCGATGTCCCAGCAGGAGATATTGGCGTTGGTGGCAGAGAAGTTGGATACATGTTTGGGAAGTATAAAAAACTGGCAGAAGAATTCACAGGAACTTTCACCGGAAAAGGGTTCGAATTTGGTGGATCTCGCATACGTCCAGAAGCCACTGGATATGGCAATGTATATTTCTTGCGTGAAATGCTAAAAACCCAAGATTTAGACCTCAAAGGCAAAAAGTGCATTGTTTCTGGATCAGGTAATGTAGCACAATATACGTGTGAAAAATTAATTGAATTGGGAGCTATTCCCATTACATTGTCCGATTCTGATGGCTATATCTACGATCCCGAAGGAATCACGACAGAAAAGCTTGCCTACATACAAGAATTGAAAAACCTATACCGTGGTCGCATCAAAGAGTATGCCGAGGAATATGGTTGTAAGTATGTTCCTGGTGGTCGCCCTTGGTCCGAAAAAGGAGACATTGCACTGCCATCTGCCACACAAAACGAAATAAATAAGGACGACGCAGCACTTCTCATTTCAAATGGCGTGATAGCCATTTCCGAAGGTGCTAATATGCCAGATACACCCGAAGCGATTGATTTGTTTCATGAAAACAAAATTCTTTTTGCACCAGGAAAAGCAGCCAATGCGGGTGGAGTATCTGTTTCGGGTCTCGAAATGACACAAAACTCAGAACGATATAGCTGGCCCGCAGAACAAGTTGATGAAAAATTGAAATGGATTATGTCCAACATTCACGAGAATTGTGTAAAGTATGGCATCGAAGCAGATGGATACATCAACTACGTTAAAGGGGCAAATATTGCAGGATTCATGAAGGTAGCTAAAGCAATTATGGCACAAGGGGTAGTGTAGTATCTTATGAGAAGGTGATATTCAGAGTACACAATATCAAGTTACTAATACCTCAATAAGGTACTTAAACACTCTTTCATCACAGTTTATATGAAAAATTGGGCGTTTTATTTTTTTTATATTGATAATTAGACTACTTTTGCAAACTGTAATGAAACATGGTCCGGTAGCTCAGCTGGATAGAGCAACAGCCTTCTAAGCTGTAGGCCCTAGGTTCGAATCCTAGTCGGATCACATTCATAGAATCAAGCCACCTATCAATTTATTTTGATAGGTGGTTTTTTTATGCATTCCTTTCAGATTTAAATCAGCTATATTTTTTTCAGCTTTCCACTCATGTCAATTTGTAAATAGAATACCGGTTTTATTTACAAATCATAATAAGATAGCTCAGAAAACAGGTGGAAATCAAATCCACGGTGATGAATTTGATTTTCATCTGATGAAAACGCAATCCACGGTCGTGAAAATGTTTTGAATCGCTAAAAAGGTGCTTTTACGACCGTTTATGTGAGAAAGGTGATGCAAATAAAGGAAAAAGCATTCTACGATTGAACCATCAACAAGAGGAAAGAAAATTTTTCATCAGGAATCTGATTTTTAGGGCAGAAATGGGACGAATTTGGCAAAAAAAATGGGAATATTCTTTTTTAAAACATTTCCTACGAAGTGGATGCAATTTTCATCTGTTTTCAACATTTTCATCGGCGTGAAAATGTTTTGAAAAAACTACTTATCTATTCACTTTTTGAAAGGGGACTTTTATTAAAAATTCATCTATTTGTTCAATATAGAAAGATGAGCAAAATTTGTGCCCTTTGCATTATAAAATTAAGTATCTTTATTGAGTAAATTAAATAAAAAAACCAAAGCATGAAAAATATCTCGGTTTTAATTTTATTCCTATTTTCAATAGGAGCTTCCGCTCAAAAAATAAGTAAAGTGAATTCTGATTCCAATTTATCAGATTCGTTGACTTATGACACAGAAGTACGCATTTATCGAGGTGTGGGAGAACTTAATCAAACCTCTCTTTTCAGAATGTTTAAAGACACGTCGGGAAAATGGACAGCCGAGTTTTACGCATCTCATACAAAAGTGTCGGGACAATTTAATGTGCGGGTTGAAAAGTCAACTATACAATCAGAGAATGATATGGAGTTCATCTTTCAAAACTTTTTGAGGAGCCACATAATGGATTTACCAAGTATGGATGAAATTTGGTGGAAATTAGTGACAAGAGGAATTGTAGAGAAAGTTGAAAAACCCACTCTTGGATATAAAATAGGGGACTATGCACTGAGAAACTCAATATTGTTGGTCTCTGACGGAGAAGGTTACACTGTTCAAGTGAAAAATAGGGGTAAGGTAAACGAATTTCGTTATTCAAATCCAGAATCCTACTTAAAAAAGTATCCCGAAATTGATGAACTGATTTATATGTGCGAGATTTTAGATCTAATCAAAAGCGAGTTTCATATTTGGAAGGAATGAATGTTATTGTTTGCGTGGGGTAACAAAATCATTCTTTAATCATTTCTTATTCGCAGCATTTATCTTATGAAGTTATTTAACATTTAATAGCACACCAACGGTTACTGAGCTTGTCGAAGTAGTTGGAAATCGGCGCAAGCAAGAGAGACCTAAAAGGTTTCCAAAACCTGTTAGGTCTGCTTGAAAGTCAATCACTTAACCTTTTACTCTAATAAATCATTAACTATTTATTAGAACGCATTACAAACCATGCGAGCCACAGACCTCGAAGAGGTCACATGTTTATAGCATTCCTACGAACACACACATTCGACCACATCGT
>DENY01000240.1:0-18362 GCA_002359825.1 Bacteroidales bacterium UBA2632
CAAGAATTTCGAAAATACTATCATCATTGATGGTTATGCAGAGCCTGTTAATTCCACTACTATTGTATGTCCGAGAGCGGGGGGAGGAGGCACTGTGGCATTTCTTGTTGAAGATGGCACGTGGGTAGAGGAAGGTGATATCTTATGCACAATCGAAAATCAAGGCCTGCAGACACATTATGATCAGCTACAAACAAATTTAGAGAATGCGCACGCAGATATTGAAAAAACTAAAGCCAATTTAAGTCTTCAGTTTGCAATGTTGGAAGCCGATGCTAAAAACAATCAGGCTGAAACTCAAATAGCTCATTTAGATTCAACAAGATTGGAATATTTTTCTCCTAATCAAAAACTTATAAGAGAACTTGAACTTGAAATTGTTGCTATCAACCGACGAAAAATTGAATCAAAACTTATCTCATTACCTATCATACAACAATCTGAAATAAAAAAACTCGAACTTCAAATACTTCGCTTGAGCAACAATGCTGAATCTGTGAAAAAAGATCTCGATGAACTGATATTGAGATCGACAAAAAAAGGTTTAGCAATAAGAGGGACCAATCCGATGACGGGTAATCCAATGGCAGTGGGAGATGCTGTCTGGAATGGCATGCCCCTCGTAAATATACCGGAAATGGATAAGATGAAGATGAAGATCTTTGCTTCAGAAAGAGACTACAGGTATATTAGTGTGAATGACTCTGTAACCTACATGTTTGATGCACTTGAAGACAACGTGGCCTGGGGTAAGATACTGAACAAGATGCCGGTGGGAAAGGAAGTAAAACAAGGGTCTAAAGTAAAATACTTTGAGATAGATGCTTCGGTAGATAGTACACTGATGATGCCCGATCCTGGGTTTACTGCGACTTGCCATATCACGCTAAAGCAAGTTAAAGACACACTTATAATACCTCAGATTGCTTTATTTGAACAAGACTCGATGAAGGTAGTATATGTGGTAAACAATAAAGGCTTTGAAATGAGACAAGTACTTATTGGAGAATCTTCGCCAAAGGATGCTGTTGTTAGCGATGGGCTTTTTGTGGATGAGAAAATAGCTCTATCGTTACCCAAGCACTCACAAATAAAAAGCAGAAAAATACTATCGGACTCAATAAATGTAACACAATAGACTTAATTATATATAGACCCTATAAATTATGAAAATGAATAACCTGAAAAAAACATGCAAGGGGGTGCTCTTATTCTTATCAATACTGACCCTTTGGGCATGTAACAAAAAGGAAGTGCAGCAGATTCCGAATGCCAAGGTTGTGAGAGGAACTTTTTATATAGACATCTATGGGACAGGAGAAATAGAGGCCGTTAACTCTACCAATATTTCATCTCCAATGATTTCATGGAGATATGGCAACCTGAAAATCACACAAATTGCGAAAGATGGTGCTGAAGTTAGCAAGGGAGATACGCTCATTGTCTTCGATCCATCAGAAGTGAACAAGGGCATTGTAGAAGCCGAAGGTAGCTTGGAAATAAGTCTTGCCGAGTTGGAAAAATTAAAAGCTCAACACCAGTCGGACCTTGAGGAATTGAATGCTGATTATGAAATATCAAACTTGTCACATCAAATATCTAAGATAAGATTTGAATCAGCTGTGTATGAATCTGATATTAGTAAAAAAGAAATTGAGCTTAATCTCGAAAAGGCGGAAATTTCTTTGGGCAGAGCTAAGGAACAAATAGATAATCGCATAAAAATTCAAAGAGAGGAAGTGAAACAGAAGAACCTATCTATAGAACAAAACACTTCTCGACTGAATGAAGCACACGAAACTCTTTCCAAACTTTTCTTGATTTCGCCCTCTCCTGGAATTGCTATCATAAGTATGAACTGGAGTAGCGGAAACAAGTTTCAGATTGGAGACCAATGTTGGTCTGGTTTCCCGCTCATTCAGCTACCCGATTTAACATCACTAAAAGCTACCGCAAAAGTAAATGAAGTAGATATTGCAAAAATAAGTAAGGGGTTGAAGGTGGAAATAAAACCTGATGCATTTTCTGATAGCATTTTCACAGGCCAAGTAAATACAGTGGCTAATCTTGCTGTCAACAAAAGCAAAGAATCTAGAGCAAAAGTATTTCCTGTGGAGATTCTTATAAATGAAACAAATAAAAATTTATTGCCTGGATTAACCGTTAGTTGTCGCCTCATTATTGACCAAATAGATGATGTAATGTACGTTCCCATTGAAGCTATCAATGCTGAGGGAGATAAAAACTACGTTTACAAAAAGTCTGGGAATGCCTATAATAAGGTGGAAGTAGAAGTAGGAACAAGCAACTCAGACTATACGATAATCACAAAAGGAATTGCAGAGAATGACGAAGTTGCATTGATTATGCCCTTTGCTGACGAAGAAACAAAGGACAAGGAAGTAGATAAGGTATGATTGCGAAAAAATATATATTATATCTATTACTCCCACTTGTTGTCACACTGTATCAAGTTTCGTGCAGTGGAATTGGAGAAGAAAAGGATGGCAGGCAAATAGGATCAAATAGTATAGTAGAAACAGGAGAGATTGCTGCGGTGAACTCTAAGGCTTTTACATTGCCTCGATATGGAAGAAACTTTTACGAAATGAAGGTAATAGGTATTCTTGAACATGGAGCTATACTCAATGAAGGAGATTCTATTTTGCAATTGGATCCTACAGATGTTAAAAAATTTATAGTCGATAGAGNNCGATAAAGAAACAAACTTGGAAGCGCAAGTGGCAAGCTTTGAGATGCTAAAGGTGAATCAGGAGAATAGTGTGAATGAGCAAGAATCGAAAATGAAAAATGAAATTGCGACATTCAATCTCCGACAAATTGAATTAGAAGCTTCTCGTTTTGAGCCCGATAGAATAAAAAAAATAAAGGAACTTGAATTTAAACAGGCTGAAATCAGGCTGGAGAAAGAAAAGAAAAAACTCACGTTGAATAAAATCATTGGTGACTACAACTATAGAATTCAAGAAATTAGAGTTAATCAGACAAAGGCTGATATACAAAATGCCTATGATATATTGCCCGCACTCACCATTCGTACACCCATATCGGGTGTGTTTCAGATTGCGGAAAATAGGAGAACAAATAACTTGCTGAAAGTAGGCGATCAGATTTATCCTGGAGCTAATATGGCAAGTGTTCCCGAACTAAAGTGGATGAAAGTTAATACCCAAATAAATGAAACCGACTTTTTGAAAATAAAATTAGGCCAAAAGGTGGCTGTTCGTTTGGATGCCATGCCAAGTGTAGTCTTTGATGGAGAGATTGACTACATAGGTAGACTTTGCTACCTGAAGGATAATAAATCGAAACAGAAGATATTTGATGTGGAGGTAAGACTATTGAAGGTGGATGAACGATTGAAGCCAGGGATGACCGTGAGCTGTGAATATATACAAAAGTAATAACCATGCAGATTCAAGAAAATATACGTTTAGCAATAATTGGTCTGATGGATCACAAGTTTCGGTCGTTTCTGACAATGTTGGGGATTATTTTTGGTGTAGCTTCTGTTATTGCCATGCTATCTATAGGTGAGGGAGCCAAACGAGAAGCGATAGCGAAGTATCAAGATTTGGGCATAAACAATATCATCGTTAGGGAGAAGAAGCTATCGGATATTGAACTTGAAGAGGTTAGAGCGAAGTTTTCTCCGGGACTCACTATACAAGATGCAACGGTAATTGGAGAGATTGTTCCAGGTGTTGTTCGTGTTGCTTTACAAGCAGAAATTAGTTCTGATGTTAAGTTCTATGACAAATCCGTGAAATCAACCATTATAGGTGTGTCACCCGATTTTTTATCGATGATGAATTATCGTCTTGACAAAGGCGATATGATCAATCAAAAACAATATGACCAACGCTACAAAATATGTATTTTGGGTGCAGGAGTTACCAATACTTTGTTCAAGAATGAAGATCCAATCGGGAAAATGGTGAAAATAGAAGACCAATGGCTCGAAGTTGTGGGTGTGCTAGAATCGAAGACTCTCTTCACCGAAACGGTGGGAGAATTGGCGGCGAGAGATTTAAACACCGATGTCTATTTGCCATTATCAACTTTCTTGAATCGTTTTCCAAGAGAGAACATTCTTGCCAATGAAATTCAACAAATTACTATTCAAGTAGACAATTCAAATAACTTGGTGGAAGGTTCAACATTGATCAACGAAATACTAAAAAGGCATCACTTCAACAATGATGATTATGGTATTGTCATACAGTNNGATGAAACAAGAGGAAAAAGAAAGACAGATATACAACTTTCTTCTTGGTGCTATTGCGGCTATATCGCTCGTGGTAGGGGGTATAGGAATTATGAATATAATGCTTGCGACTGTTATGGAACGAACACGTGAAATAGGGATTCGTCGCGCCATTGGAGCTCGCAAGTCCGATATTATGAGTCAGTTTGTCACCGAAGCTGTTGCTATCAGCATAACGGGTGGTATAATAGGTGTTTTACTGGGAGTTACACTGTCTCTTACAGTGTCATTATTTACTGATGTCAACACTTTTATCAGACCATGCTCTGTTGTTTTGGCATTTGCTTTTTCTGTGATAGTGGGTATAGCTTTTGGCTATTTGCCTGCAAAAAATGCAGCCAACTTGAAACCAGTAGATTCAATACGTCACGAATAAACAAAAAAGTTTTATGTTAATATCGATTCGGAATTTAACCAAGAGTTATGCATTAGGTAACACTGATATACCAGTATTGCACGGAATAAATCTTGAGATAGAGAAAAACGAATATGTGGCAATTATGGGACCCTCGGGTTCGGGTAAATCTACATTGATGAATATTTTTGGATTGTTAGACAATCCTACAACGGGTGAATATCTGTTCAATGGCATCAATGTGAATGAATTGGATGATGACTCTTTATCTGGAATGAGAAATAAAGAGATTGGATTTATCTTCCAAAATTTCAATCTGCTGCCCAGAATTAACGCTTTGCAAAATGTGGAGTTGCCATTGGTGTATGCGGGAGCCACTGCGAGCGAACGAAAAGAACGTGCATTGACGGCTTTAGATAGAGTAGGGCTGACCGATCGCATAAATCACAAGCCTACAGAACTTAGTGGAGGACAAAAACAAAGAGTTGCTATAGCGCGTGCATTGGTTACCAATCCAGGGATACTATTGGCCGATGAGCCGACTGGAGCATTAGACACAAAGACGGGAGTTGACATAATGCGCTTGTTTGACGAGTTACACAAAGAAGGAAATACGATTATTCTTATTACTCACGAACAAGAAATTGCGGAATATGCCAATCGCATTATTCATATTCGAGATGGCATCATTCATTCTGATGAAGCAAATAATAATAAAAGAAATATTTAAAAGATTCGAATAAAGCATTATGAAAAAAGCAACTTTAATAGTCCTTATATCTATTATCTATTGTTTGTCAGCTAATTCTGAAGATAGACAACATCGTCGTCTGACACTCGAACAAAGTATTGAGATAGCAAAACAAAAAAGCTTGCGAATGCTTAAGTTAGAGCAATCACTCAAAAGAGCTGAATATAACCTCCAGTCCGCAACCAATAGTTTAAAAACCCATATTGACTTGTCACTGGAACTTCCAAGATATTCTGAGGAAGTTAGAACTAGAGAGGATAGTTCGGGTATATCTTACTATGCCTTCAAGCAAATGCAATATGAAGGATATCTTACCATCAGACAGCCCTTGCCTACAGATGGGAATATTTTTATTCAAAATCGATTGACAAGTTATGATGATATTCGTAGAAATCTGCGATCAACTTATGCAAGCACGCGTTTTGGATTGGAGCAACCTATTGATGCATTCTATGGGTTCAATCGTATTAACGCTACTCTGAAAAGAGCAAAATTGGCTTACGAAGAGTCTAATAAATCTTACAAAAGAGCAGAATTGAATCTCATTTATGATGTTAGCAGTTCATATTACAATTTATTGATGTTGCAAAAAAGTGCGGAGATAACGCTACTCGACTTGGAGAGACAGACAGATGCTTTTGAAATATCTCAAAATAAGTATGATGCCGGATTGATTAGAGAAGTGGATGCTTTGCAAATGGAAGTGGACTTGGCAGAGGCTCAAAGTAATCATGATATAGCGTTGCTTAATCAAAAATCATCTGTCAATTCATTTAAAGAATTACTGGGTGTCAATCTACATGATAGTATCTCGCTAAAGAGTGAACTAAATTATGATATCGTAATTATTTCACCTGATTTAGCGGTGAAATATGCACTGGAGAATAGATTGGAAATAAGAGAACAAGAGATTCAAATAGAGTTGCAAAAACTGAATATAAAACAACAAAAAGCTGCAGGAATGATAAAAGCCAGCTTAAATGCTTATTTCGAAAAATTAGGTGTTAACCAAGAATACAATAAAGGACTGTTTTCTTCTGCTGGAGATTCATATGGCAACTATTCTGATCGTCCTTCCAATTATGGAGTNNCAGAGTAAAAGAAAATGAATCTCGTCTTCAAGAAATAATATACTCGAAAGAAGAGGTTGAGCGAAGTATAGAAACAGAAGTAACAACTTTAGTTTCAAGAATCAATAGTAATCTAAAACGTCTCCAACTGTTAGAAAAAAACGTGAAAGTTGCCGAAAAGAGTTTTTCAATCACACTACAAAGATATTCCGATGGGGATATTGATTCTCAAACTTTAGCACTGGAGCGAAATCGAATGAATACAGCTTACACATCACACTTGAATGCTTATATTAACTACCAATTGTCGTTGGCAGACTTGATGCGTAAAACCTTTTATGATTTTCAGAATCATACTCTTATAGAATGATTTCTATAATTGAAAATTAAGAGTTCTAAAATATTTTAAAGTCCAATAAGTGATTAAAACTGAATTGATTTGAATGTAAATTGTGAACTCAATTCTCAATTATGTAATCTATTAAGGTCGATTTAGTTGTTATATTAAAATTACGAAGGGATGAATCCAAATGGATATAAGGTTTTTTAAAACTAACAGCTATCAACATTCTACACAAAGCATTGTCAACTATCATCTGTACATTCAATCATCTCCGCCAAATTTCATTTTCTATTTTCCATTAAAAAATAGTATCTTTGTGACTTATATTTTCAATAGTAAATGACAATAATTTTAGGCATAGAATCTTCATGTGATGACACATCAGCTGCAGTAATTTGCGATGGTGTGATTTGCTCCAATGTGGTGGCAAGTCAATTGGTCCATGAGCAGTATGGCGGGGTAGTTCCCGAGTTAGCATCTCGCGCTCATCAGCAAAACATTATTCCTGTGGTAGATCAAGCATTGAAGAAGGCAAACATAACGAAGGAGGAGCTATCTGCAATTGCTTTTACAAGAGGCCCTGGTCTTTTGGGCTCATTGCTTGTGGGAACATCCTTTGCAAAAGGATTTTCAACAGCATTGGATATTCCTCTCATTGATGTAAATCACTTGCAGGCTCATGTGTTGGCTCATTTCATCAAAGAAGATACAGAAGATACATCGCAACCATAATTTCCTTTTTTGTGCTTGTTGGTGTCTGGTGGTAATTCTCAAATCATTCGGATTAATGATTTCGACAAAATGGAAATCATTGGACAAACCATCGATGATGCCGCAGGAGAAGCTTTTGATAAGTGTGCCAAAGTGATGGGTTTACCCTATCCCGGAGGCCCTGTTGTAGATAAATTGGCTAAACAGGGTGATGCTGACAAATTTAAGTTTAATAAACCGCGCATTGCCAATTATGACTATAGTTTCAGTGGTTTGAAAACTTCGTTTCTCTATTTCTTGAGAGATGAATTGAAAAAGGACGCTGATTTCATAGAAAAAAATAAAGAGGACTTGTGCGCTTCGTTGCAAAAAACTATTGTTGATATTTTGATGGACAAATTACGATTGGCAGCCAAAGATACCCAAATCAACGAAATAGCTGTAGCTGGCGGTGTGTCGGCCAACTCTGGTTTGAGGAATGCATTTGTAGATCATGCGCAGAAATTTGGATGGAACATTCATATCCCTAAGTTTGCATACACTACTGATAATGCAGCCATGGTGGCAATCACGGGATATTACAAGTTTTTAGAGAATGATTTTTGTGACAAAAGTGTTGTTCCTTATGCACGAACATCCATTTGATGTTGCGTGGAGCAAATACATATAAATGACTAAATAATAAAATAGAAGATAATGAACAAGGTAGAAAATTCAAATACAGAAGAGAACAAAAAGAGTCTTAATTTTATAGAGGCTATTGTGGAGAAAGATTTGAAAGAAGGCAAGAACGACGGAAGAGTGCAAACTCGCTTCCCGCCTGAGCCTAATGGCTACCTACACATTGGTCATGCCAAAGCAATATGCATCGATTTCGGAATTGCAGAACGCTACAATGGTGTGTGCAATCTTCGTTTTGACGATACCAACCCCATCAAAGAAGATGCAGAATATGTAGAAGCTATCAAAGATAATATTCACTGGTTGGGCTTTGAATGGGGCGAGATTTTTCATGCTTCTGACTATTTTCAACAACTGTGGGACTTTGCAGTGAAGCTGATAAAAGAAGGCAAAGCATACATAGATGAGCAAAGCGCTGAAGAGATAGCCAAGCAAAAAGGGACAACTACAAAGTCTGGAACTAACAGTCCCTACCGAGATAGGCCTATTGAAGAAAATCTTGCACTCTTTGAGAAAATGAACAGTGGCGATTTGCCCGAGGGTTCAATGGTGTTGCGTGCCAAAATAGATATGGCTGCCGCTAACATGCACTTACGCGATCCATTGATCTATCGCATCATTCACACGCCCCACCACATGACGGGCACTACTTGGAAAGCTTATCCAATGTATGATTTTGCTCACGGACAATGTGATTACTTTGAGGGGGTTACTCACTCAATCTGTACCTTAGAATTCGATGTTCATCGCCCACTTTACGATTGGTTTATTGATCAATTGGCAGACAGTGACTACCGCCCACATCAGTATGAGTTCAATCGCTTGAACCTCACCTACACAATGATGAGTAAGCGCAGATTGTTAGAGTTAGTAGAAAAGAAATTGGTGTCGGGATGGGACGACCCTCGCATGCCAACTCTTGCTGGTTTGAAACGAAGAGGATATACACCTGCATCTATCCGTAATTTTATTGACCGCATTGGCTATACCAAATATGATGGAATGATTGACTTGGCATTGCTGGAACATAGCATTCGCGAAGACTTGAATGCAAAGACTGCACGTGTTTCGGGCGTGTTAGACCCCATAAAACTAATCATTACCAATTATCCTGAAGATAAAACGGAAAAGATGGTAACAGTGAACAACCCCGAAGATGATACAATGGGAATTCGCGAAATTTCTTTTACCAAAGAGTTGTACATAGAGCGGGATGATTTTATGGAGGATGCTCCAAAGAAATATTTCCGTCTAACCCCAGGCAATGAAACTCGATTGAAGAGTGCTTACATTGTGAAATGCACTGGTTGCAAAAAAGATGAAAAAGGTAATGTAGTGGAAGTATATGCGGAGTATGATCCATTGACAAAAAGCGGGATGCCCGATTCAGGTAGAAAGGTAAAAGGAACGATTCATTGGATTTCTGTTCATCACAGTATAAACACAGAAGTGCGTTTGTATGACAGACTCTTTACAGTGGAAGACCCCGCTAATGCGAAAGATAAAGATTTAAAGGAGCTTATCAATCCGGACTCGTTGAAGGTCTTGAATAACTGCAAGGTGGAAGAATGTCTTAAAGATGCTCAGCCAGGAGATAGTTTCCAGTTTCAACGCATTGGATATTTCAATGTAGACATTGACTCAACTCCCGACAAATTAGTCTTTAATAGAACAGTTCCACTGCGCGATTCTTGGGCAAAAAAGAAATAGATAGACACAAATACTCATTAGACTGTATTGTATAAATGGACGATAACGATCAAGACATAAAAGCGTTAATAGAAAAGTATGAACAAATGCGTTATATGGGGAAGAATATCTATTTTGACTCTGACGAATTTGCTGCATTAGCTGAGTATTATTATGACTTTGGAGATATCTCGGAGGCTGATGATATTGCTGATGCAGGATTAGAGATGCATACTGGTAATGCTCAGCTCATGATTATGAAAGCTAAAGTCTTAGTTTTTAATCAAAGTTTTCAAGAAGCTTTGGATTACTTATCAGGCGTTAGTGTAGATGATAATAATGTAGATTATTTGTTGGTAAAGATTGAATCTTTGCTTTATCTGAATAAACTTGAGCAAGCCAATGATATTTTAGAAAGAGTCATGAATTCGCAAGAGTTGTCGGATGATGATTTATATACGTTCATAACCGAGGCCGGCTACTTATATAATGATATTGATGAATACGAAATTGCCATCTCTCTTCTTGAAAATGCACATAAGATTGACGATGAAGACTTGGAGCTATTAATAGATTTGGCTTATGCTTATGAAATGATAGATGATTTTGAGAAGGCCATTGAATTTAATAATTTGATGCTTGACATAAATCCCTTTTCTTTTGATGCTTGGGTCAATTTGGGGAAGCTTCACTCTATGTTGTTACAATATGATAAAGCCATTGAAGCCTTCGACTTCGCACTCACTATAAATGATAATGAGGTAAATGTTTTGAAGATGAAAGCGCTATCTCATTATTTGAATGATAATGTGGAAGAAGCTATTCGTTTATTCCGAGAGTGTCTCAATGATTCTCCCGATGATGAAACTTTGTACGACTCTTTATTGGAAGGTTACGAAGTGATGGAGCAATATGATGAGATGTTGGATGTGATTGCTAAAAAAGAGGAGAAGTTTGGATCGGAAAAGGTTTATCTGCAACGTGCTCACGTTTTTTTAAACCAGGAGAAGTACGAAGAGGCTCAAGAGGAGTTTGAGAAAATACCTGAAAGTGAAATGAACACATTTGACTACTATGTATTGGAAGGTGAACTTGCAATTTTCAATAAAGACTTTGCTACTGCAGAGATGGCATATATGTTGGCTATGATTGATTCTCCTGATGATGAATTGGTGATTGATAAATTGGCAAACATTAGTTTGGACCAAGAAAAGTATGAGAAAGCTGCTGAATACCTTGAACAATTGCTCGTACTCAATCCTGACTTTCCTACTGCGAAAGGTAGATTAGCATTTATAAGGTTTGAAATAGGTGCAAAAGAACCTTTTGATGAAATAATGAGTCAATTTACAGATGCAGAACTCCGATCATTGCTTGCATTGCTTACAAGCGAACAAAACTTTGACTACGCTGAATACAGTAGAGAAAAAATGTTGATTAGATTGAATGAGGCACGAGAGAATAGGGTGTTGTTCAAAAACATTAAATACTAAGTGTTGTTCTATTAGTTCATAGATTTNNTTATTGTTATAGTTGCAATTGCGGAACCTACTGATGTCAACCATGTTTTTATAGAACAGAATTCAGAGCATTCGCTTCTACAAAAAGTGGAAGCATGGTATGATCAGAATATGAACTACACTACAATCACTATTTTGATGACTGTTGAAAGTTCGTTCATTCCATTCCCGTCAGAGATTGTAGTTCCCCCAGCTGCCTATATTGCCAGTCAACCTGACAGTCATCTCAACATCTATTTAGTAGTGCTTTTTGCTACAATAGGAGCTATGTTAGGTGCCCTCATCAATTATTTTTTAGCCATCTATTTAGGTCGTCCGTTGGTCTATAAGTTTGCAGATAGTAAAATGGGTCATCTATTTCTGCTTGACAAAGAGAAGATAATGAAGGCTGAAATATATTTCAATAAAAAAGGGAAAATTTCAACATTTGTGGGTAGATTGGTGCCTGGTATTCGTCAATTGATTTCCATTCCAGCNNTTTCGTGGGTGCTGGTATTTGGAATGCCATTTTGGCATATTTGGGATATATTCTACACGGACAACAAGACTTAATCAATAAATATAGTCATGAGTTGTCCTATATATTCCTTGGTCTTGTTGCTTTGTTTATTGCATATGTGGTGATAAAGCATGTGATTAAGAAAAATAAGAAAAGAAGAATTCTAACTAAATAATAAACAACTAAGTCCTGAAAAGATAATCTTTAAATTTAAGTTTTTTCAAGATTTGAAGTTTAAACGTCCTAAAATTCAATAATAGACTGCTACTATCAAGGTGGTTTTCTTGTTACCAAGAATAAATTGATATAATAAACACAAATTCAAAAAACTCATTTTATAAAATGGATAATAAAAATATAAACATAACTGATCTCGTTAGAAAATATGAACAGACGCGTTATGTAAATAAAATCTTTTACTTTGATACTGATGAGTTTGCTATGATTGCTAACTATTACATAAAAAGGAAAGACACGTTTGAAGCAGAACGTGCTATAAATGTAGGTTTGGATATGCATCCTAATGACTTTGAATTGAAAATTGTGAAAGCTAAAGTATTGGTATCCTCAAAAAAGCATGAAGATGCATATAATTATTTGTTATCTATTGGGGAAGATGAGACCAACGTTGATTTACTCTTACTAAAATTTGAATGCTTAATTAAATTGGACAGAACTATAGAAGCCAACTCCTACCTGAAATATATTTTAGAAGGAGATTTAAATGAAAAGGACTATTATAAATTTATTAAGGAAGTAGGTTATCTCTACAATGATGCAGACGATTTTGAAACTGCTATTATGTTGTTGGAAAAAGCAATGAAAATTGATAAAACCAATACGAAAGTTATGGTAGAATTGGTTTACGCTTATGAAATGAACGATGACATTGATAAGGCAATTGAGATAACAAATGCGATGATTGATCTTGATCCCTATTCGTTTGATGCATGGGTGAGTTTGGGCAGATTTTATTTGTACAACTTTGAATATGATTTGTCAATTGAAGCATACGATTTTGCTTTAGCAATAAATGATTCGGATGTGGAAGTGCTAAAATTGAAGGCAGTCACTTATAGTGAGTCGTATGATTTTGAAGCTGAAATGAAAGTTCTGAATGAGTGTATAGATGCTTCACCTGATGACGAAAGTCTTTATGATGAATTATTGCAGAAATACAAAGAGTTTGAAGATTACTGGGGATTAGAACAAGATGAGGAGATTTTAAAAGTTTTAAAGAAAAAGGAAAAAAGATTCGGATCAAAAGGTTTGCTATTAAAAATAGCTCATCACAATTTACGCCTCGATAAAGTTGCGGAAGCCCAAGAGATTTTCACAAGAATTGCAGAAGAGGAGAAAAATACTGTTGAGTATTATAAGTTGCAAGGAAATATTTCTTTGTATAAGGATGACTTAGTGACTGCAGAAGCTGCATTTTTGATGGCCTTTGAAAAGTGTCCTGATGATGTAGAAGTATTGGACAGACTTGCGGATATATATATGGAACAGAACAATTACGAAAAATCTGCCGAATATTTAGAGCAGTTGATAGAGGTGGATCCTGAATATTCGATTTCGAAATTTAGATTGGCTCATATAAGGTTTGAGATTGGTGAGAAAGAACCTTATGAAGAAATAATAAATCAAATTTCAGATAAAGAAGAACTGGAACTGCTACTTAGTATGTTCTCCCCTTTCATAATCAAAGAGAAAAGAGAAAAAATAGATTACTCTAAATTAAGTCGTGAGGAACTACTGACCCAACTGAGTGAAGTATTGAAAAGTAAAGAGCAACTGAAAAATAAATGACTTATTTAGTCATCTTGAACTCATTATTTTACAATTTTATCATGATAATTATTTAAAAGGGAAAATATAGTTATCATTAGACGGGTGATTTATTTAGGGAAAATTAGCGGATATCTATAAAATATACTACATTTGTGCTTAAATAGAATATTAAAGTAAAAGAATAGTTCTATTGAAATCAATTAATACAATTTTCAATTATGAGGAAAAATAGTTTGATATTAGTTTTAGTATTTATGGTATTTGGTTTAAGTGCTCAAGAAAACCAAAACGTTTCTCAAGGAGATGTATTCTTGAAAAACAAAGCTACAGATAATTGGTTTATGAGTTTAGCTGGAGGATCAAACTCATACTTTGGATATGGGAGTAAGGATGCTGATTTTTTTAAAAACTTAGGTTGGGAAGGACAGTTAGCTGTAGGAAAATGGAGAACTCCTCGATGGGGTGCACGTTTAGCTATCAATGTAGGTTCACACAAACATCTCAATCCTCAAGATGTATATAATAAGGACGGTTTTGTGCACCCACATTTAGATTTATTGTGGAATGTGACAAATGCAGCTCTTGGATATCATGTTGATAGAGTTTATAATTTTATTCCATATATAGGTGCTGGCTATATGGCTGGATTTACAGATGATTTCAAAAAGCTAAATCCTAATGATGGTTTTTTCAAGTTCCAAAACCAATCATTAACTTGGAATCTTGGTATAATAAACGATTTTCGCTTTTCAAAATACTTTTCAATGTTTGTCGAACTGTCTGCCACTACACTTCCTGATGCTTTTAGCGCACATTACAATGTTGAAAGTAAAGGTGATTATCAATGGGATATTATCGGCCAAGCTCTTTTAGGAGTTAAATTTGGGCTCGGTGGAAAACAAGATTTCACAAGTGCAGAGTTAATGGACTATAACTTGATTAATGACCTAAACAGTCAAATTAATAGATTGCGTGCTGAAAATGAAAACTTAAGTAAGCGCCCTGAATTCTGTCCTGAATGTCCGGAAGTTGCTCCTGTAATTGCTGCAGAGAGTGTTTATGTTCCTAATGTTGTCTTTTTCCGATTAAACTCTTCAACTATTGACAGACAACAACAAATCAGTGTGTACAACACTGCTGAATACTTGAAGTCTAATCCAGAAGCTACTGTTCAAATTGTAGCTTACGCTGATAAACAAACTGGAAATCCTGACTACAACATGAAGCTCTCCGAAAGACGAGCCAAAGCTGTAGCTGACGCTTTAACAAGTCAATACCAAATTGATAGTAATAGGATCAGTTTAGATTGGAAAGGTGATACAGAACAACCTTATGCTGAAAATGATTGGAATCGTGTTGCTATTTTCATTGCAGACTAATTACAGCAGTTTTATTCATATATGAATTAAAAAGAGTGCAAATCGCACTCTTTTTTCATTTTGCAAATAAATTAAAGAAATCAACTTTAACGCTAAGTGATTTTTTGGTTTTCCATTACTTCTTAAAATATTTCTCAATCCTCTCAAAAGCCAATTTAGAACTAATCATAGCCATTGGTAGTCCCGCACCAGGTACAGTTGAAGCTCCTACATAAAATAGATTCTTGAACCTCTCATCTACGTTGGCAGGGCGCATAGCGCCAATCTGAGTGAAGGTATGAGAAAGCCCAAGACCACTGCCACGATGCAAGTTGTACTGTTCACCCCACTCAATGGGAGTGTGAATGGTTCTCGATATTATTTCGGGAGCAATATCTTTTCCTATTCTGTTGGAGAAGTCTTCGATTATACTATCCACAATAGCATCTCTGTCATCCCAATCTTTTTTGTTGAGCAAGTTAGGCACTGGACAAACAAAAAACAAACTTTCGCACCCTTTAGGTGCACAGTCTTCGTTATATTTTGAAACCACGTTTACATAGTAGTAGGGCTTTTCCATTGTGTTGTTGTCAGACAACACCTTGTCAGCGTATTCCTTGAAGTTGGAGCCAAGATAGTAGTTGTGATGGTTTACTTGTGGTAGCTTGCACTTCAACCCAATGTAGAAGGTGAGAAAACCCATCGTCCAACTCTTTTTGTCCATCTTTTCCAGGGTGTAGTTCTTGTGCTTCATTATAGTATGTCTGAAAACTGCTGCATCAGCATTAATCAATATTGTGTTGGCACTCCATTGCTTACCGTTTTTATCTATAACCGATTCAATCCTTTTTCCGTTGGAGATGTAATCCACAATTTCGATGTTGTAATGAATCTTCACATTTTCTTTGGCCAATTCTTCTAAAAAACCTTCAATTATTTTGTACATTCCTCCTACAACGTTGAAGTAGCCATCGTGTTGAAACTCTGTATAAGACAACAATGTGTAAATTGCCATGGTATCAAAAGGTGTTCTACCTAAAAAGAAAGCCACCAAAGAGACAATCTGTTGCGCTTCTTTAGAATCGAAGTACTCTTCGACATGTTGATAAAAGCTCTTAAATAGTACAGGCACATGAACAGGATTCACACGCATCAGTGTAGCAATATAATCGACCATGGAGTCCAAGTTGTTCTTTACCACCAAGTCAACCGTATCGTTGAATAATGCTCCCGATTTCTTCAGGTATTTGTGCATCTTTTCTTCAAAATCGGGTTCAATATCCTTGAACTGCTCCGCCAATTTTGCAATATCCTTGTACAAGTGATATGTTTTTGGATTATNNAGTTTTTCTCAACAATCTCTACCTGATAGCCTTTTTTGACCAATCGTAAAGCAGTTGCCAAACCACCTAACCCAGCACCTACAACCAATACAGTTTTATCTTTAGTCATTGTTCTTCTTTTTTATAAAATTCGGGTATAATTCATTTTTAACCCATAAGTAATTGGGTTCAATTTTAAGGATATGTTTGTAATATTGTTCTGCCTTTTCATATTCTTTTATCTCTGTATATGCTTTAGCCATATTTGTGAGTAAACTTAAATAGTTCCAATCCATTTTCAATGCAATTGGATCTTGCTCCATAATATTCTGTGCTTGTTTGTAGTATTCCAACGCTTCAGTTTTTGACCCACCAAAAACGGGAGGCATATAAAACTGAGCATTGGCGTATTGTATAAATCCAAAAGGATTGCCTGGATTTTCTTCCATAGACTGCTTTGCAGCATTGATACTCTTGGGACCTGCAAAGGGAGCTTTCAGTTTATTCAGTCCTATCGAATAACCATAAAAAGCAGATTTATATGCATTGACATAAGATGGATAAACTGCCCTTTTCTCTAAATTCTCTACATTACTCTCTGCCAGCTTTAGGTATGTTTGGGCTTGCTTCTTATCATCATTTCCTAAGCACCAACCAATGTATCCATATTGATAATTGATCAACTCCAAAAGAAACTCGTCAGATTTTTTTGTTTCTGCCTGCATCCTATCTATGGTAGCTTTCCAATCAATCATTTTGTTGCTAATATATGCTTTATATATAGCTTTTTTATGCTGTTGTGCATTCGCTGAGAGGAAACTAAAAGCTAACAACATAACTATGACTGTAAAATGTTTCTTCCTTTCCATATATGTTTCTTATTTAATTTATGCTGAATCGATTTCATGATTATAAGCCCAAGAGAGATTTGTTGTGCCAACAAATAAATAATGTTTTTGGATACGGACTGCTTACTGGTCATTGAAACTAATAGTCGGATGATTAAAACAGCAACTAAATAGAGTGTTAACCCTCGTGTACCATATAGAAGCAGTATGGGGATAAATCCAAAAGTGCTGATTAGCCAAAAGAAGATAGCCAAGAGAGTAGAGCCTCCAAAGAAAGTTGTTACATTCTTAGAGAATCCATTTACCGACTCGGAGTACGAATTGTACATGTTGCATCTCACATCCGTTTCGCTTGCCAAACAAGCAACATTCATGTGTTTCTGTTTGTAATGACGTGCTATCTTAATATCCTCTACTTTTTCTGACTTCATAGCTTCGTGTGGCAATAGATTTCTATAGTTTTTTGCATCAAAAAACATGTATTGTCCATTTGCTGCAGCTATTGATGAAAGTCCTATTTTGCGCACTAATATGAGAGGTAATAGTGTCAGTAAAATATAATTCATTATCGGAACAGTAGCCCATTCTCCCCAACTTTTCAAAATCTGCTTTGGAAAAACAGACACTAAATTGAGAGTGTGTTTCTGAGCAAAGCGTAGCGTTTCACCAATGATATTACGCTTAATTCTCACATCTGCATCTACAAACAAGTAATAGTCACCTTTGGCTTCCAGTGCAAGTGAATGACATGCATGGTTTTTGCCCAACCATCCGTTCGGTAGTCCTTCGGAGGCGATTAATCTTATATTTTTATCCTTCTGCATATATTCAGTTACAATCTTTACAGTGCTATCAGTTGACTGATCATCAAAAACTATTACCTCATAGTTGTAGTAATTTTGCGACGATATATCTCTTAATATATTGAGAATATTTTTCTCTTCATTTCTTGCAGGAATTAACACAGAAACCAATTTCTCATTGCTGCCCATAGCACCCATTTTTTGTTTGAAAACAATATTAACAACCGCCACTATCAGTTGAATAGCAGCAAATACAATTACTATGTAGCCTAAGTATATCATCTACATCTCTTTGTCAGTTTGTTGTTGGATGCTCTCTTTGAAGAAAGCATT
>DENY01000240.1:18611-22519 GCA_002359825.1 Bacteroidales bacterium UBA2632
AAAATGGAATTTTTTTTTGAACACTCGCATGTTCAGATGCAATTGCCAAAACCCATCCCACCAACTACTATGATTTGAAAGCAGTAGAATTGAACGATCGCTGCTTACTTCAAAATTTTGAACAACCTCAACTCTTGCAAAGTGTTTATTAATCATTATCCGAGAAAATATTTTAAATATCGGGTGAATGATAAAGTGGTGTTTTGCTTTTATAATCATATTCTTAGACTAAGAAAATAAACAAAAGTACAAAGAATATAAACTGACAAAGCAAAATTGCTAATGCCAATTCGTTTTTTATTTTAATCTTCAATAGTTTCAGCCCGATGTGAAATGCCACTGCAATTAAAAACCAAGTGAAATAATTTTGAAATGGCACATCCACATGTTTCCAACTCCACATATCAAGAGTTGGGGCTACTTGTTCCATCACAATATCGTAAACAAGCATCGATGAAGATGCAAATAAAATTTTGAGTGATGTTGATAAATTTGTTTTTTCGAAGATAGCAGCAGTAGTATAGAGCAAGAAAAACCAATTTGCACCAATAATTAATGGAGTGTCCCATAGTTTAACGCCCAAATTATCACCATATGAATAAGCTCCAAACAGCCAACCCGTATGCACTCCAACCACTTCAACGACATAAGAAGTAACATAGATAAATAATAAATAAGCAATCAATTTTCCTCTCTGTTGACTTTCATCTGACATTGCAAGTACAAAAAAACTGAGCAACAAAGCAAACGGGGTAAGTTGCAAAAAATAATACTGGGTTGTTGGTAATAACATTCCAGCAACACCTACCGAATAAAATATAGCTAACAATATTATTATTGTTTTTTGTCTATTTATAAAGAAATTCACGAATTGGTTTTTGCTTTTCATCCTTCCACATTTTTAAATCGATTTCGAAGCATGATGGCAGCCAATAACATGGTAAATCCGTACACAAAATCTTCGACAGGAATGGTTATAAACCTCAAATTAAGGTTTTCTGTGTGGTCGTACCAAACAACAGGATCTGTGGTAAATGCACCCGTGAGTGCACCATTGACCAGTACAAAGGGAATCAAAATGACAAGAAAAGTACAATAAAATCGGCTGATTGTGTTTGACTTATCGAAATACGATACGGCAATCACCACAAGAAATATTGCCATGATATAAACGGTGTATGCTTTGTCTAAATTGAGCAATAGAACTAAAAAAGCTATCACAAAAAAGAAGATAGATAATCGTCGAGAAACGTTGGTTGGCAGTGTGAAATTGGGAAAATAAACATGTAACACATCGTGCAAAAAAATACTTGCATAAGGAATGGCAATAAAGAAAAGCCACTCCTCGATGGGGAGTTTAAAAAGAAACACTGAAGACAAATATTCTCTATTGAATCCCCACACGCCAATTTTGGTAAAATAGATATCGCCCACAATATAAAATAATGCTATTATTATTATAGAAGGCAGTAAATATTTCCACTGTTTATAGAATTGGAGTTTCTTATCGAAACTTAATAGAAACGGTATAGAAATAGATACTATAAGAATGATTGCGTATAATGACATGTGCTANNAAATAATCCGTAAATATGAAAGTCACTTTTAGTTTTGGGTCTGTGATGTGACAAATGCGCTCTTCTAATAGATCGGATATAATTGTTTTCAAAGATTTTCAAAAAACTCAGCGGCAATCGTTCATGAATAATTACATCGTGAATCAAAAAATAGATGAACCCATAAGCAGTTATTCCAATACCCATAGCAAGTAGAGTGGGATAGTTGAATGCAAATCCAATAATCAACAGCACTATTGCAGGAGTAGCATACATAATGAAAAATCTATCGTTCTTTTCAAAATGTTTTGATTCGGTGTTCAAAGGCATCTTATCTTTTAAGCTATCGTATCGGTGGTGGTCTTTGTGCCACTTCCACAAAGATCCATGCATCAAATATTTATGATTTGACCATGCCACAAACTCCATAAAACAAAATGCAACAATACCTATCAGGATATAAAGAGCTATCATATCATGATTTATGATTATTGAAGGTGTTGTTGTACGTTTTCTATCACATGCTTAAACCAATAAGTGTATTTATCGGGATGGTCATGAATGTCTTTCGTCAAATCATGATAACTGATGTATTTATAGTCACAAACTTCATCGGCATTAAAGTTAGGTATTTCGTCTGAATAACCAATAAAAACATGATCTAATTCATGCTCAGTGAGCTCATTGTCCAGTTTTTCTTTGTAAATAAAATTGAATAAGTCTTTCAGGTCACACTTCATGCCCATTTCTTCTTCCAATCTGCGATGGGCAGCTTCCAGGTAAGACTCACCTGGACGTGGATGCGTGCAAGCTGTATTGCTCCACAAACCCGTTGAATGATATTTGTGCAACGCTCTACGTTGTAAAAGCCATTCACCCTTAGTGTTGAAGATAAAGACAGATATTGCACGATGCAGCACAGCTTTTTCCTGCGCCTCCATTTTTGGCATTGTTCCGATTACTGAGTCATTCTCATCAACTAATACTACTCTTTCTTCCATCATCTCTTTCAAATTGTATTTATTTTATATTTCATAAGCGCTTTTCCCAATAAGACGAATTTGGTCACATCAGGAACTCTGATACGTGTACTGATAATTTTATCAGCTGGTGTCTTTTGCAGTTTGTGTAAAAGATTTTTATAATATATGAATGCAATAAATACTGCAAGCTTCGATCTGCCAGGTAGTTCTCTGATGCCTATTTCAGCTTCGTCAAAATCTTGTTCAATATCTTTTATCAGTTGCTGCTTAACTTCTTCGGTAAAGTTGTTCATATCAACATCGTGAAAATACAATCTGTTCAATCCTTGTGTATCTGCTTTGAGATCGCGCAAAAAATTTACTTTCTGAAAAGCAGATCCCAATTTCATGGCAGAGTCTTTTAATTCATTGTATTTGTTTTTATCTCCAGCCAAGAAAACAAGCAAACACATCAGCCCAACGACATTGGCAGAACCATGTATGTAAAGGTCCAATTCAGTATTGTTATCATATATTTGTTTACTTAAATCAGCTTTCATGCTTTTCAAAAACGAGTCAACTAATTCATCTGGAAATTGATATTTAGTTACAGTAATGCCAAACGAATGTAAAACAGGATTCATACTAATCCCATTTTCTAATGTTTTGTAATAATCTTTTTCGAAATCATCCAAAATAAGATTTTGATTGGCTGTATGAAAAGTATCTACAATTTCGTCAGCCATTCGCACAAATCCATATATACTATATATAGATTGACGCATCTCATAAGGAAGATAGCTCACTGCAATTGAGAATGAAGTACTATACTCATTTGTAATCAGCTTGCTGGTTTTGAATGAAATTTTATTGTACAAATTCATTACCTTTACACTAGTTTTGTTTATTGTTTGAGAGTTACTGTTTAACAATATAGCTATCAGAATGTTTAATAATTCACAGTTAAAATAGATGATATAATTTATATATAGTTTGTAGTCTGTTTAACAGTTTGATTATATGGATACTATATGAAATTAGAGTCTTTTTAATTAATACTTATTGGTGTATACGAACATTCTTAGTTTATTGCTAACAAGAATATTGATAGAATAAAACAAAATATATCTATGAATAAACAATTCTTTTAAAAATGGAAATAATAATTTTGTTTATTATTTATGTACTTGTTATATATATTCAACATTCATTACTACCTTTGATTATCAAAATTAATCAAACGCAAAGAAGACAATTAGCATGAATGATTTAGAAAAATACTTTTACAAAAACGACGATAGATTAATTGATAAGTGGTCACATTACTTTGATGTCTACGATCAGTATTTTAGTAAGTATAGATATAAAGAAATTGTAATTCTCGAGATTC
>DENY01000240.1:22632-23208 GCA_002359825.1 Bacteroidales bacterium UBA2632
CAGTCAGACCCTGACTTTCTCAAAAAAGTAAAAGAACAAATCCCTCCTATCGACATTCTTATTGATGATGGAGGGCACACCATGAAGCAGCAAATAGTAACTTTTGAAGAGTTATTTGGTCACGTAAAAGAAACGGGTATCTATCTGTGTGAAGATACTCACACGTCCTATCAAATAATGTATGGAGGAGGACATCGAAGGACAGGAACCTTTATCGAATATAGTAAAAGCTTTATAGATTATCTACATGCTTACTTTTCGGAACAGTCATCTTTGAAGGTCAATAGTTTTACAAAAAGTGTGAAAGCTGTTCACTATTATGACAGCATGGTGATTATAGAAAAAGAACTAAGAAAAAAACCAACGAGATACACTTCTGGGAAAACCACGATCGAAAATTATACCAAAGAACCCTCAGGATTCAAATTGACGAAGTGGAAAATTAAAAGAACTGTTTTGAAAACCATAAATGGAGGGTTACGCTACTTTAGATTGAGCAGTTTTATGTGGAAATAGAATTTAATTTCTTCGATAAACAGATGTCGGATTTTTATAAAACTGTTGAAAATTGCATCC
>DENY01000240.1:23296-25564 GCA_002359825.1 Bacteroidales bacterium UBA2632
AAAACATTTCCACGGCCGTGGATTGAATTTTCATCAGATGGATGTCAAATCCACGACGATGCATTTGTTTTCAACTATTTTATCATTCTCTGATTTTGATACTTTCTTACTACTATAAAATGCTTTCTGAATAAAAGTAGGTGTGATGACATTTTTATAGTATATTTTGAAGGGCATACACTGACTTTTTTATCTTTCTAATTGTGTTATTGTCTCATTTTGTATAATTACTGTATCAATTTTGAACTTAATATGTCATATACAGAACAATTCATAATTATATCTGTTGTATTTGTATCAAATATCATTATATCATAGAGTGTGGTATATTGTTTTAATTGTTTGAAAGTAATGTAATGTTGTTAAAATAACAATGTTGTAAGTCAGTATGATACTACCTACTGTTCATTACTCTTTATTATTTTGAGCATTCAAATTCTTCTGTTTCTCTTCACAAATTAAAATGAATTATCAATGATCTATGAAACTCTTCAAATATTAAAAGAACAAATAGACGACTATTTTTCTGAAATTGGTCTTGTAGATTCAATCATTCTTGACAATATAGCTTTATGGGAATCTGGGAACAACGATGCTGAAAAACTTAATGATAAAGTTGTTGTTACTCTTTTGAAATTGGAAGAAGAAGCAACATTGAAAAACTCTCCCTACTATAAATTGAATAACCTCAAAACAGAATATAAGAATCCACCTGTTCATTTAAATCTTTATCTTTTGATATGTGCAAGCTTTCAAGCCTATGACAGATCGTTGCGAAGTATCTCAAAAGTTATTGAGTTCTTTCAAAGTAAAAAGGTTTTTACATCAACAAATACAGCTTACAACAGAAATAATGTATCTATGGATGTGTTGGATCATTTTAAATTCAATGTTGATATTCATACACCCACTTTTGAAGAACTTAATAATATTTGGGGTACGCTAGGGGGACGACAAATGCCTTCGGTTATTTATAAAGTTCAATTAATTCAAATAGAGAGTGATAAGAAACTAGCAGCATCTGAAGCCATTACACAAATTAGCGGAACCATAAACGATATGAGACAATGAGTTATTCAATTAAATACAAAGAACTCTTCAGTGTAAAAATCTTTCACCAATATTTCTTGAATAAAGGAACAGAAACATTTAACTCAATGTCGGAAAATGAACAACTGAAACAACTAAGCAACTACAATATTCTAACAGCTATAAACATAGTCCCGACAGCACAAACGTTTCAAAAACTCAATGGTCATAAATTGATTTTCAAAACACATACTGCAGGATTTTTCGTTTGGTCCAAAGTGTCTGACGATGACTACAAAACACCTTTCATTGAACTCAGTGATGATTTGTTTTTCACTTTTGTAATTCAGATAAAAGATGCTCTTTTCTACAATTACACCGATTTGAAATTTGAGAGTAGAGGCAAACCATATTATTTGGCCAATCGAGCATTGGATTCAGAGTCGAATAGTTTTCCGTTGATTGACAAAGCAGGTTTTAATCAACATATAGACAATAGTTTTATACAATCTGTGGAGTTTGACGAAAGGAATGGATTGGAAAAGTTGAGTCTAAATGAAAAAATGAATATGCTGGGGCTCATCCGTATATTCATGAAAGGAGCTGAAAGTTCGTTGAGCGTTACCACTACTCAAGGTAAATTGAGAGTTACTCCAAGAGAGTTTGATTTGGTTTTTAAAAATAGAAAAACGTATTGGCGTTATCTTTTTGATAAGAATCAAAGTGTAACAACATCAGACGATTTGAAAGTTGAACAAGGAGATGCAAAAAGATTAATTACTAAAATAGAATACCCTCTTACCCAAAAGGGATTTATCCCAGTTGAACTCAATGGCAAAGAATTGCCCAATCCAAATGTGAAAAATACGCTTACTGATTCATCTAACAGTTATTATTCAGAGATATACATGTAATATAAAAAATTTAAAATTATGGCAACATCGTACAAAACACCTGGCGTATATATTGAAGAGATATCTAAATTTCCTCCTTCAATAGCGCAAGTAGAAACTGCTATTCCTGCTTTTGTAGGCTATACAGACAAAGCAGTGATTGATAGCGTTGATTTTCACGCCGAAGGCATAATAGAACCCATTAAAATAAAATCATTTCCCGATTTCGAGTTTGTATTTGGGGGAGCCGCCAACCCAACAACCATTGAGATTGATTTGAATGAAGACAATTCTGTGAAAAAGGCCGTTGTAAACGGAGTAAATCTTCTTTATGATAGCATGCGCA
>DENY01000241.1:0-1398 GCA_002359825.1 Bacteroidales bacterium UBA2632
ATCCGATGATGAAACAACCAACAATATTGGCTATGAATGTACCTACCAATGCCCATTCGGATGAAATATAGCGTGCAGACAAGCGCGATGTGAGGAATCGGAGCATGCTGCCAATACCTCCACCCAGACCAACAAGTAGTAAATCTTTAATCATATTGTTGTTTTCATTCGGATGGTTGTCTAAACCTGTATAATCTTTCCCAATTTCACATAAAACACATACCCTCGCACATTGGCATAGCCCATATCTTCGATGCTTTTGACGTAGCGTTGCACCTGTTTCACATATTTGCTTTCGACAGATTCGCCAAATTTGTAATCAACCACCACCACCTCATTGTCTTTAATCATCACCCTGTCTGGACGAATGAAATGCAAGGATGGATGCAGCACCTGTTGCTCGTTGAGCACATGATAATTGCCCGAATACCAATCTTGCACTTCGGGCAAGGAGAGGCTTTGAGAAAGGAAATCGTGCAGTATTTGTTTTTCGTCAGTGGTCAACTCTCCGCTCAATACTTTCTTCTCTAACGCACTATCCAAATCGTCCAATGTGCGCATTTCGCTCACAATTTCGTGCATCAGTGTGCCAAAATCACGGGTGCCATCGTCAGAGAAGTAACCCATGCCCGACAAGCGTAACTTCAATCGGTTTCGAAATGGGGTAGATTGCCAATTCATATCGGTGGGTTCTGTTACAGGCTTATCTTTAGTTTCCCTCTCCAATGGTTTGGGCGACCCGAAACTGAATAACAGATGATTCTCTTTGGATTCTTCTGTGGGGGAGTCTTCAATTTCCTTAGCAACTTCTTTAAACTGGGTAGAAACACTTTGCCACAGCAAATCAGCTACATTTTTTATGCGAACCGCCTCATTCTTTTTAGGGGGTTTGGGTTTAGGAGCAGTGATGATGAGTCGATGCTTTGGTCGTGTCAGAGTCACGTAAAGCAAATTGAGATTGTCGATATACGAGTAGAGCTTTTCCTCCAGATAGTCTTGTTTAAAAATGGTAGAAGCCAACTTGTCAGAATATTTCACAGGAACTACACCAATTTCATCAAAGGGTGCCACTTCGGGTTTACACCACAATATATTGCGACCCGATTGGGGTTCGAAATTCCAACTGGCAAAGGGCAAAATGACTGCTCCAAACTCCAGTCCTTTCGATTTGTGAATGGTCATTAGTTGTATCGCATCTTGATCGGCAGGTGAGAAAAGACTCTTTTTCTCTTTTGCTTCGTCCCACCAGGCCAGAAAACCATTCAAGTCAGCAGTTTTGCGTGCACTGTAGTCATTTATCAAATCGAGAAATGCCTGAATATATACAGTGTCGGTTGGTTGTGTAGCCACTTTGAGCAAATCGAATAAGGCCTCGGCCAATTCGTACAATGGGAGCGC
>DENY01000241.1:1405-3710 GCA_002359825.1 Bacteroidales bacterium UBA2632
CGTTGCTGTACATAGTTGTCGAATATGTCCGATGCATTCATCTTAGTGGTGAAGCGATAGTATTCGTAAATGGCACGGACACGGCCAGTCTTTTCAAGTGGACTATTGATGTATTGCAACAGTGCCACCGCTGTTTTCACACACGATGAGTTGTTGAGTAGCAGTGCCTCGTTGGATATGAAGTCATAGTTGTATTCTGTGTCGGGATGCTCGTCTTTATAGAGCAACAATGCCTCTGAAACAGCCACTGCTTCTTTACCAGTACGCACAAGTATGGCAATATCTTTGAGGCGGAAACCGTCGTCTTGCAATTGTTGCAATGTCAAGGGTAACTGATTCAATGCTTCTTCTTGCCAACTATCCACTTCTTCTTGATCGATGAACTGAATGCTCACTGCACCATCATCATCAGCCAACTTATGCGGTGAAATGTGTTGTGAAACTTGACTATATGCATCCGCTATTTTAGTGGAAAAATAGGCTGAGTTTTGAATCTCCTCATCGGTCCCTACAAACTCATCTTGCATTGTAGTGGCAGCATACTCAAAAAACTTGTTGTTGAAGCGAACGATGTTGGCATCGCTTCGCCAATTGGTTTCTAAAACATGTTGCTGGATATTGGGTTCGGTGAAATCTTGTACAATCTGCTCTTCAAGTAATCGCCAGTCAGAGTTGCGCCAGCGATAGATACTTTGCTTCACATCACCCACAATCAGATTGTAATTTCCCGATGCCATACTCTCATCGAGCAAGGGTCGGAAGTTGTTCCACTGCATGGTAGAGGTATCTTGAAATTCATCTATCATAAAATGATTGAGCCGTGAACCTATTTTCTCATATACAAAAGGCGATTCGCTATCAGCAATTATCTTGTTGAGTAGTTCTGTAGTATCCGATAAGAACAACATGTTAGTATCGCGTCTATATTTTTGTAAGCGATTGTTGACATCGTTCAAAATACCTAATGTGTTGAATAGTTTTAGTATCTCTCGTGCTGTAGCATAGTGAATACTATTGTCATATAGGCCAATAACATCTTTCACACACCTGTTCAATCCATCAGCAAATGCTGCTTCTATCGAGTTCTTTAGCTCGTTGGGAGCTTTTATGGTATACCAGCAAGACACATCATCGGGATATTTGAGGAAAGTAGCTGTCATATCTGGAACATCGCCAGTTGCCCACATATCAAACCTTCGGAATTGTGAGCGGCTACCGCCTGAGAAATCGGTGAACTCCAAATTGTGTTTCTTAGCTATACCTTGAGCACACAGTCCAATCTCTTTGATTTGATTCTCGTAGTTGCGGACAATAGCCCACAGCTTTTGTTTATATTGATTGAGTGTCTGCTTATTCTTTATTTGGTCTTGCACAGGAGCCGAGAGGGTGATAAATCGCTCATCAAACAAATTGGAGGCAAGATTCACTATATCTTGGTTGATTTTCCAGCTGTTGCTATCCTCTATGCGGTCTTTCATGTAATCCAACAACCATTCTATCAACTCTTCATTACCATCCTCGTCCAGCTCATTGAGCATGAGATCTACAATCTCGGGTAGGAACGACTGATTGTCTACCTCCACTTTATAGCCACCCGTTATCCCCATTTCGCGAGTAAAAGCGCGCATGGTTTGTTGGAAAAACCGGTCGATAGTGCTAATAGAAAAGGTGGAATAGTTGTGCAGAATACTTTGCAGAATGCCTTTGGCTTGTTGACGGATAATCTTTTCAGACAATTTGAATTCTTCCATCAATTGAGTGAGATATCCCGACTTGTTGCCAACGGCGAGGTTGTTGAGTTCCTCTACTATGCGCGACTTCNNATCGGTAGCCTTATTGGTAAAGGTTACGCCCAAAATGTGACGATAATTGTGAGGAGCAGAAAAGAGTAGACGTATATATTGACCCGTTAGCTGGTGGGTTTTACCCGATCCTGCTGACGCTTTATAAACATGTAGATATGGAGGGTTGTTAGATGACACGTGCTTTCTTGTATCCTTCACTTTGTAATATTTCTAAAACCTTATTGCGCATATTTCCTTGTACAATTATTTCACCATCTTTTACAGAGCCGCCCACTCCACATTTTACTTTCAGTAGTTTGCCCAATTCGTTTAGGTCTTCTTCTTGTCCCACAAATCCTGTAACGAGGGTAACGGCTTTACCACGGCGTTGTTTAGTATCAAGTTTTATACGCAAAAGTTGTTTCTCTTTGGCCAACGTCTCTTCTTGTGGAGTTTCTTCTTGTTGGTATTCAAAATCGGGGTTAGTTGAATAAACTATGTTTAGTTTTTTCTTCCAGTCT
>DENY01000241.1:3741-6974 GCA_002359825.1 Bacteroidales bacterium UBA2632
ATTTTTTGCTATTAAATCTTCAGATGCTTGATGGACTGCACCACATTAATAATATAATCGCCCATACGCTCACACTCAACCACCAAGTCCATGTAGTAAACACCAGTTTGATAATCATAAATCTTATCGTTTACATCTTCGATGTTTTTACGTTTCAGCATGTTACGCATTTCGTTTATTCTGTTTTCATATTTGATGCTGTCCGTCATATCTGCTTCCGTTACCTCTTGTACCTTCAGCACATCTTGCATTTTATCGTATGCTTTTTCAAGTTCTTTCCACATCAAGCGGATGTTTTCTCTCAATTCTTCTGTAAATTCTGCATTGGCTTCTGCTTTACGTTTGTAGTGACGGGCCATGTTATGACATGAATCTGCAATACTTTCAATTTCAGTTACACCACGCAAAATAGATCTGATTCGTTCCTTACTTTGATTACTCAATCGACCCTCGGCCACTTTACCCAGATAGGAACCAATCTCGATTTCCATGCGATCGCTTATACCCTCGTATTTTTCGACTCTGGAAAAGAGTTTCAAAAACTTAACTTCGTCTTTCGCAACAGCAAGTTTCTGCACCAGCTTAAACATCTTTCGGGTACGTTTTGCATACACTTCCATCTCTTTTTCGGCTTGCAAAATAGAAAGTTCAGCTGTAGAAAGCATTCCCGTGGTGATAAACTGCAATTGGAATTCTTCATCCTCTTCATCTTCTTTGGGTTTGATAACAAACTTGCAAATTCGCTCATATATATTAACGAACCACACCATTATCAAGACATTACTTATATTAAACATGGTGTGAAACAACGATAATCCATAAGACGTAGTTGCTTCATAAGAGTGATATAAATCTTGCTTGGCTAATAAGTCAGTAGACAACTCTGAGGAAGGTGCTGTTGATATCATTCTAAATTCATTAGGAGACATAGTTGCTATAAAGTCTGTCATTCCAATAGGATTGGTTGACCACAAACTTTCGGTTATGCTGGCCACCATATTTGTAAAGAACTTAAATATCAAAAGCATCCAGAGAACACCCAAGACATTGAACATGAGATGGGCAAATGCGGCTCGTTTTGCCGAAATATTAGCGGAGAAAGCAGCCATATTGGCCGTGATTGTAGTCCCTATGTTTTCACCCATAATCATTGCAGCCGCAGATTCAAAGCCTATCCAACCTCGGGAGCACATAATGAGGGTAATGGCTACTGTAGCACTCGAAGACTGAACTATAATGGTCAATACTGTACCAATGAGCAAGAAAATAATCGTAGAGAGAAATCCTAAATCTGCAAAATCACTCACAAAAGCAAGCACCTCGGGGTTGTTTTGCAAGTCGGGCATAGAGTCTTTTAGAAAGTCGAGCCCCATAAACAAAAACGCAAAACCAAAGATGAATTCACCAAGAGATTTACGTTTACTTTTTGCAGAAAAAATAAGAGGAAGCCCAATTCCCAATAGCGGGATTGATATAATGCTGATGGAAAATTTGCCGAATCCAAACAAAGATATCATCCATGCTGTGACGGTTGTTCCAATATTGGCTCCCATAATCACTCCAATAGACTGGGCTAAAGTTAGCAAACCGGCATTCACAAAACTCACCACCATCACACTGGCTGCTGATGAAGATTGGATAAGGGCCGTTATCAAAATACCGGTCAACACCCCCATAAATCTGTTTCGGGTCATTGCGGTCAGAATGCCTCTGAGTTGCTCGCCTGCCATTTTCTGCAAGCCCTCGCTCATGATCTTCATACCGTATAAAAACAGGCCTAAAGACCCGATAAGTTTGAGAAAGTCGAAAAATGTATAGTCCATGTTCAAAAAATAACGTGTATTTATTTACAAATATACTTCAAAATAGACAAAGTGCAAATATAAATTAAGCATATCAAAATAATAAAATATAGCGTGATTTAGATTAATATATTTGGTGTGCTAAAGATAAAGCTTTTAGGAAAGATAATTTTTAAGAATCATCTTAAAACTTTTCATGATTTATAGATTCTACAACATTCAATATATAATCACCCATATGTTCGCATTCTGCTACAATGTCCATATAGTAAACGCCCACTTGATAAGGATAAATATTGTTATTTACGTCCTCAATATTTTTGTGCTTTAATTCATTACGCATCTCATTTATACTCAATTCATTTTTTTTACTCTCTTTCATATCAGCTTCGGTTACTGCTTGAACACTAATTACTCGCTCCATGACATCAAAAGCTTTTTCCAGTAATGCAAACATTTTATTAATATTCTCATTCAAAGCATCAGAAAAAACTTGATTATCAACCACTTTCCTATTGTAGTGAAGTGCTATATTATGACATGCGTCAGCAACACTTTCTATTTCCGTCACTCCACGTAATATTGCTCTAATCTTTTCTTTACTATAATTACTGAGTTTCCCTTCCGTAACTTTATTCAAGTACGAACCTATTTCAACCTCCATACGGTCGCTTATACCTTCGTACTTCTCGATACGAACAAATAATTTTATAAATTTCGATTCATCTACTGTTTCTGCAAGTTTCTGTACCAGACTTAGCATTTTGCGCGTGCGACGTGCATACACTTCCATCTCTTTCTCAGCTTGTAATATCGACAACTCAGCAGTAGAGAGCATGCCGGTAGTTATATATTGCAATTGAAACTCTTCACCTTCTTCATCAGTTTTGGCTTTGATAGCCCATTTGCATACTTTCTCATAAGAATTTACAAACCATATCATCAAAAACACATTAATAATATTAAAAAGCGTGTGAAACAACGAGAGCCCGTAGGATGTCGAGAGTTCGTATGTGTGATATAATTGTTGCTTTACGAGTAAATTGGGGGACAACTCAGGAGCAGGCGTGGAAGTGATAAGAGAGAAGTCCTTAGGAGAGATTGATGCCATAAATCCTGACATTTCGGTGGGGTTAACCGACCACACATTTTCAACAATACCCGCAACCATATCAATGAAAAAGTTGAATATGAATAGCATCCAAATCACTCCCAAGACATTAAACAGAAGATGTGAAAATGCAGCACGTTTGGCTGAAATATTGGCTGACATGGCTGCGAGATTGGCAGTGATAGTTGTACCTATATTTTCACCCATAATCATGGCTGCAGCCGACTCAAAACCTATCCACCCTCTTGAACACATTATTAGGGTGATGGCCACAGTGGCACTCGATGACTGAACAATTATGGTCAATACTGTACCAATGA
>DENY01000241.1:7164-7475 GCA_002359825.1 Bacteroidales bacterium UBA2632
ATCCATGCCGTTACAGTAGTGCCAATATTGGCACCCATAATTACTCCAATCGATTGGGCTAAAGTGAGCAAGCCTGCATTTACAAAGCTAACTACCATTACGGTAGTTGCAGATGAAGATTGAATAAGCGCTGTTATAAGCACCCCAGTTAACACACCCATGACTCGGTTGCGAGTCATAATAGTTAAGATGCTCCTAAGCTTTTCACCTGCCATCTTTTGCAAGCCTTCACTCATGATTTTCATTCCATACAAAAACAAACCCAAAGACCCGACGAGTTTAAGAAAGTCGAAAAATGTATAGTCCATGTT
>DENY01000241.1:7520-10652 GCA_002359825.1 Bacteroidales bacterium UBA2632
TTGAAAAATTGATGTAATTTCGTCTGCAAATATAATCATTAATCATATATCAAGATTAAAAATAAACATATTCAAAAAAATAAATTATGACTGATACAGTAGAAATCCATTTAAAAAACACAGGGGAGAGAAAACAAGTTCCAATAGCCTCTTCATTAGTAGATATTATTAAGATTTTCAACTTTAAAATGCCTTATCTCATTGCAAATGCGAAAGTGAATAATAGAACCGAATCTTTGGCTTATAAAGTATATCGGCCAAAATTGGTGGAGTTTGTAGATATCACTTCGCAATCTGCTATGCGTACGTATGTTCGTTCACTCTGCTTTATTTTGGCCAAAGCTGTAAATGATGTTTTGCCCGATGCCGTTACCTATATTGAACATGCTGTATCTAAAGGATATTTTTTCCATATCGAGATAGATGGCGAAACTGACAAAGTAACAGAAAATCAGTTGGACACTATACGCAAAAGAATGCACGAAATTGTAGAAGCTGATTATCCCTTTATTTCGCACGAAGAGGAAACCGCAGAGGTTGTAAAGCTTTTCAGAAAAAACCGCATGGAGGATAAAGCACTATTGCTTGAAACATCCAATTTTATGTATTCTCGTTACTTTGAGCTTGATGGTTATATCAATTACTTCTATGGATGCCTGACACCCTCAACAGGATACATCACAATTTTTGATATTATTAGATACAACGGTGGATTTCTTCTACAAATACCAAATAGGCAAACCCCTGATAGGCTCGAGGATTTTTTACGACAAGACAAGCTGTTGAACATCTATCGCGAACATCTTCATTTCTTAAAAATGACGGGGCTTGATAATGTGGGCGACTTGAACAAAGCAAAACAGATGAATCGCATTTCGGATGTTATTCAAGTAGCAGAGGCTTATCAAGCAAAGCAAATTGGAGATATCGCTTCGCAAATTGCCGAAAGATATAACGATGGAGTAAGAGTAATATTGATATCGGGCCCCACCTCGTCTGGCAAGACTACGTTTAGGAAGCGTTTGGAAGTTCAATTACTGGTAAATATGCTTAAACCTGTAGGAATATCGCTTGACGATTACTTTGTGAACCGAGAAGATACTCCTAAGGATGAGAGTGGAGATTATGACTATGAATCTCTTTATGCATTAGACTTGCCTTTGTTTGAAGAAAACATGCTGGCTTTGATGAAAGGTATAGAGGTAGAAATGCCAACTTATAATTTCACAACAGGCGAACGTGAATATAGAGATAATAGGCTGAAGATAGACGAGAAAAACATACTAATTGTCGAAGGCATACATGCACTCAATCCAGAATTGACAGCTCACATTCCGGAGGAAAAGAAGTTTATGGTCTATGTATCTGCTTTAACCTCTATTTCACTGGATAATCATAACTGGATTCCTGCTTCAGATAACAGACTATTGCGTCGTATAACACGCGACTACACATACAGAAACTATTCGGCAATGGATACAATTTCTCGCTGGGACAGTGTGAGGAGAGGTGAAGATAAATGGATATTCCCGTATCAAGAAAACGCAGATGTGATGTTTAACTCAGCCATGATTTATGAGTTGGGTTCGCTACGTAGACATGTGGAACCCATTTTGCAACAAGTGCCTCGCACAGCTCCCGAATATGCAGAAGCTTACAGACTTTTGAAGTTTCTATCCTATTTCAATTATATTACTGATAGAGAACTGCCACCAACATCGCTCTTGCGCGAATTTGTTGGAGGAAGTAGTTTTAGATATTAATACAACAGACTATACATTCGACTATGAATACAGGTGCATACCACACTACTAATGATATAATTTGTGCAATATCAACGGCTCCCGGTATGGGGGCCATTGCTGTTGTCCGCCTTTCGGGCACAGGATGCATTGCCTTGGTGGATACTATTTTTGAATCGCCCAACAACAAGAAACTAATAGACCAATCACCCTACACCGTACATTTTGGAAAAATAATGGACAACGATAGTGTATTGGACGAAGTGTTGGCTACAGTTTTTCATGCTCCCCACTCTTTCACAGGTGAAGAGAGCATTGAGATTGCTTGTCACGGAGCTATATATATACAGCAAAAATTAATGGAAATATTGCTCCATGCAGGAGCTCGCATGGCGGAAGCAGGCGAATTCACACGAAGAGCATTCACAAATGGGAAATTTGATTTATCGCAAGCCGAGGCTGTTGCCGATTTGATAGCCTCAACATCAGCAACTTCACATANNCCTTTGAACCAAATGCGGGGGAGTTTTACAAACAAAATTGCGCAACTACGTGACACATTGTTGCAATTTGCTTCCTTAATAGAGTTGGAACTCGATTTTTCTGAAGAAGATGTAGAATTTGCCAATCGCGAAACGCTAATGGAGTTGACAAACCAAGTGGAAAGTGAGATTGATAGATTGGCCAAATCTTTTAGCTTGGGCAATGTTATCAAGAACGGTATTCCCGTGGCTATCATCGGAGAAACCAATGCAGGAAAATCCACACTTCTCAATATATTGCTGGAAGAAGAAAAAGCAATTGTTTCGGATATACATGGCACTACGCGCGATGTTATCGAAGATGTCATAAACATACAAGGTATTTCGTTCAGATTTATTGACACGGCAGGCATTCGCAGCACTGTGGATGCCATAGAGATGATGGGTATCGAAAGAACCTACCAGAAAATTGAACAAGCCTCCATCGTCTTATGGGTTGTTGACCTAACAACACCTGACGCAAAGATTGAGGAATTGGCTAATGCCATTGTCCCTAAATTGAAAGACAAACATGCTGTACTTCTTTTCAACAAAGCTGATTTGTTATCGCAGGAAGAACTGCAAAGCAAAAACAATCTGTTGAAGGAATTAACAGCCGACAGGCTTTTTATTTCTGCAAAGAAACAAGACAATATTCAAACACTACAAACNNCGTTAGTGGAAGCTGCTCACGTACCATCTATTGGCGAAGCCGATGTGATTGTAACTAATATGCGACACTACCAAGCTCTCATCAAAGCTCTCACGGCAATTGAGCGTGTACGCGAAGGATTGGATATTGGCATCTCCCATGATTTTTTGGCGCAAGATATCAGAGAATGTATGTTTCATTTGGGCGAAATATCTGG